>CAKTVG010000009.1 GCA_934622035.1 uncultured Oscillospiraceae bacterium
TGCTGCCCTTTTTCTATCTCAGCCTGTGCCTGAACGAGGCAGTCCTGCGGGCCGTCACCGCGCAGGGCTTCTGGCGCGCCGGGCTGGGCATCGCCTGCCTGTTTGCGTTGGTTCCGGCGCTGGCGGCGTACGTTCTGTGCCGTCTGTTCCCGCCGAAGATGAACCGCGTGCTGGAGCTGGTGCTTTCCTGGTTTTTCTTCCTGTTCTATGCCTCTCAGCTCGTCTATTTTCAGATTTTCGGCTGCTTCTATTCCGCATATTCCCTGGGAAATGGCGGGCAGGTGCTGGAATTCTGGAAGGTGACGGTACATACCATGGGCGAAAACTGGCTGCCGCTCGTGCTGCTTCTTCTGCCGCCGCTGGGACTGTCGCTTTTCTGCCGCTTTTTCAGCGCGGCGCGGCCGAAGCGCTGGTACCGGCTGATCATCGCGCTGGCGTTGGCCGCGGCGCTGCATTTCGGCATTGCCGCGCTGCTGCCCGTTTTCGGCACGGAGCCGCTGTCGGCCTATGACCTGTATCATAACACAAACGACCTTTCCTCCGGCGTGACGCGGCTGGGCCTGCTGCCCGCCTTCCGGCTGGATATCCACCGCCTGCTCTTCGGCTTCCGCGGCGGCCAGCTCGTGCCGGAGCTGCCGGAGCCGACGCAGCCGCCAGAGACGGAGCCGTCCTCGGAGACGGAGCTTTCCACAGAGCCGACGGAGCCGCCCATCGACACCAGCCCGAATGTGCTGGAGATCGACTTTGACAGCCTGCTTGCGGGCGAGACGGACGACACCATTCGCCAGCTGCACGCGTATTTCGCCGCGCAGACGCCAACGGCAAAGAACGAAAAAACCGGCATGTTCCGGGGCTGCAACCTGATTCTGATCACCGCGGAGGGCTTTTCCTACCTCGCGGTCGACCCGGAGCTGACGCCGACGCTTTACAAGCTGACGACGCAGGGATTCCAATTCACAAATTTTTACACGCCCATCTGGGGCGTCTCCACCTCCGACGGCGAGTACGTCGCGCTGACCGGCACCATCCCGAAAAACGGCGTGTGGAGCTTCAGCCGCACCTCGACGAAGGCCATGCCCCTGACAATGGTGCAGCAGCTGAAAAAACTGGGCTACTCCGCCTATGCCTACCACGACCACACCGCCGGGTTCTACGACCGCAACGAGTCCCACCCGAACCTCGGCTACATCTTCAAGGCGGTCAACCGCGGGCTGGACGTCAGGCAGACCTGGCCGGAGTCCGATCTGGAAATGATCGACCTGACCACGGCGGATTATATGGGCAGCGAGCCGTTCCATGCGTATTACATGACCGTTTCCGGTCATCTGGAATACAATTTCTACGGCAACTCCATGGCCGCCAAGAATCAGGCGCTGGTCGAAGATCTGCCCTACAGCGATGCGGCGAAGGCATATCTCGCCTGCAACATTGAGCTCGACCGCGCGCTGGAGCTGCTTTTGCAGCGGCTGGAGGAGGCCGGCGTGGCGGAAAACACCGTCATCGCCCTCTCCGCCGACCACTACCCCTACGGCCTGACCGTTGACCAGCAGAGCGAGCTTGCCGGGCACGAGCTGGACGAGCGCTTCGAGCTCTACCGCAACGCGTGCATCATCTATAAAAAGGGCATGGAGCCGGAGACGGTGGACCGTCCCTGCTCCTCTCTCGACCTGCTGCCGACGCTCTCCAATCTCTTCGGGCTGGAATTTGACTCGCGGCTGTATATGGGCCAGGACGTCTTCTCCGACGCCTCGCCGCTCATCATTTTCAGCGACCACAGCTGGCTGACCGACCGCGGCAGCTATTACATGCCCACGGGCGAATATACCTCCTTCGACGGAACGGAGCCTTCCGCCGAGGAGATCGAGCGCATCAACGGCGTGGTGAGCAACAAGTTCACCGTCTCTGCCTGGGTGCTCGACAGCGACTACTGGCGCACGCTCTTCGGCGACAATCTCCCGCCGGACGGGGAATAGTGCACGGGGACGCGCTGAAGAACAGAACCAATTCGTAGGGGCGTGGCTCTGCCTCGCTCGTGTGCAGGCATTCACAGGCTGGAAAGCTCCTGCACGCGGCCACGGCACGCCGTGGCCCTACGGGTGCACCGAAAATTAGGGGGCTACCCGCAAGGGGCACGCCGCATCCGTAGCGCGCCTGCGTCGCTGACGGCTGCGGCGTGCCGTGCCCGGTGCGGGCATTCACAGATTTGCTGATTCCTTCCCGCGAGACGGAGAATCCGTCCCCCTGCGCATGCTTTTGCAGCTGCGGGGCAGCGGGGAAAAGTTTCACCGGACATATTTTTGCGCGCTTTTCCTGCAATATCTCTTGAATTTGGCGGGAAAATATGATACGATAAAGTTGTATCGGAATGCGCGGCGCCCGGCAATCAGCGCGCCGCAATCAAACATAACTTAGGAGGCAAAAACAATGAGTGTAGCTGAAATTCTGGAACAGCGCAATGCGTTCTCTTTTGAAGTATTCCCCCCGAAGACGGACGCCGGCATGGAAAAGCTGTGCGGCGAGGGCGGCGTGCTGGAGAAGCTGTACACCCTGAACCCGGACTACATCTCCTGCACCTACGGTGCAGGCGGCACCAACGTCGGCAAGAACCTTGAGGTTCTGAAGAAGATCAAGGCGGACGGCAAGTGCATCCCCGTGACCCACTTCACCTGCATCGGCAACACCAAGGAAGGCATCAAGGAGCAGCTCCAGACCTACCTGGACAACGGCATCAACCATATGCTCGCCCTGCGCGGCGACCTTCCCTTCGGCTGGAAGGGCACCGGCGGCGATCTGCACTACGCCACCGAGCTTGTCAAGTTCGTCCGTCAGGAATTCGGCGACAAGTTCACTATCGCCGTGGCCGGCTCCCCCGAGGGCCACATCGCCTGCCGCAGCCTCGAGGCTGACATCGCCTTCCTGAAGCAGAAGCAGGACAACGGCGCAGACTATATTATGACGCAGCTGTGCTGGGATATGGACCAGTTCCGCTACTGGCTCGACGCCATCCGCGCTGCCGGTATCTGGATGCCCGTCGATGTGGGCATCATGCCCATCCTGGATCAGGCTGCCACCATCAACATGGCGCTGTCCCGCAACGGCTGCGTGATGCCGCGCGAGCTGTGCGAGCTCATCTCCAAGAACTGGATCTTCCCGAACCCCTTCTCCGTCGGCCTCAAGACCGCCAAGGGCGACGATGCCTGCTTCGATGCCGACATCGAGGGTAAGAAGGCCAGCTTCAAGGAAGCCGGTATCGAATACACCATCCGTCAGATCGACGAGTACCGCGCCTGCGGCATCAACGGCATCCATCTGTATGCACTGAACAAGTACGAGGACGTCGCCCGCATCGCCAAGGAAGCCGGTCTGCTGGACCTCATTTAAAGCAAAGCACTTCCCGTCCGGGGCGGGCCTGCCCGCCCCGGCGTGAACCCCAAAGGAGCAAATACCATGACCCATACCATCGCAGTTGCCGGTAAGGGCGGTGTTGGCAAAACCACCGTCTGCGGCATGATCGTCGATTACCTGATCAAAACCGGAAAGTCTCCGCTGCTGGTCGTGGACGCCGACGCCAACTCCAACCTCAACGAGGTTCTGGGCGTCGAGGTCGAGACCACGCTGGGCGCGGTGCGCGAGGAGATTGCGCAGGCCGAGCTTCGCGGCGACGTCATCCCCAAGAACATGACCAAGGCGGACTACGCCGAATATCGCTTCAACTCCGCGCTCATCGAGGAGGACGATTTCGACATGCTCGTCATGGGTAGGACCCAGGGCAAGGGCTGCTACTGCTACGTCAACGGCATCCTCAAGACCCAGGTGGACAAGTACGCCGGGGCCTACCGCTACATGGTCATCGACAACGAGGCCGGCATGGAACACATCGCCCGCGGCACCCTGCCCCATGTGGACACGCTGCTGCTGGTGTCCGACTGCTCCCGCCGCGGCATTCAGGCCGTGGCCCGCATCGCGGAAATGGTGAAGGACCTGAACCTCAAGCCCGGCACCATGCGCCTGATCGTCAACCGTGCGCCCAACGGCGAGCTCAACGCCGGCGTGCGCGAGGAGATCGAAGCCCACGGCCTTGATCTTGTCGGCGTCCTTCCGCAGGACGAGGCCGTGTACGAGGCCGACTGCGAGGGCGAGCCCAGCTCGAAGATCCCCGACGGCAGCGCCATGAAGCAGGCACTTCGCGGCGTGATGCAGCAGCTCGGGCTGTAATTTAAAAAACCCGCAAAAAACCAACATATCTATTTCAGGAGGAACATAGAATGGCTTTTGAAGCAAAAAAGCAGGCGTTCAATGCCTCGATCAGCACCGTCACCATCGGCACTGGTGACAAGGCTGTCAAGCTCGGCGGCATCAACGTCCTGCCCTTCTACGCCTTCGACGCGCCCATTGAGAACGCACCGAAGATCGGCGTAGAACTGACCGACGGAGGTCTGGCTGCCTATCCGCAGAAGGGCCTTCAGGAATTCTATGCCGGCTGCGAGACCGTGGCCGACATGGCAAAGCGCGTCGAAACCATGCACGGCGCATCTTTTATCTGCCTGCATCTCGAGGGCGCGGACCCCAACGGCGAAAATAAGTCCGTTGAGGAGTGCGTCGAGCTTGCAAAGTCCGTCTCTGAGGCGACCACGCTGCCTCTGGTCATCATGGGCTGCAAGAACATCGAGAAGGACGCAGACCTCTTCTCCAAAATCTCCGAAGCTCTCCAGGGCAAGAACATTCTCGTGCTCTCCGCCCGTGAGGAGGACTACAAGTCCGTCGGCGCTTCCGTCGCTCTGGCATATGGCCAGAAGGTCGGCGCAGAATCCGCCGTGGATATCAACCTGGCAAAACAGCTCAACGTGCTGCTCACCCAGCTGGGCGTGCCCGCGGATTCCATCGTGATGAACGCCGGCTCCGCCGCCGCAGGCTATGGCTATGAGTACGTTGCCTCCACCCTCGACCGCATCCGCGCCGCTGCGCTGGCGCAGAGCGACGATCAGCTCCAGATGCCCATCATCACCCCCGTCTCTCCCGAGACCTGGGGCGTCAAGGAATCCGTGATGTCCGAGAAGGACATGCCCGAATGGGGCGATGCGGAGGAGCGCGGCATCGAAATGGAGATCACCACGGCAGCCGCCTGCCTGACCGGCGGCTCCGACGCCGTCATCATGCGTCACCCGGCTGCCATCAAGGCCATCGCGACCATGATCGAAGCGCTGGTCTGAGCGGAAGGAGGAAACAACAATGGCACTGAAAGGCTTGGATATTTTTAAGCTCTCTCCCAAGAAGAACTGTAAGGAATGCGGCAGCCCCACCTGCATGGCATTCTGCATGAAGGTTGCACAGGGCGCCGTCGCGATCGACAAATGCCCGTACTTCTCCGAGGAAGCCAAGGCAAAGCTCTCCGAGGCCACCGCGCCTCCCATGAAGACCCTCACCGTCGGCAGCGACATCAAGCTCGGCGGCGAAACCGTCCTGTTCCGTCACGAGAAGACCTTCGTCTCCCGCAACCGCTTTGCCGTACCCGTCTGCACCTGCATGGACGAGGCAAAGGCCGACGAGAAGCTGGCCGACCTCCAGAAGGTCGATTACGAGCGTATCGGCGAGCGCGAGTACGTTGAATTCGTCCTTGTCCACTGCGAGAAGGACTCCGCCGATAAGTGGGAAGACCTTGTCAAGAAGGCAATGGCCACGAACCGCACCCTCATCCTCGACTGCGAATGCCCCGAATGCGCAAAGAAGGCTCTGGCCCTCTGCAAGGACGGCAAGCCCATCCTCAACGGCGCGAACGCGGAGAACTTCGCCGAGATGAGCGCCATCGCCACGGAAGCGGGCGTCGTCCTCGGCGTGCGCGGCAATGACCTTGCCGAGCTGCATGACACCGTCGCCAAGCTCGAGGCCGCAGGCAACAAGAACCTCATCCTCGACGTGACCGGCAAGGACGCGAAGGAAACCATGGCCAATGCCGTCCTCGTGCGCCGCACCGCCCTCAAGGACGGCGACCGCACCTTCGGCTATCCCTCCATCGTCAACCTTGCGAAGATCGCAAAGGGCGACATCCATCTGCAAACCGCGCTGGCCGCAGTCTTCACGCTGAAATACGGCTCCATCATCGTCATGGAGCAGATGCGCTACGCCGAGGCGCTGCCGCTGTACGGCCTGCGCCAGAACGTCTTCACCGACCCGCAGAAGCCGATGAAGGTCGCCCCCGGCATCTACCCGATGAACGGCGCCGGTCCCGATGATCCCTGCCTGATGACCGTCGACTTCGCCCTGACCTACTTCCTGGTCTCCGGCGAGATCGAGCGCTCCAATGTGCCGGTCAATCTGCTCATCACAGACGCCTCCGGTATGTCTGTCCTGACCGCATGGGCCGCCGGTAAGTTCTCCTCCTCCTCCGTCAAGAAGTTCTTCGACGAGTACGATATCGCCTCCAAGATCAACAACCGCACCCTGGTCATTCCGGGCAAGGTCGCCGTGATGAAGGGCGAAATTCAGGACAAGCTGCCTGATTGGAACGTCGTCGTCGGCACCCGCGAGGCCGTTGAGATCGTCAAGTTCCTCAAGGACGGCGAGCACATCAAGGCCGCTGCGGCTGTCGCTGCGTCCAAGAAGCCCGCAGAGGAAAAGAAGCCCGTCGTGGACGAGAATGCGCCCATCGACTTCAGCAAGCTGGTCATTCCGGAAATCGCGCACAAGGATATGGGCGTACATTACAAGACCCGCAACGTCGAGTCCAAGAAGTTCGTCACCATCGGCGAGCGCATCCACTGCATCAGCCCGGTCATCCGCGAGGCTATGGCGACCTTCAATCCCGATCCCATCCTCGAGCGTGCCGCGCAGCAGATCAAGGCCGGCGCGACCTACCTGGACGTCAACATCGGCCCTGCGGAATCCAACGGTCCGGAGCTGATGACCTGGGCGGTCAAGCTGCTTCAGGAAAACTTCAACAACGTGCCTCTGGCCCTCGATACCGCCAACAAGAAGGCAATCGAAGCCGGTATCCGCGTTTATAACCGCACGAACGGCAAGCCCATCGTCAACTCTGCCGACGCAGGCTCCCGTATCTCCAACATCGACCTGGCCGCCGCCAACGACGCCATCGTCATCGCCCTGTGCTCTGCCGACGGCATCGCGAAGGACAACGACGAGCGCATGCACCACTGCCATACCATGCTCGATCGCGGCATGGCGCTGGGCATGGAGGCCGAGGATCTGTGGTTCGACCCGCTGTTCCTGGTCGTCAAGGGCATGCAGGATAAGCAGATGGACGTTCTGAACGCCATCAAGCTGTTTGCCGACGAGGGCCTGAAGTCCACCGGCGGTCTGTCCAACAACTCCAACGGCGCGCCGAAGGCGCTCCGCCCGATCATGGACTCCGCGCTGGTCGCCATGGCGATGATGCAGGGCCTGACCTCTGCCATCGTCAACCCGAACGACCTGCGCCTGATGGAAACCATCAAGTCCTGCGACATCTTCAAGAACAACGAGCTGTACTCCGACAGCTATCTGGAGATCTAAGCAAAGCCCCTCACCCAGCCCCGCGCGTCGGGGCTGGGTGTTCCCGCTTTTTCCTATGGTCAGTATTGACCATTAAAACGGCACGAAGAAGGGAAGCTCATGCACAAGACGCTTCGCATCGTTCCCTTCTTTCTGCTGCTGGCGCTGCTGCTCAGCGGCTGCACGCTGTATTCCCGCCTGACCAACGCGGCGGATAAGCTGCCGGTGCAGGAATACCTGAACGCCGTCTCCGCCGGGGACGCGCAGGCGTTTGAGCGCTATCTTCACCCCTCCGTGCAGCCGTCCGAGGGGGAGCTTCCCGGCAAGCTGAAGGCCGCGCAGGATTTCTTTGCGGGCCGGACGGTCACCGAGGTGAACTGCACCTCGGTGAGCGTCACCAACAATCTGTCTCTCGCCGGAAAGCAGAAGATCACCCAATCCGACTATATCCTGACGATGAGCGACGGCTCGAAGCTGCTCCTGCGTGTCGAATATCTCTCCGACAGCCGTGGCGAGGGCTTTACCATAATTCGTGCAGACGAATCGTAATCAATTCTCATGGGCAAACGAAACTTTTAATAAATTTTTCAGGAGGAAACAACATGAGTGTATTAACCGATCTGATCTATGGCGGCTCGAATGCCGTCGCCGGCCTGACCGAAGGAGCGGTCAACGACGCAATTGCAAAGTATGGTGCAGACAAAACACTCGCGTTCCCGGACACCGCGTACTTCTTCCCCACGATCTATGCCGCCACTGGCGTCAAGGTCACAAAGCTGGGCGATCTGCCCGCCTGCGTGGGTGTCCTGAAGAGCCTCATCACCAACCAGGAGGACCTCGGCCAGGCGCTCAACGCCGGTCTTGCCACCGCCGTCGGCGCGGAGATCCTCGAGGGCCTGAAGTATGTCGAGGGCGGCGACCCCTACGCTGCCGACTCCGGCATCGGCTTTGTGCCCGACCCCGTCATCCGCTCTCTGGGTGTGCCGCTGGTCACGGGCGATATCCCCGGCGTGGCGGTCGTGCTGGGCAAGGCGGATAACGCCGAAGACGTCGTCAAGGTTGTCAAGGACTATCAGTCCAAGGGCATCATGACCTTCATGGTCGGCGACGTCATTGAGCAGTGCGCCGAGGGCGGCGTCAAGATGGGCCTGGAGTTCCGTATTGTCCCCCTGGGCCATGACGTGACGAGCGTCATCCATGTCGTCACCGTCGCCATCCGCGCGGCGCTGATCTTCGGCAACGTGCAGCCCGGCGACCTGGCCGGCCTGCTGGCCTATACCAAGGCGAGAGTTCCCGCCTTTGTCAACACCTTCGGCGCGATCGACAGCGTCGTCGTCTCTGCGGGCGCGGGCGCGATTGCTCTGGGCTTCCCGGTCGTTGTGGATATCGATCTGGGCGAAAACCAGGTGCCCGGCGCGCTGGAATCCGTCTGCGACCACGATCTGACCGTCAAGCGCTCCCTCGAGCTGCGCAACATCAAGATCAAGTCCAAGGAGCTGCCCATTCCCGTGGCCTTTGCCGCGGCCTTTGAGGGCGAGATCATCCGTAAGGCGGATATGCACAATGAGTTCTGGTCCGGCAAGAACGCCACGGCCGAGCTTGTTTCCATGTCCGACAATGTCGAGGATCATAAGATCACCATCATCGGCAAGGATCTTGACGGCGGCGAGAAGAATCTCGCCCTTGTGACGAAGATCGACGTCTCCGGCGCAAAGATGCAGGCCGACTTCGAGTCCGTCATCGAGCGTAAAATCCATGCCTGGTTCAACTATATGGAAGGCGTCATGCACACCGGCCAGCGCAACCAGGTCCGTGTCCGCGTCTCCAACGACGCCTATGAAAAGGGCCTGCGCCTGCACCACTTCGGCGAGGTGCTGTACCACATGATCATGGACGAATTCGACGCCGTTGTCGATAAGTGCCAGGTCACCTTCATCACCGACGAGGCTGAGGCCGAGAAATTCCGCGACGAGGTCGCCATGCCGCGCTACAACGCGAGAGACGACCGCCTGTCCTCCATGACCGACGAGTCCGTCGACCGCTACTATACCTGCATCCTCTGCCAGTCCTTCGCACCGGCGCACTGCTGCGTCGTCACGCCGGAGCGCCTGGGCCTGTGCGGCGCAGTCTCCTGGCTGGACGCCAAGGCGACCAACGAGCTGAATCCGCAGGGTCCCTGCCAGCCCATCTTCAAGGAGGGCTGCCTCGACGAGCGCACCGGCCGCTATGAATCCGTCAACAAGATGGTCAAGGAAGCCACCCACGGCGCGGTGGAGAGCGTCACGCTGTACTCCATTCTGGAGGATCCGATGACCTCCTGCGGCTGCTTCGAATGCATCTGCGGCATCGAGCCGGTTTCCAACGGCTTTATCGTCGTCAACCGTGAGTACAAGGGCATGACGCCGGTCGGCATGACCTTTGGCGAGCTGGCCTCCTGCACCGGCGGCGGCGTGCAGACGCCGGGCTATATGGGCCATGGCCGCCACTTCATCTCCTCGAAGAAGTTCATCGCCGCCGAGGGCGGCATCGAGCGTATCGTCTGGATGCCCAAGGAGCTGAAGGACGACGTCGCAGAGCGTCTGAACAAGACCGCCAAGGAGCTCTATGGCATCGACAACTTCTCGGATATGATCGCCGACGAGACGATCTGCGAGGATTGCGAAGCGCTGATGGACTTCCTGACGGAGAAGAACCATCCGGTTCTCGGCCTGGAGCCGCTGATGTAATTTTCCCCTTTACAAAACCAATGGGGAGGGCGCAAGCCCTCCCCAATCTGCCATTGCTACCGGGCGCGGCAGAGCCACGCCCCTACGGAATGGTCCTGTTTTTTAACTGCACCCCGTGCAGGCAGGATACACAGGCCTGCCCTACACGGCTTTTGATTTTCGACAGCCCCGGAACATCCGTTCCTTCGCAATACAAACCAAAGGAGAACCCATCATGCTGATCGATTTTTCCAACCTGAACGAAATGACCGCCGAACACTTCAAGGGCGGCGAAAAGAGCCTTGCCCGCCGCGTCTCCGGCGATGAAGCCTGCACCGTGATGCAGGGCCGCCTGATTCCCGGCGCGTCCATCGGAATGCACACCCACGAGGATTCCTGCGAGGTGATCTATGTCCTTTCCGGTACGGCCTCCTTCGTCTTCAACG
The DNA here is from genome assembly GCA_934622035.1 of uncultured Oscillospiraceae bacterium. GTDB lineage: Bacteria > Bacillota > Clostridia > Oscillospirales > Oscillospiraceae > JAZOXB01. The sequence continues at coordinate 10,637 of CAKTVG010000009.1, forward strand.
GCGAGCCGGAAACCGCCGAGGCCGGTCAGGCGCACTACTGCCCCAAGGGCGGTACCCACACCATGAAAAATAACGGCGACTGCGACCTGGTCTTCTTGGCCGTCGTGCCGAAACAATAAAAATAACGGAGAATACCCATGTTTGAACTGACATTTACCTTTGAAAACGGCGATTCGCCGGTCCAGATCAGCGTTTCCCCCGAGGAAACCCTGCTGGAAGCCGCGCGAAAGGCCAATGTTGCAATCGACGCGCCCTGCTCCGGCAACGGCTCCTGCGGCAAGTGCCGCGTGAAGCTCGTCTCCGGCGAGGTGGAGGGGCTTCAGACCTCCCATATCTCCGACGAGGAGTTTGCCGAGGGCTGGCGCCTGTCCTGCTGTACCTACGCCCGCTCGGACGTGACGGTGCAGGTGCCGGACATCGCCTCCGCCTACCGCAGCCGCATGAAGACGGCCGATCTCTCCTCCGGCGAGGAGATCGCCATTTTCGAAAACCTTCTGGCGGGCGTGCGCGAGGCGGGCATCCGTCTGGACAACTGCTTCCGTGCGGTCGAGCTGTCGCTCAGCGAACCGACGCTGGAGGACACCATGCCCGACAACGAGCGCCTGACCTGGGCGCTGGAGGAGGCGACCGGCTGCGAAAAGGTTGTTCTGCCGTTTTATGCCATGAGCCGCCTGCCGAAGGCGCTGCGCGACGCCGAATGGCAGGTGCGCGTGCTCGGCGAGCAGAAGGACGGCGTTTTCACCGTCTATGACGTCACGGGCAAAAGCGACGCCGCACCCATGTGCGGCCTCGGCATCGACATCGGCACGACGACCGTCTCCGCCGTGCTCTTTGACCTGAAGGACGGCAAGCTTCTGTCCAAGGCCTCCGGCGGTAACGGCCAGATACGCTTCGGCGCGGACGTCATCAACCGCATCATCGAGCAGGGCAAGCCCGGCGGCCGCAAGAAGCTGCAGGACGCCATCATTAAGGAAACACTCGTGCCGCTGATCGCGGAGCTATGCAAGGACGCGAAAATTTCCGCGCGCCGCATCCTGCGGCTGTGCGTCGGCGCGAACACGACGATGAACCATCTGTTTGTCGGCGTGGACGCCGATCCCGTGCGCATGGAGCCGTACATCCCTGCCTTCTTCCACTGGGACGGTCTGCGGGCAAAGGATCTGAATCTGCCCACCCACCCGGACGCGCAGGTGCTCATCGCGCCGAACATCGGCTCCTATGTCGGCGGCGACATCACCGCCGGTACCTTTGCCGGTATGATCTGGAACAAGGACGAGCTGTCGCTCTTCATAGACCTCGGCACCAACGGTGAAATCGTCTTCGGCAACCGCGACTTTCTGATGTCCTGCGCCTGCTCGGCAGGCCCGGCCTTTGAGGGCGGCGACATCTCCTGCGGCATGCGCGCGACGGACGGCGCAATCGAATCCTGCGTCATCGACAGGGATACCATGGAGCCGGCCTTCGGCATCATCGGCGAGGCGGGGCAGAAGCCCGTCGGCCTCTGCGGCAGCGGCATCATCGACACGATTGCCGAGCTTTTCCGCACCGGCATCATCAATTCCAAGGGCCTGTTCGTCCGTGATGGACGCCGCGTCGTGCGCGACCACCACGGCACCGGCCGCTATATCCTCGCTTTCCCGGAGGAATCCGCGACCGAGCGCGAGGTTTCCCTGAACGAGGTGGATATCCTGAACTTCATCCGCGCCAAGGGCGCCATCTATTCCGCCATCGATACGCTGCTCTCCGCCATGGACATGGACGAGAGCGTGCTTGAGGGCGTGTATGTCGCGGGCGGCATCGGCAGCGGTATCAACATGAAAAACGCCGTGCGCATCGGCATGTTCCCCAATGTGCCGCTGGAGCTGTTCCACTACATCGGCAACTCCTCCCTCGCGGGCGCTTACACCATGGCGCTGTCCGACGAGGCGACACAGAAGGTGGAGGAGGTCGCGAAAAACATGACCTACATGGAGCTGTCCACCCATCCGGGCTATATGGACGCCTTCGTGGCCGCCTGCTTCCTGCCGCACACCGACGCGTCCCGCTTCGCCGGGCTGGAGGACTGATATGCAGGTAGAAAACCACAAGGAAGAGGTCCCCTTCGAGCATTACTGCGAGAAATTTGCGGCGCTGGACCCCGCCGAGGCCGTGCAGCGGCTGGGCGTTTCCTTTGAAAACGGGGAATTTGCCGTCCGGCTGCTGGGCGTGACCTATTTTATTTCTCACCCGGCCTATGCCATCCGCGCCGGGGGCGACAGCCTTGCGCTGCACAGCCTGCCCGCGCAGACCTTCCTGCTGCGCTATCTGCTTGAAGGAAAGCGGATGCCCGCCTCGCAGGAATTCAAGACCTTCCGCGAAATGCCCTGGGGCGAGCTTTACATCAAGCCCTTCACCGGGCGCGTGCTCACGCGCGCGGCCTATGCCTTCGGTACGCGCACGCAGAAATTCCGCAAGGCGGCCGAAGCACTGGGCGGGCTGCCGCTGCGCCATGGCGACGCGGCCTATGAATTCGATTTTCTGAACAACTACCGCCTGCGGCTGATCGTCTGGGAGGGAGATGAGGAATTTCCGCCCAATGCCCAACTGCTTTACAGTGCAAACTTTGCCGAGGGCTTTGCCGCGGAGGATCGCGTTGTGGCGGGCGATTTGCTCATTTCGTCGCTGAAGGCGGCAATGTAAGGAGAAACTATGAACTTTCAATATAAGAATCTCAAGGAAACGCTGGAGCATGTTGAGGTGACGGATTCCGAGGTGGACCGCCAGCTCGAGCGTCTGCGCCAGCAGAGCCCCGCCGTCACGGTCATCACGGACCGCGCGTCCATCCTGGGCGACGAGCTGGTGCTCGACTACGCGGGCACCTGCGAGGGCGTTGCCTTTGAGGGCGGCACCGCCCAGAACCAGACGCTGACGCTCGGCAGCGGGATGTTCATCCCCGGCTTCGAGGAGCAGCTTTTGGGCAAGCGCCCCGGCGACCGCGTCACGGTGCACGTGACCTTCCCGGAAAACTATCCGCATGAATCGCTGGCGGGCAAGCCCGCCGACTTCGACTGCCTGGTGCATGAGATTCGCAGCAAGCGCGAGTACGCGCTGGACGACACCTTTGCCCGTGAGGTCGGACGCTGCGAGTCGCTGGCGGCGATGCGGGAGGCGATTGCCGAGAGCCTGCGGCAGTACTATGGCGACCGCGCCGAGATGGAGCTACAGGACCGCCTGATCCGTCAGGCTGCGGCGACGCTGGACTATACTCCCACGCCCGAGGCGCTGGACGCCGCGCTGGAGGAGGAGCTGGACGCCATGCGCGCGCAGCTTGCCCAGAAGGGTCTGACGCTTGCAGACTATTGCAGCTTCATGGGCTCCTCCGAGGAAAAGCTCCGCGAGGAGCTGCGGCCGGAGGCCGAGCAGCGCGTGCGCATTCAGGCGGCGATTGAAAAAATCGCCAAGCTGGAGGACATCTCCGCCACGGAGCAGGACATCGCCGACGCCTGCGACAGCCTCTGCCGCCGCAATCACATCACCATGGAGCAGCTTGACAACCTCTACGACACCGAGTTTGCCAAGGCGCTCGAGCGCAGCGTCATCGGCGCAAAGGTACTGGAATTCGTCCGCAATCACGCCCAGATCAAACGGGCATAAAGCAATTGTAAAATCCTTCGTTTTTTTCGGTACATTTTTCCGGAATCGTATTGACTTCCGCGCAGGCGGATGCTATAATGCGAATGTACCGATACTTTTGTATCGAATGGCGCTGAGTGCGCGGACGAAGGATGCGCAGCGTCAAAGAAATTTTTTCCGGGGGTGGTGAAAGATCCCGGAAAACAAGGAGGAAATACTCTATGGCAATCGAATTCACTGATGGCAAGTACGTCGACGAAAACGGCCGCGTAACCCTCGATCCTACGGTCTATAAGGACTGGCAGATCGCGGAAGAAGCGGAAAAGGCGCTTCCCCCGGTAGAATACTTCCGGGAAAAGCTGGGCCTGCTGCCCGAGGAAATCATTCCCTACGGCAAGACCCCGAAGCTGGACTTCATCAAGATCATGAACCGTCTGAAGGATAAGCCCGACGGCAAGTTCATCGAAGTCACGGCGATCACCCCGACCCCCCTGGGCGAAGGCAAGTCCACCACGTCCCTCGGCCTGATCGAAGGCCTCGGCAAACTCGGCAAGAATGTCGGCGGCTGCCTGCGTCAGCCCTCCGGCGGCCCGACCATGAACGTCAAGGGTACCGCAGCAGGCGGCGGCAACGCCCTGCTCATGCCCATGACCGAGTTCTCCCTCGGCCTGACCGGCGACATCAACGACATCATGAACGCACATAACCTCGCCATGGTCGCGCTCAACGCCCGTATGCAGCACGAGCGCAACTATAACGACGAGCAGCTGGCAAAGCGCGGCCTCAAGCGTCTGGACATCGACCCCAAGCGCGTTGAGATGGGCTGGGTCCTCGACTTCTGTGCACAGGGCCTGCGCAACATCATCATCGGCATCGGCGGCACGAAGGACGGCTATCTGATGGAGTCTAAGTTCGGCATCGCCGTTGGCTCCGAGCTGATGGCAATTCTCGCCGTCGCCCGCGACCTGAAGGATCTGCGCGAGCGTATCGGCAAGATCGTCGTCGCCTATTCCCGCAGCGGCAAGCCCGTCACCACCGAGGACCTCGAGGTCGCCGGTGCAATGACCGCCTGGATGCGCAACACCATCAACCCCACGATGTGCTACTCCGTCGAGCATCAGCCCGTGCTGATCCACGCCGGCCCGTTTGCAAACATCGCCATCGGCCAGTCCTCCGTCATCGGCGACCGTCTGGCCCTCAAGCTCTTCGATTACCATGTTACCGAGTCCGGCTTCGCTGCCGACATCGGCTTTGAAAAGTTCTGGAACGTCAAGTGCCGCCTGTCCGGCCTGACCCCGAACGTCTCCGTCCTGGTTGCGACCATCCGTGCGCTGAAGATGCACGGCGGCGGCCCGGCGGTCGTTGCGGGACGTCCTCTGCCCGTCGAGTACACCGAGGAGAACCTCGAGCTGCTGGAAAAGGGCTGCGAGAACCTGTTCCACCATGTCAACACCATTAAGAAGTCCGGCATCGTTCCGGTCGTCTGCATCAACCAGTTCTACACCGACACCGAGGCAGAAATCGCGCTTATCCGCAAGCTCTGCAAGGAGAAGGGCGTTCGCTGCGCACTGTCCAACCACTGGCGCTACGGCGGCGAGGGCGCGCTCGAGCTGGCGCAGACCGTCATCGAAGCCTGCGAAGAGAAGAACGAGATCAAGTTCCTGTATCCGCTCGAAATGCCGCTGCGTCAGCGCGTTGAGCTGATCGCGAAGGAAGTCTACGGCGCCGACGGCGTTGATTGGGCTCCTCTTGCACTCGAGAAGGCAAAGCGCTTTGAGACCGATCCGAAGTACGCTGACTACTGCACCATGATGGTCAAGACCCACCTGTCCCTGAGCCACGAGCCCTCCTGGAAGGGTGTGCCGACCGGTTGGCGTCTGCCCATCCGCGACATCCTCGAGTATGGCGGCGCGAAGTTCCTCTGCCCGATGGCAGGCACCATCTCCATGATGCCCGGCACCAGCTCCGACCCGGCTTACCGCCGCATCGACGTCGATCTGGAAACCGGCAAGGTCTCCGGCCTGTTCTAATCCAAACGATAAAAGCTCCGGCGGCACTCCCGCCGGAGTTTTTCAAAGTACGCCCGCAGGGAGACGGGTTTCCTTTCCCGCGTGCAGGCATTTGCAAATCCGTAATTGCCTGCACCGGGCGAGGCAGAGCCACGCCGGATGATGCAGCAGTGCATCATGCCCCTACACGGCACAAGCAAGAATTATGACAGCTGCAAATGGCAAGGAGGAAACAATGGCAAAGGAAAAGCGTTTTGTGCGCGTCTATACCGACGGTACACTGAGCACAACGGAGATCTGGGTGGACACCGTGACCGGCGTCAATTATCTCTATCATTCTGCCGGATACGGCGCCGGGCTGACCGTCCTGCTTGACCGCGACGGCAGGCCCGTCATTTCCGCCCTGCCCATCGACAAAGAAAACATCAAATAAGGAGAAAATCAACTCATGGATATGACTACAAAATCCTGCCGCGAGTTTGTCGCGGTTCTGGCCTCGAATGAGCCGGCGCCCGGCGGCGGCGGCGCGGCAGCTCTGGTCGGCGCGATCGGCACGGCCCTGGGCAACATGGTCGGCAGCCTGACCGTCGGCAAGAAGAAGTACGCCGAGGTCGAGGCCGAGATCGTCGCCCTGATGAAGGAGTGCGACGCGCTTCAGGCCGAGCTTCTCGACCAGGTTCCGGCGGACGCCGAGGGCTTTGTCCCGCTGGCCAAGGCCTACGGCATCCCCAAGGACGACCCCAACCGCGCGGCAGTGCTGGAGGAGGCGACGCTGATCGCCTGCCAGGTTCCCGTGCACATCATGGAGCTGTGCTGCAAGGCGCTTGACGCCATCGCCGTTTTCGCTGCGAAGGGCAGCCGCCTGGCGGTGTCCGACGCGGGCTGCGGCGCGGTGATCGTGAAATCCGCGATGCAGGCGGCGTCCCTGAACGTCTTTATCAACACGAAAACCCTGCAAAATCGTGAGGCTGCTGAAGAGCTGAACGCAAAGTGCCTCGGCATGCTGGACAAATACGGCAAGCTGGCCGACGAGATCTTCGAGACCGTCAAGGCCGGATTCTTCAAATAAAAGGAGAGAAATAGTATGGCAAAGCAGTTACTGGCGAAGGAAGTTACGGCCGCAATGGTCGAAAAGCTCCAGGCGCGCGTCGCCGCCCTGAAGGAAAAGGGCATCAGCCCCAAGCTCGGCATCGTCCGCTGCGGCGAGAACCCCTCCGACCTTTCGTATGAGCGCGGCGCAACGAAGCGCGCCGAGGAAGTGGGCGTCGAGGTTGTCAAATATGTCCTGCCCGAGGACGTGACCAAGGAAGCGCTGCTCGCGCAGATCGACGAGATCAACGCCGACGATTCCGTCCACGGCGTTCTGATGTTCCGTCCGCTGCCCAAGCATCTCAAGGCCGATCAGGACGAGATCTGCAACCGCCTCAAGGCGGAGAAGGACATCGACTGCATGACCGACCTCTCCAACGCCGGCGTCTTCACCGGCAAGAAGCTAGGCTTCGCCCCCTGCACCCCGCAGGCCTGCATGGAAATTCTGGACTACTACGGCATCGACTGCAAGGGCAAGAACGCCGTCGTCATCGGCCGCAGCCTGGTCGTCGGCAAGCCCGCCGCGATGATGCTCATGGCAAAGAACGCCACCGTTACCGTCTGCCACACCAAGACCGTCAACACCGCGGAAATCGCCCGCAATGCGGACATCATCGTTTCCGCCGCCGGCGTTCTGAAGTCCCTGACGAAGGATTTTGTCCGCCCCGGTCAGGTCGTGATCGACGTTTCCATGAACTGGGATCCCGAGAAGGTCACCTCCAAGGGCGTTGGCGGCATGGCGGGCGATGCCGTGTTTGCCGAGGTTGAGCCGATCGTCGATGCCATTACGCCGGTTCCCGGAGGAGTGGGCGGCGTGACGAACGTCGTCCTCATCAGCCACGTCGTCGAGGCGGCGGAGCGCACCCTGAACGCCTGAGCCACGAAAGGGGAGCGTGTGCATGAAAACACGTTTTCAAACGCCTGAAAAGGCGATCCGCCTGACCTTCTGGGCCTTTACGCTGCTGTGCCTGATCGCAGCGGTCGTGATGCCGGACCGGGCGGAGATGCTGCGCGGCCTCGGCCGCATCTGCATGCAGTCCGGCCAGACGGTCAAGAGCTATTTTGATCCGGCCTACGGCGGCTTTGCCGGGACTTTCCTGAACGTTGCCGTCGTCTGCGCCGCCTGTGCCGCGATCTATTCGCTGCCCGGCTCCAAGCCGGACGGGCTGTCCGTGCTGGCCTTCTTCCTGACAGCAGGCTTCTGCTTCTGGGGCACCACGGCGCTGAACATCTGGTTCACCTTCGCGGCGGTACTGGTCTACTGTCTGGTCAAAAAGCAGAAGCCCGCGGCGCAGGGCAACCTTTTCCTCTTCTCCACCGGCCTTGCGCCGCTTATCACGGAGCTGCTCTTCCGTTGGCCGGGTGAGGAATGGCACGGCTTCACCGTACTCGGCTGCGCGATGGCCTTCGCGGTCTCGCTGGTCATTGCCTTCCTGCTCGCGCCCGGTCTGGAGCACAGCCCGAAAATGCACAAGGGCTATGACATCTATTCGGCCGCCGTACCGATGGGCTTCATCGCCTTCCTGCTGCGCGCGGTGCTGTACAAGGTGCTCGGCGGCACGCTCATGGACAGCGTGGGCGTCGGCCTGGGCGACAGCTTCTGGACGATCTCCAACGTCTTCTGCTTTGTGGTCTTTGGGCTTGCGCTGGTTTTGGGCCTGCTGCTCGGCGGCAGCTTCAAGCGCTATTGGAGCCTGCTGCGCGACAGCGGCTACGGCGTGGACTTCAGCGCGAAGTACGGCGTGGGTACGGCGTTGATGAACCTCGGCATTTACGGCCTGTTCATCGTGCTGTATTATAATCTCATCGGTGCAAACTGGAATGCCGCGACGCTGGGCTGCGTATTCTGTATGGTCTGCTGCTGCTTCAAGGGCAGCCACCCCGGTAATGTCTGGCCCATTATGGTTGGCTACGTCGCGGCGAGCTTTGCCGCAAAGGGACTCTGCGCCCTGCTGGGCACGGAATTTACCCTCGCCATCAACGCACAGGCCATCGTCATCGGCCTCTGCTTTGCCAACGGCCTTGCGCCCATTGCGGGCCGCTACGGCTGGCTGGCCGGTATTCTCGCGGCGATGGGCCACTTTGCCCTCGTCACCTGTGTGCCGCTGATGCACGGCGCCTTCCTGCTCTACAACGGCGGCTTCACCGCCGCGATCGTCTGCTTCCTCTTTGTGCCGGTGCTGGAGAAATTCGCCCGCACGCGAGAGGAAAAAATCGCTCAATAAAGGAGAAACGGGAATGAAAAGATGCCTCGCACTCGTCCTCTGCTTTGGCCTGCTGGCGGCCTGCCTGGCCGGCTGCTCGGCCTTTGAAGCGCTCGCGTCTCTGAAGGACGACAACAAAACCTCGTCCTCGCGCGGGGATACGCTGCCGCTGGGCTCGGAGATGCCCGTTCCGGATCTGACCGAGCCGGAAACGCCCCTGCTGACCTATGACTCGGTGTACGAGGTCATCAGCGAGGACAAGGACACGGCGGAGGAGTTTTATTTCCTCCATGTGCCGCAGCTCACCGGCGATGAGCCGGATATCCCCTATGTCAACGAAAGGATCATGGAAGAATTCGGCGCGATTGCGCAGGAGACGCTGGATGCCGCGAACAAAAGCCTTGATACCGGCTGCTACATGGTCTCCTGGGAAAACTACATCTATGATAATTTCTATTTCTCTCTGGTGCTTTCCAAGTACTATGATGGAGACAGCACGTATCATGCGGTGTATAATCTCAACGCGTGGACCGGTCAGCTCCTTTCTGACGACGAGCTTCTGGCGGAGTATGGCCTGACGATGCAGGAATTCTACGATGTACTGACCGAGCTGGTCGCCAATACCTACAAGGGAAATTGGTGGGACGAGAGCTTCAACGATAGCCCGGAAATGCGCGAAAGCTACGAGCGGCTGTATGAGTGGAGTATTTCTGCGGAAAATATCCAGAATTATCGCGGAATTTATTTCCGTGAGGATGGAACGCTGATGGTGATCGTTGACATTGGCGCACTCGCGGGTGCCGGCTCGTATGAGCATGTGCTGGAGGTACCGCGTCCTTGAATAGCAATGCAGCGGCGGAGTGCTTATGCACTCCGCCGCCCAGGCTGTCAAAGAAGTCCGTAACCGTCAAAATCGGTTATGGTTTTTTACTTGCGGCTTCTCGACTCTCAAAAAGGCAGAATGCTCTGAATTTAAGAATGCCAAAACAGCTTGCTTCGCAAGGATTTTGACTTACTGCGCAATGCACGCCCTACCGTACCTATGTACGCCGACGGGCGTGCATTGCTTGTCTTCCGAACTTTTTGCAGCCTGTCAGCGTGTCGAAAAGGGTTTCCACCGCGTTTCCAGAACTTACAGGTTGCAAAATGGTATCAAAACGGTTACAATGATGACGTCCTCGCGAGACAGAATTTTTTCAGGAGGTTTCAGAATATGTGCTTCAATTCTATCTGGCAGACCATCTGCAAGCTGTTTGGCTTCGGCTGCTGAATTCAGGAACGATGATAAATCGCCCCCTCGCAGATAACGTCTGCGAGGGGGCAGTTATTTTTCAAAACAGTAGCGAATAAACGTGATTTTGCCCATTTGCATCCGGAGATGGCATTGTGGTATACTATACAAAAAAGAAAAGGAGCGATTCTGATGAAAGAATATGAAGTCCTGATCGAGACGGTCAACCCCTGCGGGGGTGAACGCCACGCGGACAAGGAGTTTCTGGAGATCGAGGCGGAAAGCCCCGAGGCTTATGTTGCTGCCAACGCGCGCTATCCGGTGATCGATTCCGGCAAAAACGCCGCCGGAGACGTGGTCATCACCACGGGCGACGGCCGCGGCACGCTCGTGCGCTACACGTTTACGGAATAATCAGAGCACGCGTGAATCGTAAAACCGGCACTGCTATGGATTCCACAGCAGTGCCGGTTTGCTTGTTATTTCTTTACGCCAGAGCGGCGGTGATGATGGCCATCTTGTAGACCTCGTCGGCGTTGCAGCCGCGGCTGAGATCGTTGATCGGTGCGTTCAGGCCGAGCAGGATGGGGCCGTAGGCCTCGTAGCCGCCGAGACGCTGCGCGATCTTATAGCCGATGTTGCCCGCTTCGATGCAGGGGAAGATGAAGGTGTTGGCATAGCCCGCGACCGGGGAGCCGGGGAATTTGAGCTGGCCCACAACCGGGGAAACCGCGGCGTCGAACTGCATTTCGCCGTCGATGGCGAGCTCGGGGGCCATTTCCTTTGCCTTTGCGGTGGCGTCGCGGGAGAGCTGCACCGTGCCGCCCTTGCCGGAGCCCTTCGTGGAGAAGCTCAGCATGGCGACCTTCGGGTCGATGCCGAAGATCTTCGCGCAGCGGGCGGTCTCAACGGCGACCTCCGCCAGCTTTTCGGCGGCGGAAACGACAACGTTGCCTTCCTTATCGACGGTGTCCTCATAGGAGATGTTGATGGCGCAGTCGCCCATGGCCAGCTTCTCTTCGCCGCGGACGAGGATGAAGCAGGAGGAGACAAGGTGCGCACCGGGCTTGGTCTTGACCAGCTGCAAGGCCGGACGGACGGTGTCTGCGGTGGAATAGGTAGCGCCGCCGAGGAGCGCGTCGGCATAGCCCATCTTCACGAGCATGGTGCCGAAGTAGTTGCCCTTGCTCAGTGCGTCGCGGCACTGCTCTGCGGTCATCTTGCCCTTGCGCAGGGCAACCATCTTCTCAACCATGGCATCCATTTCGGGATAGGTAGCCGGATCGAGGATTTCCAGCCCCTCGATGTCAAAACCGCCCTTTGCGGCAGCTGCCTTGACCTCTTCGACGTTGCCGACGAGAATGGGGGTGAGGAAACCGTCCTTCTTCAGACGGCTGGCGGCGTCGAGAATACGCGCGTCGGGGCCTTCGGTGAAGACGATCTTGCGGGGATTTGCTTTCAGAATATCTACGAGTCGTTCAAACATGATCAATTCCTCCGTTTTTCAGACTTCTGTCTGTTGTTCGCCCTCTATTATACAGCCTCCGGACTCGGAAAATCAAGAGATACGTCCGTTTGGGCGCAGATTTCGAGACATTTTTTCGTGATGGGGTGGATCAGCCGCAGACGAACGGCGCAGAGCTGCTGCCCTTCTATGCCGTGCAGCGCGGAAAAGGCCAGCGATTCCGGACTGCCGTACTGCGGGTCGCCCAGAATGGGGCAGCCGAGGTGGGCGCAGTGCAGGCGCAGCTGGTGCGTTCGGCCGGTCAGGGGCGTCAGCTCCAGCCGGGCGCAGTCGCTGCGGGTTTCCAGCACGCGGTAGCGCGAAACGGCGGGCTTACCGTCCGCGCGGATCTCGCGCAGCAGGCTGCCTTCCACCCGGCGGGCGATCGGCGCGTCGATCTCGCCCTCCGGCGCGGCAGGGATGCCGTAGACAGCGGCGTGGTAGGTCTTCTGAATCTGACCCTCGGCGTGCTGGCGGCGCATCAGCTCGTGAACATAGGCGTTTTTTGCCAGCAGCACGACGCCGAAGGTGTCGCGGTCCAGCCGGCTGACCGGATGCACCGCGCAGCGCTGGCCGGTTTTCCGGTAGTAGCCCGCGAGGTAGTTTGCTAGTGTGCCCTCGTTTCGGGAAAAGGAGGGGTGCATCAGAAGGCCGGCGGGCTTTTCCAGCGCGATGAGAGCGTCGTCCTCGTATAGAATTGCCAGAGGACCGTCCTCGGCGGGGTATTCCGGCGCCGGCTCGTCCAGACAGACGCGGATCTCGTCGCCGGGATGGACGAGAAAATTCGTGAACACCGGCTGGCTGTTAACGGTGTAGGAATGGCTGAATTTCAGGCGGCTGGCGAGGCCGGAGGACATCCCCAGCTCCCGCCGCAGGATGGAAAGCAGCCGCGTTTCGCGCTGCGCCGTATGGGTCAGAATCATGGACGTACCTCCTTTCATAATCGGGCTGCAAGTTAAAATTAGTTCTGTAGTGTGTGAAAAATGTGTAACTGCCAGCAGCGGGCGCGGCAGAGCCACGCCCCTACGGATTGGTTCTAATTTGGGACTGTACCCGTAGGGCGGTATCCGTGTGCCGTCGAATTTGCAAGGAAAGCGCATTGCCAAAAAACTTTTCCTTATCATATCACACTTTTTCTTTGCGGAAAAGCCCTTTTTCCCCTTGCGCTGTCGAGCCGCGCCTGCTACAATGCAGATAAAAGAGGTGAGAGCATGACGGACCTTCCGGTATACACCGCCGCAGACGGGATCGCGACGTTGATTCTGCATGAAATTCCCACCCGCGGCGAGGGCTATGTGCTTGTCCGTGCCGTGTTCGGGCAGCTGGATGCACTGCTGCACGAATGTGCGGATTTTTGCCGAAACGCAGGTGCACGGGCGGTTTACGCCGGTGGCGAGGGAGATTTTTCCGCCTATCCGGTCTTTGCCTCGCTGATGGAGCGCCGCCGCTGCTTTGACGTGCCGCCGGAGCCGGCCGGGCTGCAAGCCGTCCCCGTGACGCCGGAGACGGCTTGGCGCTGGGCGGAGGAATACAACCGGCGCTTTGCCGCCGTGCCCTCGGCGCAGAGCTGCGGCTTTGCCGAGACGCGCCGCTTGGCGCAGAGCGGAGAGGCGTTTTTTGTGCTGGACGGGGAGACGCCCGTGGGCCTTGGCCGCGTGCGCGGGCAGACGCTTCTGGCTCTGGCCTCGTTGCGGCCGGGCATGGGAGAGAAGACGCTTTTGGAGCTGGTGCGCCGCTGCGGGATGCGGGAGGTCACGCTGACCTGTGCGGCGGAAAATCGCCGGGCAATGGCACTGTATGACCATCTGGGCTTTTCCCGCGGCGAAATTCGCCAGCGTTGGTATACGCTTCCCTGATTTTGCCCCTTTTGCCAAAAAAAGATGGAAAAAAGTTGGGGAATTTGTCTGACTTCCGCCACAAAACCGGTGGACGAAACGCGGTCCATCTGATATAATGTATCTGTATCAGAATTTAGAAAGGTCGTGCGCTGCCATGCTCGGAAATTCCGCTGTCATTTTTGTCCCGGACGATACCGCCAAAACCGGATATCCGCAGCCGCTGATGCTTCAGAGCGTCCTGGGCGCACCTTTGCTCGCGTGGCTGGCAAACGAATTGTTTGCCGGCGGTGTCGGGCGTTTCTTTTTGGCCTGCCTTCCGGAGTGGATGGAGGCTGCCTGCGCCTGTATGCCCGACGGCGCGGAGGTCATGACCGCCAGCGAGAGCAGCCCCACCGACCTTCTGCATGTCTTTTTATCCACGGCGGACGACGCCGAGCGCACCACGCTGATCGTCACCGGTCCGGCGGCCTATCTGCCGGAGCTTGCTGCACAGACGGCGCAGCCACGCGCGGCCTGCGTGTGCAGCGTTTCCCGCGAGGGCCTGATGGATGCCATCGATGCCCGCCGCTCCCTCAGCCGCTTCTTCCGTGAGGAGGGCGAGCCGATGACGGACGCACAGGGCATGTACTGTGTGGAGACTCCGGCGGCGCTGCCCACCGTTGGCGAGCTGCTGCGGCGCAACGGCTTTTTGCGTCTTGCAAAGCAGGGCGTGGAGGTCTACGACCCTGCAAGCTGCTATATCGAGCCCACCGTGCAGGTGGAGGCGGGGGCGAAGCTCCTGCCGGGAACGATGCTGCGCGGCAGCACGCATATCTGTGCGGGTGCGGTCGTCGGCCCGTGGAGTACGATCTCCGATTCGGAGATCGGGGAGAATACCGTCGTCAACGCCTCGCAGGTGGAGTCCTCCCGCGTGGGCGCGAATGTCCGCATCGGGCCGTATGCGCATCTGCGCGAGAACTGCGACGTCCACGGCGGCGCGCACATCGGCAACTTTGTCGAGCTGAAAAACACCACGCTCGGTCAGGATACCTGGGTGTCCCATCTGAGCTATCTGGGCGATGCGACCGCGGGCGACCGCTGCAACTTCGGCTGCGGCGCAGTGACGGTCAACTTTGACCGTGTGGAAAAGCATCCGACCAGGATCGGCGACGATGCCTTCATCGGCTGCAACACCTCGCTGATCGCGCCGGTCCGCATCGGCGACGGCGCTTACATCGCAGCGGGCTCCGCCATTACGGAGGACGTCCCCGCGCAGGCGCTGGGCATTGCCCGCAGCCGCCAGTCCAATAAGCGCGACTGGGCGGCGAAACATAAAAAATGAAATTCCGGCGAAAGCCAGAAATATTTGAGCCGCGGGGTCTGTAGCGGCTCGGAAAACAGAGGTACAGAAAATGATTGCACACGGAAAAGAGATCAAGGTCTTCTCTGCCAATGCCAACCGTCCGTTCGCACTGGGCATCTGTAATGAGCTGGGCATCGCCCTGGGCGACAGCGTCGTTACCTCCTTCGCAGACGGCGAGATCTCCGTTTCCATCAACGAAACGGTACGCGGCTGCGATGTCTTTGTGGTTCAGTCCACCTGCAAGCCGGTCAATAACAATCTGATGGAGCTGCTCATCATGATCGACGCCTTCCGCCGCGCCTCCGCCGGACGGATCACCGCCGTTATCCCGTATTTCGGCTACGCGCGTCAGGACCGCAAGGCCAAGGGCCGCGATCCCATCTCCGCCAAGCTCGTGGCGAATCTCATCACCCGCGCCGGCGCCGACCGCGTGCTGACCATGGATCTGCACGCCGCGCAGATTCAGGGCTTCTTTGATATTCCGGTTGATAACATGCTCGGCAATCCTCTGTTCACCAAGTACTATATGTCCAAGTTCGACGAGAAGATCTACAATCACGACGACTTCTGCGTCGTCTCTCCGGACGTCGGCTCCGTCGCGCGCTCCCGCGCCTTCGCCGCGAAGGTGCACATGGGCCTGTCCATCGTGGATAAGCGCCGCCAGCGCGCCAATATGTGCGAGGTCATGAACATCATCGGCGACGTCGAGGGCAAGACCTGCATCCTCTATGACGATATCGTCGATACCGCCGGCTCTCTCTGCAACGCCGCCAGAGCCATCAAGGAGATCGGCCATGCGAAGGCTGTCTATGCCTGCGCGTCCCATGGCGTGCTGTCCAACGACGCCACACAGAAGATCGAAGACAGCTGCATCGAAGAGCTGATGCTCCTGAACACCATCCCGATGCCCGAGGCCTACACCGGCAAGAAGATTCGCCAGCTTGACGCTTCCCCCATCTTCGCCAAGGCCATCTCCCGCATCTATAACGAGACCTCCATCTCGAACCTGTTCTGATGCTGTTTCGCAAGCCTGCCTGCGACTGGCTGATCGTCGGCCTGGGCAATCCTGGCGACAATTATGCCCGCACGCGGCATAATGCCGGGTTCCGCGCGGCCGATGCCCTTGCCGAAAAGCTGAACGTAAAAATCGACCGGGCGAAGTACCGCGCGCTGACCGCGCAGGCGGTTTGGCAGGGGCAGAAGCTGCTGCTTCTGAAGCCGCAGACCTTTATGAACGAGTCCGGCCGCGCCGTGATGGATGCGGTGAACTTCTATAAGCTGCCGCCCGAGCGCGTGATCGTGCTCTTTGACGATATTTCGCTTCCCGTCGGACGGCTGCGCATCCGTGCAGAGGGCTCCGCCGGGGGTCACAACGGCATCAAGTCCATCATCGGCGGCATTAACAGCCAGAGCTTCCCGCGCGTCAAGATCGGCGTCGGGGAAAAGCCGCACCCGGATTATGATTTGGCGGATTGGGTGCTCTCCAACTTTACAAAGGAGGAGGACGAGCACATCGCCAAGGCGGTGCGCGCCGCAGCGGATGCCGCGCTGGAGATCATCGCCGAGGGTGTTCCTGCCGCTGTTGCGAAGTTCAACGGGGCGCACCTTTGAGACATATTTGTAGAATAACAGGATAATCTAACGGAAAACGGGCTTTTGCCCGCTTTCCGTATTCCTGCGTTGGCGCAAAATTCGAAATGACACGCATTGCTTATGGGCGTGGCTCTGCTGCGCTGCCGCATAAAATAACAACGAAGACTGGAGGTCGATCCGCATGGAGCTTCTGCTTTCTCTTTTAAACCGTCTGCCCGAGTATGGGCGCCTGCGCGAGGCCGTAGAACAGGGCCGGATTGCCGGCGTTTCCGGCGCTGCACAGATCAACCGTTCGCATCTGATCGCCTCCCTGCTGCATGACACGAAGCGCCCTGCGCTCATCCTCTGCCAGGACGAGCTGGCGGCGCGGCGCACGCAGTCGGAGCTGGCTGCCTTTCTGGGTACGGAGGCCCCGATTCTGCCCTCCCGCGATCTGACGTTTTATAATGCATCTGCCATCTCTCGCGGCTGGGAGCACAAGCGGCTGCGCCAGCTGTATGACCTGGCGCGGGGCGCGACGCCCGTGCAGATTGCAACGTGGGAATCGCTCGCGCTGCGCACCATGCCGAAAAGCCTGCTCTTTTCCTCCGCGCTGACCTTGAAGCCCGGCGCGGCCATTGCGCCGGAGGCGCTGTCCGAACGCCTGATCCGTTCGGGCTACAGCCGCTGCGCTCTCGTCGAGGGCGTGGGGCAGTTTTCCGTGCGCGGCGGCATTCTGGACGTCTTTTCCCCGGCCTATGATCAGCCGGTGCGTGTGGAGTTTTTCGGCGACGAGGTGGACGCCATGGGCTTTTTCGACCTCGTCACCCAGCGCCGCACGGAAAACACCGGGGAGCTGGTGCTCCTGCCCGTGGCGGAGACGCTGCCGCAGCTGCATCCGCAGGGCGCAGCCAGGCTGGCTGACGAGCTGGAGGCTTTGCGCGCGCGGCAGCTGCGCCGCAAGGTGCCGAATGAGGCGCTGGCCAAGACGCTGGCGCAGGACGCCGAGCTGCTGCGCAGCGAGACGACCTTCTCCGCCGCCGACCGCTATCTTTCCCTGATCTATCCGGAATTTGCCTGCGCGGCGGACTATGTCCCTGCGGAAACCGCCGTTTTCCTCTGCGACCACGGCAACCTGCGCCGCACGGCGCAGCGCCAGACCGAGGAGCAGGGGATGATGCTCGACGGTCTGCTGCAATCCGGCATTCTCTGTGGGGAGCTGTGCGAATTCTCCGCGGATTGGGAGACGCTCTGCGCCCGCTTTGCCGGGCATGCGGCAGTGTTTCTGGATTCCTTCCTTGCCGCGTCCTACCCGCAGTCCCTCCCGCCGAAGACGCTCGTGAGCATCACGGCGAAGCAGCTGCCGTCCTATGGCGGAAATCTGGACGCCGCGGCGGCAGATCTGCAATTCTATCAGAAAAACGAGTTTGCCTCCCTTGTGCTCTGCGGCAACCGCCGCCGCGGGGAGATCCTCGCCCAGCAGCTGCGGGAGAAGGGGCTTTCCGCCTTCCTGGCCTTCCCGATGATGAAGCTGCCGCAGCCGGGGCAGGTTCTGCTCACCGACGGGGCGCTGCCCTTCGGCATGGAATATCCCGATCTGCGCTTTGCCGTGCTGACCGAGGGTCAGCTCCTCTCCGCAGGCGAGCGCAAGCCGCGCAAGCATCGCGCCAAGGCGACGAACCGCCAGAAGCTCGATTCCTTCACCGATCTGACGCCGGGCGACCTGATCGTGCATGAATACCACGGCATCGGCCGCTATGTCGGCATGGAGCAGATCAAAATTGATGGCGCGGTCAAGGACTATGTCAAAATTGCCTATCAGGGCAGCGACACGCTCTACGTCCCCGCGACGCAGCTCGACTTGATTTCCAAATACATCGGCGGCGGCGAGGACGCGCCGGTCAAGCTCAACAAGCTCGGCGGCGACCAGTGGCAGAAGACCAAGGCCAAGGCCAAGGCCGCGGCGAAGGATCTTGCCGCCGACCTCATCCAGCTCTATGCCGAGCGCAAGCGTCGCATGGGCTACGCCTTTGCCGCCGACACACCCTGGCAGGCGGAATTCGAGGAAAACTTTCCCTATGCCGAAACGGACGATCAGCTGCGCTGCATCGATGAGATCAAGGGCGATATGGAGTCGCCCCAGCCCATGGACCGCCTGCTCTGCGGCGATGTCGGCTTCGGTAAGACCGAGGTCGCGCTCCGCGCGGCGATGAAGGCCATTCTCGACGGCAAGCAGGTGGCGATTCTGGTGCCGACAACCGTGCTTGCCCAGCAGCACTACACCACCGCCGTCAGCCGCTTCCGCGGCTTCCCGGTGCACATCGGCGTGCTGTCGCGCTTTTCCACGCCTGCGCAGCAGAGAAAGACGCTTTCCGACCTGCGCTCGGGCATGCTCGACCTCATCGTCGGTACGCACAAGCTGCTGCAAAAGGACGTTGTATTTAAGGATCTGGGCCTTCTGATCGTGGACGAGGAGCAGCGTTTCGGCGTGAGCCACAAGGAAAAGCTCAAGGAGCTTTCCCGCGGCGTGGATGTCCTGACGCTTTCCGCAACGCCGATTCCGCGCACGCTGAATATGGCGCTGTCCGGCCTGCGCGACATGTCCACGATCGAGGAGCCGCCGCACGACCGCTACCCTGTGCAGACCTTTGTGCTGGAATACGCCGAGCCGGTGCTCATCGATGCCATGCGGCGCGAGCTGGAGCGCGGCGGGCAGGTGTATTACCTGCACAACCGCGTGGAAACCATTGCCCAGTGCGCCGCGCGCATTAAAAAGGCGCTGCCCGACGCGAGCATCGCCGTCGCACACGGCAAGATGTCCGAGGAGGAGCTCAGCGACGTCATGCAGCGGATGGATGACGGCGAGGTGCAGATCCTCGTCTGCACGACTATCATTGAAACGGGCATCGATATCCCGAACGTCAACACGCTGATTATTGAGGACGCCGACAAGCTGGGCCTTGCGCAGCTGCATCAGATTCGCGGACGCGTGGGGCGCAGCAGCCGCCATGCCTATGCCTATCTGACCTTCCGCCGCGGCAAGGTGCTGACCGAGGTCGCGGAAAAACGTCTGAACGCCATCCGCGATTATGCCGAGTTCGGCTCCGGCTTCAAGATCGCCATGCGCGACCTGGAAATCCGCGGCGCGGGCAATCTGCTCGGCTCGGCGCAGTCGGGCCACATGCTCTCCGTCGGCTATGACATGTACCTCAAGCTGCTGGAGGAGGCCGTTCTGGAGGAGCGCGGCGAAAAGCCCGCCGAGGAGGTCGCCTGCACGGCCGATCTGGACATCACCGCAAATATCGACAAGCAGTACGTCCCCTCCGGCGAGCAGCGCATGGATCTCTACCGCCGCATGGCCGCCATTCGTTCCCAGGAGGATGCCGACGAGCTTCTCGACGAGATCGTCGACCGCTACGGCGACCCGCCGAAGGGCGTCATGAACCTGATTGCCATTGCGCTTCTGCGCGCGCGGGCGGCGGCCTGCGGCATCTGCGACATCACGCAGAAGGGGCGCACGCTGTGCTTTACCTATGCGCAGTTTTCTCTGGAGGCGGTTGCGGCGGTTTGCAGCGCGCCGGAATACAAAAAGCGCGTCTTCCTCTCGCCGAATGCGGAAAAGCCCACGCTGACGCTGAAGCTCACCGCCGGAGAGGATCCCCTGCGCGCGGCGCAGCAGCTTTTGAACGCATCGCAGGAAAATGCCCGAAATTGACAGAATTGTCACCACTTCGTAACAAAAACGTTGTTGCATTTTGCTGCATTGTCGTTATAATAGGGATAGCCTGAAAAGTATACCCTCGGCCTGAATGGCTGGGAAATGATACAAAGAATGGAGACACGATATGGGTAAATTTGAAAAGAAGCCGGAGCGCCGCAGCTCGCAGCGCCGCGAACCGCAGCATTACGACGCGCGCTACGGCCAGCAGCAGCCGACGCAGGCGCGGCGGCAGGCGTCGCGCAGAAATGCCGCCGCCCGCAAGCGCACGGTGCTTCTGGTCAGCATTGCCGTCGCTGTCGTGCTGATTGTGGCTGTTTTTGCAGCCTTTACGCTGCTGCGCGACGACGGAAAGATCGTCGGCAACCTCTATGTCGCGGGTGTGGACGTCGGCGGCATGACGAAGGAGCAAGCGAAGGCCGCCATCACGGAGCGCCTGAAGATCTATGACGAGAACACCATGCAGGTGGAGCTGTACGGCAAGGACTGCGCGCTCTACACCACGACCTACGACCCGGATAAGGTGCAGCTTGTGGATATTTTCGGCAAGCCAATGGATCCCAGCGGGGCCACGGAAAACTCCTCCGATCCCTCTGAGGAGCCGACGGAGCCGTCGGAAAGCACGACGCCCTCGGAATCCACGGAACCCTCGGAGTCCGAGCCTGCCGATGCGCCGCTGGACGAAAACGGCGAACCGCTGACCTATCTCGGCCGGTTTTCCATCGCGCCCCAGGATGCGAACGTCACGCTGGATGTGGACGCGGCCGTCGAGGCAGCGTACAAGTACGGCCGCAGCACGGGCCTGTTCTCCCGCCTGAAGGAGAAGACGCTCCCGTCGCGGCACGATTTGGAAGCCTCCGGCTTTATCCATGTGGATGAGGCGAAGCTCCGCGAGCTTATGCAGCAGGCCAACGAAAAATTCGGCAGCACGCTGACAGGGAGCAGTGTCAAGGCAAACACCGGCGAGGAGAAGTCCCTGACGATCACCCTCGGCTCCAAGGGCAGCAGCATCGACGCCGACGCGCTGTATGAACAGCTGCTCACGGCCTATCTTTCTGCGGAATTCCGCCAGAAATTCACCATGACGGAGACGTATCCCGCGCCTGTTGATCTGGACAAGCTCTACAGCAGCTACTGCACCGCGCCGGTCAACGCCGTCTGCGATGAGGATACCTATGAAATTACCGACGAGAAGCTTGGCTTCGGCTTTGAAATGCAGAAGGCGATTGATTTGCTGAACGCCGCCAAGCCCGGTCAGACCGTCACACTGGCGCTGGGTGAGCTGGAGCCGCAGTACACCCGCGAAAAGCTGGAATCCCAGCTCTTCTGCGATGTGCTGGGCTACGTCGAAAGCCCGCATTCCTACAACCCCCCGCGTACCCGCAATCTGGAGCTGGCCTGCGAGCAAATCGACGGCATGATCCTCAAGCCGGGCGACACCTTCTCGTTCAATAAGGTCGTCGGCCAGCGCACGGCGGAGCGCGGCTTCCAGGAGGCGGCGGTTTACGTCGGCTCGGATACCGTCGACCAGCTCGGCGGCGGCGTGTGCCAGGTGGCGTCCACGATCTACTACTGCACGCTTCAGGCGGAGCTGGAGGTTATTGAACGCACGGAGCACCGCTACACCCCGGCCTATATCCCCTGGGGCATGGATGCCACGATCTACTGGGGCAGCCTGGACTATCGCTTCCGCAATAACACCAATTACCCCATCCGTATCGAGGCGAAGGTCACTGCCAGCCATGTGATTATGAAGTTTGTCGGCACGGAGACGCGCGATTATACGCTGAAGCTGGAATATGTCGTCCTCTCCAAGGATCCCTGGGAGGAGGAAGAGGTCGAGATGACGCCGGAGGAGGCCGCTGCGAAGGGCTATTCCGACGGCGAAGAGATCGTCGATCCCTACACCGGCGCGAAGGTCAAGACTTACAAATATAAGTATGACAAGGACGGCAACGAGCTTTCCTGCGAGTATATCGACAGCTCGAGCTATGCCCGCCGCGACAAGCAGGTCGTGAAGATCATCTATCCGACCGAGCCGCCTACGGAACCGACCACGGAGCCGACGGAGCCGGAGCCTTCTTCGGAACCGACGGAACCGGACGAGCCGTAAAACCGGAAGATAGAGAAGAAAAACCGCATCCCTGAGGCTTTGCCTTGGGGATGCGGTTTTGTGCGCGCCATCAAAAAATACATTGTACTGCGTAGGGGCGGGCTCTCTGCCCCGTAATGCCATTCGCCATGCCTGCACCGGGCACGGCGCGCCGTGCCCCTACGATTTCGGCGGCGCCTTATGCCGCCGTGACCGTTACGATATAGCCGTCGACATTGTTGCCGGAGACGGTGTACAGACTGCCCGTCGGAACAAATACGGCGTTCTGCGTGCAGAAATAAATCTCATAGTGTGATCCGGCACAGTCCACATAGAGATGCTCGCCCGTAAAGGGATGCTCCCGCACAAGATCGATGTACTCCTCAAGGCAGAGCTTTTCCTGCTGCATCTCATAGGCATGCGGCACGCCGACATAGCGGAAATGCCACGGCTCATAGGAAATGCCGGTGATCTGCGCCTTGTTTTCCGGATAGCGGCGGATAAAGCCGTACTGCCAGGCGTGCTCCTCGATCCAGGCGTACTGCCCCGTGCCGTCAAAGCCGCCGCTTGCACCGGTGGCGGGGAAATAGGTATCAAAGTCGATGGCAAGGCCGGTGTGGTGCTCGCTGTAGCCGGGCACCTGGATATAGGCCTCGGCGTGCGACGTGCCTTTCGTCGCCACGGCGTTGTCATAGAGCTTTCGCTGGTATTCCTTCGTCCGGTAGCCTGCAACCACATTGACATTGTTCAGGCCGGTCGCCTTTTCGAAGGCGTCCATCCATTCGTTCAGCGGCTGCATAATGCGCTTGTCCACGCTCAGCGTCGCGTCCTTGACGTAATAGCTGTCCGTCTTCTGATCGAAGACCGTGACGGGCGTGATACTGTCGTCGATTCCGTGCTCCACATTGACCAGCACCAGATCGCCCTCGGAAAGCTCCTCCGGCAGCAGCTCCAGCTTTGTCCAATCGCCCGCGGGAAGGGTTTCTGCCACCTCAGAGGCAAGGGAGGGCACATCGCTCTCGGAAGGCGCAGGCTGTACCTCATCATCCTTCCGTGCAGCAACGGAGACCGCAATGCACAGCAAAATCAGCAGTGCAGCCAGTGCCACGGCAATCAGATAGATCACCGGCGGGACGGTTTGCTTTTTCTTTTTGCGCCTTCTCGGGCGCCTGACGTCCATTTGCGGCATGGGCTGCGTCTCCTTTTTCAAAATTGGTTGACAGAATATCGGATATTATGCGGAAGAATGCCTGCACGTGAGCCGGAAAAATCCGTCCGGTGCAGGCAATTTCAAGCAACAGGGTTACAGCAGCGTTTCGTCGTAGTGCGCGCGGATGCCGCCGATGAACTTCGGGCGGGTACGCGCAGCCAGCAGAATGGCGCTGCCGATATGGTCGATGCCAAGCCGCAGGGGCACGGCGACCTCGCGCAGATGCATGCCAATCAGCGTGCCGCCGATGTCCAGCCCGGCGTCCGCGCGGATATACTCCACCGCGACGGGATGCTCAAAGGCGTGATATGCGGCGGTGGCAAAGGAGCCGCCAGCCTTCGGCTGCGGCACGACGTTCACCACGTCGAGATTCGGTACCGCCGCCCGCTCGACGATCAGCGCGCGATTCAGATGCTCGCAGCACTGCGCGGCAAGCCAGATGCCGCGGGAGTGAAGCTCGGCGTAAACCGCGTCGAAGACGACGTTTGCCACCTCCGGCCGGGAGTCCGAGCCGATGCGGCTGCCGCAGATTTCGCTCGTGGAGCAGCCGACGACGACAAGCTGTCCCGCGTGGAGGTTTGCCTTTTCACACAGCAGCGCTGCGGCCTGCGCCGCCTGTGTGCGAATTTCCTCAAGCATGGAGCGCACCCCCGCGCAGCTTCTGCATCAGGTGTGCCTTCTCCAGCAGGACGCACAGCGCGATGGTTGCCGCAAAGCCGACGCCCGCCTGCGGCAGGTTGGTCAGAAGCAGGCTGCCCAGCGCGGAGGCAGGCTCATACAGGAAGGCTTCAAAGGTAAAGTAACCGACCATCATGACAACCTCTCCGGCCAGACTGCCAAGAAGCTCGCCCGTGATATTACGGCCGCGCTTGGCAAAGGCGCGCAGGATCAGTCCGCCGAGAATGGCCATCAGGCCCTTGATGATCAGGGTCGCGGGGGCATAGAGCGGGTAGCTGATGAGGTCGGCGATCATGGAGCCGACGCCGCCGGCAAAGCCGCCCAGCCACGGACCGAGCACGAATGCGCCCAGCATCACAAAGCAGTCGCCCAGATTAAAGTAGCCGTTCGTCGGAGACGGAATCTGGATCACCATCGTCGCAACGCAGGTCAGGGCGGTAAACAGCGCAGTCAGAACCAGACGGCGCAGAGTCAGTTTTTTCATTTTGGGGTACCTTCTTTTTCATTGATAGTAGAATGCATTATAGCACACGGCGCTGCGCTTTGCAATAGCGCTCAGCGGTCAGCACCCGGCTTTTTCCAGGTGCGCACCGGCGGATTGCGCCGCAGCTCACGGAAGAACTCCGCCAATACCCCGCCGCACTCCGCCTCCAGCACGCCGCCGGTCAGCGCCGGGCGGTGGTTATAGGGCAGGGCGAAGAGGTTGGTCAGGCTGCCGCAGGAGCCTGCCTTTGTATCCGCCGCACCGTAGACCACGCGGGCAATCCGTGCGTTGATGATGGCTCCGGCACACATGGGGCAGGGCTCCAGTGTTACATAAAGCGTACAGCGCCACAGCCGCCAGCCGCCCAGCGTCCGGCAGGCCTCATCGATCGCCTCCAGCTCCGCGTGGCTGAGGGCGTTTTTTGCCGTTTCGCGGCGGTTGCGCCCGCGGCCAACGATCCGGTCGCCGTCTACGATCACGCAGCCCACCGGAACCTCCCCCGCCGCGGCCGCCTCACGCGCCAGTGCCAGCGCCTCGCGCATATATTCCTCATCTGTCATTGTTATCACCTGCATTATCATACCCCATCGCCGCGGGGGACGTCAAGGGGAATTCGCGCGGCTTTTTGTTTTTCCGCAATCGCGTATCCAATGCGGTCCTATGGCTCCTTCTAACCTTTGCCTGTACCCGTAGGGCCTACCCACGAGGAGCACGCCGCATCAAAATAACGTCTGCGCTGCGCAGAGCCGCGCGCATGCGCATAATTCCGTGTTTTATTGCATTTGCTAATAATTTTGGCATTACCTATTTAGATATCGCAAAAGAACCTGTAATTGATGAAAATTCGGAAGAATCCGCATGAGAATATTTGAATTTCCCATGTAATGAGGGGAGGAAGCGGTCGGCAGATTATCAAATTGAATAAAAATATTAGAAAATTGTAGATAAATTTGTAAATATGTGCAAACAAATGATTGACAAATGAATGGAATCATGCTATCCTAAGAGTGTAAATAATACCAAGGAGGTGACAGCGCAAAATAACACGTTTTCCCACGGCAATTGATATAGATACCCCTCGCGTCGCATCCCCCGTAAACAAGTCCGAAAATACGTAATTACTGAAAGGAGAAACATCTATGAAAATCAAGCGTCCAATTTCCGCCATCCTCATTCTTGCCCTGCTCCTGTCATGCATTTGTATTTTCGCTTCTGCACAGAGCGAAGCCTACACGGGAGTCTACAAAGGCTATAACTACTACGCATCGGCTTACGTCAATAAAACTGATCTCCGCGTAAGCATGCGCTATGTGGACACAACAGCCAAAATCCGCATTGAATCGTCATACAACTATCTAAATACGGATAAAGATGTCTGTAGTGGCCGATTCATTGTTAATGGCAAAGCCAGCACCAGCGGAAGTCAATTTCCGTCAGACTTTCTGGAGTTTACCTCATTAACACCTTCTTATTATATCAATGGTACTCTCGTATTGAAGTTCACTGTCAGCGCATAAATGCCAAAGCCCCATTTGCAAATTCTCCTTCGCAAATGGGGCTTCCCCTTATTTCAGGAGTAATAACATGAAAAAAGTTCTATTGGTTC
The DNA here is from genome assembly GCA_934622035.1 of uncultured Oscillospiraceae bacterium. GTDB lineage: Bacteria > Bacillota > Clostridia > Oscillospirales > Oscillospiraceae > JAZOXB01. The sequence goes on from CAKTVG010000009.1 coordinate 36,826, forward strand.
TTTTCTGCGTCTTATGCATTTTTACAGTATTTTCCTGTACAATGCCATCTTCGTCCAAAGGAACCCCCAATACCGATTTACCGGACCCATCTCTCTTCCGCCAGCAGGACAAGGGCGCTTTCTTTATCGAGACTGAGGACTGCTACTACCGCCTTTGGGAGGATAAAGTGTACTTTTCCGAGAAAGAGAGTCCTGCATTTTTTCTTCTATGCAATAAGCCAAACTGCAAGCACAATGAGAATGACTGCAACGCACACTCAGAATCTGCTTTGGGTTACTGGAATGGACACTTGTATGGAGCAATACTATTCGGAGGAGATATGCATTTGTTTCAAATGAACCTTGACGGCAGTGAACACAAGAGAGTAGCAGACATCGAAATGCCGCTGAACCCTGCCGGAACGGCTGGCGGCGGATACGATTTCTATTTCCATAATGGTTACGCCTACTACAGCGTCACAAACGAAGGGTTGAACGCTTTCTTTCAAGTAGATCTTGCAACAGGAAAAACGAAACGTGTTCTGGAAGATCTTCTCCGCAGTGACACGTGGATTGGCAGTGGCTTTCATTTTGTCGGCACAAAATTCTATTTTGTCCTGCGGGAAGAGGATGGTAGTAGCGTTATGTATGGCGGCGATACGGAAGCTTGGGAATACCGCAGAATTTGTAATTGGCCGTCAGAGATACGTGCATGGATGGTCGAGGACGACACACTTTACTATTATGCCAAAAATCGTGGTGTTTTCTGCGAATACGATTTAAATACCGGCAAAGAAATAGCATCGCACCAGACTGATTACTACGACGGCTCAGCAAGATATGATTCCGAGTATATTTATCTAACGACTTGGGATGACGATGGTGTTATCCCTTCCGGACTGTCGATCTTCGATCGAAGTTATCAGCTCCTGCGTCGAATTGAACAGCCGGGAAGCTTGAATTTCCTCTACGATGCGCAGGACAAGCTGATTTTCACCGATCTGCCCAGCCAGAAGGCGACGAAGTATCTCCCCAAGTCGGCCATCGGGACGGGCGAGACCGAGCTTCTGCCCATCGAGGATCCGTATTCCTACCGATAAAGCAGGCCCACCGGCAGAGCCGGTGGGCCTTTCCCTATCCCAATGCCTGCCGCAGGCATTTGGTTTTCAATTATCCTTTCGGGAAGGTGACGCGGATGCGCGTGCCCTTGCCCGGCTCGCTGCTCAGGTCGATGGTTCCGTGGTGGAACTGCACGGCATGCTTCACGATGGAAAGACCCAGACCCGTGCCGCCGGAGGCCTTGGAATGGCTCTTGTCCGCGCGGTAGAAGCGCTCGAAGATGCGGCCCTGATGCTCCGGCGCGATGCCGATGCCGGTATCGCTGACCGTGACCGCCGCAGTCTGCACGTCGGAGGAAACGCGGACGTCAATTGCACCGCCGTCCACGTTATATTTCACTGCGTTGTCGCAGAGGTTATAGACGATCTCGTACAGCAGCCGCCGCACGCCCGTCACCTTCACGGACTCGCCCGTGAAGGAAATGGAAATATTCCGCTTTTCCGCCGCGCCGTGCAGATCGTTCGCGGCCTCCTGCGCGACCTCGCACAGGTCCACCTGCTCAACGGGCATTTCGTCGCCCTCGTCCAGCTGGGACAGACGGATGATATCGCCGATCAGCGTGACCAGCCGCTGCGCCTCGGCGCGGATGTGGCCGACAAAGCGCGCGGTGTCCTCCGGCTTGACCATGCCGTTTTCCAGCAGCTCCGCGCTGCCAATGATGCCCTGTAAGGGCGTTTTCAGCTCGTGAGAGACGTTCGCCGTGAACTCGCGGCGGTTCTGCTCGGCGTTCTCGCGCTCCGTGATGTCAAAGGACAGCAGAACCGCGCCCACGGCTTTCCCGCCGGAGTCGATGCGCGTCAGATCGAGCTGATAGATTGCGCCGTTTTTGTGCAGCCGGAACTCGCTGTGGCCGTCGCACATGGCGCTCTCAATCGCCTCGCTCATCTCGTGGCTGCGCTCGACGGTCAGAATATCCTGCCCGACGCAGCCGGAATCCGTGCAGAACAGGCGCTGCGCCGCCGGATTGATGTTCAGAATGCTCCAGCGGTCGTCCAGCAGCACCAGACCCTCGCGCATGCTGCGCGTGATCTGGGAGAATTCGTCGCTCTTTTTTTGCAGCTCCTGCACCTGGCGGTCAATCTGGTCGCGCTGGCGGTTGATGCGGCTGAGCAGGGGCGCAAGCTCCTCATAGGCGTCGTTGTCCAGCGGGTGCTCCAGATCCAGCCGGTTGAGCGGCTCGACGATGTTTTTCGACAGGCGCTTCGCCAGCACCGCCGACAAAATCAGAACCACGAGCAGCAGCAGCACGATGGGCTGAAGCATTCCCGCCACGAGAACCCACACCGTCGCACGGCTGACGGAAATTCTCAAAACCGTACCGTCGTCCATGCGGCGGGCATAATACATTGTTTTTTCCAGGAGCGTTGTGGAATAGCGGACGCTCTCACCCTCGCCGTTTGCCAGCGCGTCCTGAATTTCGGCGCGGTCGGCATGGCTGGGAAGCGTCGCCGCATCGGCCTTGGTATCGTAGATCACGGTGCCGTCCGCAGCGACCCAGGTCAGGCGGTAGCGCGTACCGGCAACCTTGGCAAGATAGTCCTCACCCTCCGTCTCGACCGCCGCAGCCGCAAGGCTGAGATCGTCCTGAATCTGCCGTTCCTGCGCATCCGCCGAGAAGCGGTACATGCACGCGGTTACCACCGCGAGGCTTGCCAGCAAAATGACCACAGTCACCAGCAGCATGGATCGGAATATTTTCTTTGTCATGTGTTTCCCTCCAGCCGGTAGCCGACGCCGCGCACCGTCTCGATCTGCTCGCCGCACTCGCCCAGCTTCTGCCGCAGCGTGCGGATGTGCATATCGACAGTGCGGCTCTCGCCGCAATAATCCGTTCCCCAAACCTCTTCCATCAGCCGGTCGCGCGTGAACACCACGCCCGGATGCGACAGAAGAAGCTTGAGAAGCTCAAATTCCTTATAGGTAAGTGTGACCTTTTCGCCGTCGGCCGTCACCGTCCGGCCCTCAAGGTCCATGGTAAGCGTGCCGCTGCGCAGCGTGCGCCCGGCGTTTTCCGGCTGCACACGGCGCAGCACCGCCTTGACGCAGGAGACCAGCTCCATCACGCCGAAGGGCTTGGTCAGATAATAGTCCGCGCCCAGGTCGAGACCGTGCACCTTGTCGTACTCCGCGCCCTTGGCTGTCGCCATGACGACCGGCACGCCGTGCAGCCGCTCCGACGCCTTCATGCGCCGCAGCAGCTCAATGCCGTCCACGCCGGGCAGCATCACGTCCAGCACCACCAGCTCCGGCACCTCGTGCTGCAAGGCGTTCCAGAACTCGCTGCCGTCGGCAAAGCCCCTGGCCTCAAAGCCGGTGGATTGCAGTGCGTAAACCTCGATATCGCGAATGCTGGCGTCATCCTCCACGCACCAGATCACGCTCACCCCTCCTTATGCACACCGGTCACGGAGAACATCACCCACTCGGCAATATTCACCGCGTGATCGCCGATGCGCTCGAAATATTTAGCGATCATCAGAAGGTCCAGCGCATACTCTCCGTCGTCGGGGTTGTCTGCGATGCGGCCGATCAGCTCGCACTTGACCTGATCGAAGTAGTTGTCCACGGTATCGTCGTACGCAACGACCTTCTCTGCCAACATTATATCATGTTTTACGAAAGCATCAACACTTTCCGTCACCATTTTGATGGTTGCCCGCGCCATTTCGCGCAGAAGCGCGTCGTTCTGCGCTGTGCGGCCCTTCAGGAAGGTGACGATTTCGGCAATGTCCTCGGCCTGGTCGCCGATGCGCTCCATGTCCGTGATCATTTTCAGCGCGGCGGAGATGGCCCTCAGGTCGCGCGCGACCGGCTGCTGCTGCAAAAGCAGCTTCAGGCAGAGTGATTCAATGCTTCTCTCCTTACGGTCGATCTCTGCGTCCAGCGGCGCAACGCGTCCGGCCAGCGCGACATCGCCGCGGGTCAGCGCCTCGCTGGCCATGGCAATGACCTCCTCGCAGAGGGCGCCCATTTCGATCAATTCCTTTTTCAGCTGCGCAAGCTGCTCGTCAAACCGGTTTCTCATTATCCGAACCTCCCCGTGATATAATCCTCCGTCCGCTTGTCGCGCGGCTGGGAGAAGACCGCCTCCGAGCTGCCGTATTCGACCAGCTCACCCAGCAGGAAGAAGGCCGTGTTGTCCGAGATACGGACGGCCTGCTGCATGTTGTGCGTCACGATGACGATGGTGTATTTTTCCTTGAGCTGCATGGCTAGATCCTCGATCTTCGAGGTGGAGATGGGGTCGAGCGCGCTCGTCGGCTCGTCCATGAGCAGGACGTTCGGCTCCACCGCCAGCGCCCGCGCGATGCACAGGCGCTGCTGCTGTCCGCCGGACAGGCCGAGGGCGTTTTTCTTCAGGCGGTCCTTGACCTCGTCCCAGATGGCCGCGCCGCGCAGGGAGCGCTCGACGATATCGTCAAGCTTGGCCTTGCTGCGGATGCCGTGCGTGCGTGGGCCATAGGCGATGTTGTCATAAATGCTCATGGGGAAGGGATTCGGCTTCTGGAAGACCATGCCCACCTGACGGCGCAGCTCGTTGACGTCCATCGACGGAGCGAAGATGTCTTCCCCGTTGTATTCCACCGTTCCGGTGATCTTCACGCCCGGAATCAGGTCGTTCATGCGGTTGAGCGTTTTTAAAAACGTGGACTTGCCGCAGCCGGACGGCCCGATCAGAGCGGTAATGCTCTTTTCCGGGATCTCAATATTGACCTCCTTGAGGGCCTTGTGCTCGCCGTACCAGAGGCACAGGTCGCGCACGGAAATAATCGAATTCATTTATTTCTCCTTTTTCCGGAAATATGCCGCAACCAGATCGGCGGCGAGGTTGATCAGTAATGTCAGAATCATCAGAATCGCCGCGATGGCGAAGGCGACGTCAAACTCGCCCTGCTCCTTGGCGTAGAAGTACAGCGCCACGGTCAGCGTCGCGCCGGACTTCGTCAGCCCCTCGAAGAAGCCGAAGAGCATATGGGCAAAGCCCGCCGTGAACAGCAGTGCCGCCGACTCGCCCAGCACGCGTCCGACGGAGAGAATACAGCCGGTGACGACGCCGTCCACGCAGCCGGGCAGCACGACCGTCCGGATCACGCGCCAGCGTCCCGCGCCGAGGCCGAAGGCGCCCTCGCGGTAGCTCTGCGGCACCGTTTTCAGGCTCTCCTGCGTCGTGCGCATGATGGTCGGCAGGTTCATGATGACCAGCGTCAGGGCGCCGGCCAGCAGGCTCTTTTGCAGCCCCAGAAATTCGCACACCAGCATGCCGACCAGGCCGTAGATAATGGAGGGAATGCCGGAAAGCGTCTCGGCAGCGTACTCGATCGCGCCGACAATTTTCTTATTCCGGGCGTATTCCGTCAGGTAGATCGCCGCGCCGACGCCCAGCGGCACAACGATGACGATCGTTGCAAGGACGATATAAAGCGTGTTCAGAATGTCCGGCAGGATGCCGATGTCGCCCGTCAGATAGCTCGGCGCGGTGGACAGCAGCTTCCAGGTGATGTGCGGCAGGCCGCGCACGAGCACATAGACGATCAGAAAAACGACCAGTGCGGCGGTCAGCCCGGCGCAAAGCCACATCAGGCTTTTCATCACGGCCGCATAGGCGCGCCGTCTTGCGGAAAGCTTCCTGTGTTTCATGCCGTATCCCCCTTATCTCGCTTGAGGAAGAAATTCAGAGTCGCGTTGATGAGCATGATGAACAGGAAGAGCACCAGCGCGATGGAAAACAGCGCCTGCCTTTGCAGACCGCCGGAATAGGACATTTCGCTTGCCACGCCCGTGGTGAGGAAGCGCACGCTCTGGAACAGCGACGGCATATTCGCCACGTTGCCGGAGACCATCATGACCGCCATCGCTTCGCCGATGGCGCGGCCGACGCCCAGCACGACCGCCGCAGCGATGCCGCTCTTGGCCGCCGGGACGGAAACGCGGAAATACGTTTCCACCGGCGTTGCGCCAAGGGCCAGAGACGCGTCCTCATACTCCTGCGGAACGGCCTCCAGCGCCGTGACCGACACCTTGATGATGGACGGCAGAATCATGATCGCCAGTACGATGATCGCCGCCAGCAGGCTCGAGCCGTCCGGCACATGGAAAAGCTTTCGAATGCCGGGCACCAGAATCAGCATGCCAACAAGGCCGTAGACGACCGAGGGAATGCCCGCAAGCATGCTTACCGCCGCCTGCATCACGCGCTTGACGCCCGCGGGCGCAAGCTTGGCCAGGTACACCGCCGTGAGAAAGCCGATCGGCACGCCCAGTAGCACCGCGCCCGCCGTGCCGTAAACGCTCGTGAGAATGAAGGGCAGGATGCCGAAGGACGGCTCCGCCGCAGTGGAATCCCAGACCTTGCCGAACAGGAAGGGAATCAGGCCGATTTTGCGGATCGCCGGAATACCGGAGACGATCAGATAGATGGAAATCAGCAGCACGCAGGCGACGGTAATCAGGCCCAGCACGAGAAAAATGCCGTGCATGACCGCCTCAATGACCTTCCTGCGCCTTCTGAGATGGATGCTTTTTTTCGTTTGATTCATGCCGCATATCCTCAAAAAAGATAGTCAAGCGGGGCGGCCGTAGGCAGCCGCCCTGCGTGTTTTCAAATTCAGTTTACGGCAACCGCGCCGGCCTTGGCGATGATGTCCGCAACTTCGGAGGAGGTGACGTAGTCGAAGAACTCCTGCGCCGTCTTGCTCAGCTCCTTACCCTCGACCGTGACCAGAACGAAGGGGCGCTGGATGACGTAGCTGCCGTCCTTGACGCTGTCTTCCGTGGGTGCAACGCCGCCGACGCTCAGCGCCTTGACGCTGTCCTTCAGCGAGGCCAGAGAGGCATAGCCGATGGCATCCGGATTCTGGGAAACCGTAGTGATGACGTCGCCGGTGGAGGTCAGCTCCTGACGGTACTTGCAGGCGCCGTCCGTGCCGGTGATGGACTCAAAGCCGTCTCTTGTGCCGCTGCCGGCTTCGCGGCCGATCAGAACGATCTCGGCATCATTGCCGCCGACATCCTTCCAGTTGGTGATTTCGCCGGTATAGATCTTTGCAATCGTCTCAACATCAAGGTCGGAAACGGGGTTGTTCGGGTGAACGATGACGGCGATGCCGTCCAGGGCCAGAACGGTCTGCTTCAGGCCACTGGATTTTTCCTCGTCCTTCAGGTTTCTGCTTGCCAGACCGATGTCGCAGGTGCCAGCCTGAACTGCCTTGATGCCCGAGCCGGAGCCGGTGGGGTTATAAGTGAAGGTCGTGCCTTCATATTTTGCCATGAAGGATTCGCCCAGCGCGCCGATGACCTTTTCCATGGAGGTCGAGCCGTCCGTGGAGACGGAGCCGGAATCCTTCTTGCCGCAGCCGACAAACAGCGCGGCGATGCAAGTGAGTGCCAATACAATTGCGAGAATCTTTTTCATCTTGAAAGATCTCCTTTCATTTTCTTTTGGATTATTGTTCCCTACGCCTAAGAGAATACTGCGCCCGTGTAAAATGAAAAAGAATTCTTTTGTAAAATCCATGTCAAATCGGGAAAAACCGGCAGAAATCTTTTGCGGCTGCACATCCTTCCTTTATTATATAGGAAGCTGTCCGCGATACGGCGGCATCTTCCACAATTTGTTTGGTCAATTTTAGTGAATCCGCACAAATCAAAAGCAAAAAGTGTGTGATTCTTTCTTTTTTATTTGAAATTGCGACAGGGATAGTGTATAATGAATCCGTAGCATCGGTTGACGGGAAAACGCAAGGCGTTCCTGCCCCGGCGCTAATCTGTAAAGGGGAGGAATCAGATTGAGCAATGAACATTATGCGATCGAAATGCTGAACATCACCAAGCGGTTTCCGGGCATCGTCGCAAATGATAACATCACGCTTCAGTTGAAACCCGGCGAAATCCACGCCCTGCTCGGTGAGAACGGCGCGGGCAAGTCCACCTTGATGAGCGTTCTCTTCGGCCTGTATCAGCCGGAGGAGGGCATCATCAAAAAAGACGGTGTTGAGGTCAAGATCAATAACCCCAACGACGCCAACGCGCTGGGCATCGGCATGGTGCATCAGCATTTTAAGCTGGTCGAGTGCTTCACGGTGCTTGACAACATCATCCTCGGCGTCGAGCCGAACAAGTGCGGCTTCCTGCAAAAGGCGGACGCCCGCAAGAAGGTGCTGGAGCTTTCCGAGCGCTACGGCCTGCACGTCGATCCCGACGCGCTGATCGAGGATATTACGGTCGGCATGCAGCAGCGTACCGAAATCCTGAAAATGCTCTACCGCGACAACGAAATCCTCATCTTCGACGAGCCGACGGCCGTTCTGACGCCGCAGGAAATCGAAGAGCTGCTTCAGATCATGAAGAATCTGGCAGCCGAGGGCAAATCCATCCTCTTTATCTCCCATAAGCTCAACGAGATCATGGAGGTCGCCGACCGCTGCTCCGTCCTGCGCAAGGGCAAGTACATTGGTACCGTCGAGGTCGCCAACACCACCAAGGCGGAGCTTTCCCGCATGATGGTCGGCCGCGACGTCGAATTCGAGGTGCACAAGGACGAGGCCAAGCCCGGCGACGTCATTCTGGACGTGGAGGGCCTGACCGTCGCCTCCAAGGTGCATAAGAACAACGCCGTGAAGAACGTCTCCTTCCAGGTCCGCGCAGGCGAGATCGTCTGCATCGCCGGCATCGACGGCAACGGCCAGACCGAGCTGGTCTACGGCATCAGCGGCCTGGAGCCTGTCGTCTCCGGCAAGGTCACGCTCGACGGCAAGGACATCACTCACGCGCCCATCCGTGAGCGCTCCATCCGCGGCATGAGCCACATCCCCGAGGACCGTCACAAGCACGGCCTCGTGCTGGACTACACGCTGGAGGACAACCTCGTTTTGCAGCGCTATTTCGAGCCGGAGTTCGTCAAGTCGGGCTTCCTCAAGCGTAAAAATATCCGCAGCTACGCCAACAAGCTCATCGAGCAGTATGACGTCCGCTCCGGTCAGGGCGCGATCACCCTGGCGCGCTCCATGTCCGGCGGCAACCAGCAGAAGGCCATCATCGCCCGCGAGATCGACAAGGATCCGCAGCTGCTGATCGCCGTGCAGCCCACCCGCGGCCTGGACGTCGGCGCAATCGAGTACATCCACAAGCAGATCGTCGCCCAGCGCGATAAGAACACGGGCGTCCTGCTCGTCTCTCTGGAGCTGGATGAGGTCATGAGCCTCTCCGACCGCATCCTCGTCATGTACGAGGGCGAGATCGTCGGCGAGTTTGATCCCAAGAAGACCACCGTCGAGGAGCTGGGCCTGTACATGGCCGGCGCCAAGAGAATGGAGGTGCAGTAATGAAGCAGAAAAAATCCCTGATCCGCAATGACGGCTTCCAGAGCCTGCTGGCTTCTCTGCTGTGCATTCTCGGCGGCCTCTTGATCGGCTATCTCGTGCTGCTCATCATCGAGCCGAAGGGCGCGTTTGAAGCCATCGTCGCCGTCATGAAGAACTTTTTCAAGTACGCCAAGGCCACGAAGCGGCTGCAATACTTCGGCCAGACTGTTGTCAAGACGGTCCCGCTGCTGATGTGTGCGCTGTCCGTCCTGTTTGCCTACAAGGTCGGCATGTTCAACATCGGCGCGGCCGGACAGTATGTTGCGGGCGCCTGCGCCGCCCTGTTCTTCGCGCTCTATCTCAAGATGCCCTGGTATGTCTGCCTGGTTGCGGCCATCGCAGCGGGCGCACTGCTGGGCGGCATCTCCGGTGTGCTCAAGACGGCTTGCAACGTCAATGTCGTCATCTCCGGCATCATGCTCAACTGGATTATCCTGTATGTTACCAACATGGTGCTCGGTTCGGACAGCTTTGCAATCAAAAACCCCTCCAGCCCCTATACCAAGGGCCTGGTCACCGTCAACGCCTCGGCTATGCTGCCGAAGCTCGGCCTTGACAAGCTGTTCAGCAATGAAAAGACCGTCACCATTGCCATCCCGCTGGCTGTGATCATGGCCGTGATCATCTGGGTCCTGCTGAGCAAGACCAAGTTCGGCTATGAGCTCAAGGCCACCGGCTTCAACCCCAACGCCGCGAAGTACTGCGGCATGAAGGAAAACCGCAATATCGTCCTGACCATGCTGATCGCGGGCGGCCTTGCCGGTATGGGCGCGGCGCTGTATTACCTGACCGGCATCGAGGAATGGCAGACCAATATCTCCTCCGTTCCGGATATGGGCTTCAACGGCATCGCGGTCGCCTTCCTTGGCAACCTCAATCCGCTCGGCTGCATTCTTTCGGCCTACTTCATCCAGCATATCACCATCGGCGGCGGCAACGTCAACCTTCAGGTCTACTGTTCTCAGATCTCCAGCCTGATCTCCGCACTGATCATCTATCTGTGCGCGTTCGCCCCGTTCTTCAAGTCCGTCCTCAAACGAAGCATCCGCAGATATGACGAGAAAAAGGCTGCTTCTGCGCACAAGGAAGGAGGCAATCAATAATGGCACTGCTGCTTCAGTACACCCTGATTTTTGCCTCCGTTCTGCTGCTGGTCGCCCTCGGCGGCTGCTTCGCAGAGCGCTCCGGCATCATCAACATCGGCCTTGAGGGCATCATGGTCATTGGCGCGCTTGGCGGCGCACTGGCAATGAAATTCATTCCCGTTTCCGTCGGCGCTCCCGTGATGATCCTCGCGACCATCGCCGCCAGCGTTTTGTCCGGCATGATTTATTCGCTGCTGCTGGCCATCCCGGCGATCAATTTCAATGCCGACCAGACCATCACCGGTACGGCAATGAACATTCTTGCCACTGCTGCGGCAACCGTTGCGGTCAAGGCGATGAACACCGCCGCCTCCGGCGGCAGCGACGTCTCCTCCGAGATCTCCTACATTCAGGCAAAGGACGCTTTCATCGTCCGTTTTGGCACCTTCGAGTTCAACTGGTTCATGCTCGTTGCGCTCATCGCGCTCGTTGCAGCCTACATCGTGCTGTATAAGACCCGCTTCGGTCTGAGAATGCGCGCCTGCGGCGAGCATCCCCAGGCGGCGGACTCCGTCGGCATCAATGTTTACAAAATGCGCTATGCCGGCACGCTCATCTCCGGCGCGCTCGGCGGTCTTGGCGGCATCGTCTTCATCACCGCCGGCGTCAGCGTCTGGAAATTCGAGCTCGGTGTCACGGGCTTCGGCTTCCTCGCTCTGGCCGTTATGATCTTCGGTGCATGGCACCCGGTCAAAATCGCCCTCGCGGCTCTGCTGTTCGGCTTCTTCCGCGCCCTGGGCAACACCTACTCCGGCCTGTCCTTCATGGAGGCGCTGAATCTGCCCAGCTATGTATATAACATGCTGCCATACATCGTCTCTCTGATCGTCCTCGCTCTGACCTCCAAGAAGTCCAGAGCGCCGAAGGCGGAGGGCATCCCCTACGACAAGGGTCAGCGCTGACCGCGTTTTAGCAGATTTGTCCTATCCCGCGGGATAGGACAAATTGCTGATTACCATAGGAGAAACAGAAATATGTCAAATATCATTGTCATCGGCATTGCAGGCGGCAGCGGCAGCGGCAAGACCACCCTGATGAAAAACCTGATCGCTCGTTTTCAGGACGACGTCACCGTCCTGAGCCACGACAACTACTACCGCCCCTATGACGAGCTGACCATTGAGGAGCGCCGCAAGGTCAATTACGACCACCCCGACGCCTTCGACACCGGAATGATGAACGAGCACCTCAAGCAGCTCAAAGCCGGCAAGCCGATCCAATGTCCGATCTATGACTATGCGACCTATTCCCGCAGCGAGGAGACGACGCTGGTCGTGCCGAAGAAGGTCATTCTGGTCGAGGGCATCCTGATTTTTGAGAACAAGGCGCTCTGCGAGCAGATGGACATCAAGATCTTCGTGGATACGGACGCCGATGTCCGCCTCATCCGCCGCATTAAACGCGATGTCGCCAAGCGCGGCAGAAGCCTGGAATCTGTCCTGTCACAGTATCTGGCGACGGTCAAGCCCATGCATGAGCAGTTCGTCGAGCCGAGCAAGAAGAACGCCGATCTGGTTGTTCTCGAGGGAGGCAAGAACCTCGTCGCACTGGAAATGATCATCGACCGCATCCAGCGGCACATCGACCACTGCGAGAATATTTAAAACCGGCCGGGCGCTTTGCCATGGCGAAACCCGAACCGGAAAGCCAAAGGAACCCCCGCTGACAAATGTCAGCGGGGGTTCCTTGCGCCGTTGAAGAATGTCCGTAGGGAACGGATTTCCAGTCCCGCGTGCAGGAATTTGCAAATCTGTGACTGCCTGCACCGGGCACGGCACGCCGTGCCCCTACGAAATGGTTCGAATTATACTGTATTGCGTAGGGCGGCACACACGTGTGCCGCCGCGGGCGAATGCAAAAAAACTCAGGGATTGCAGCTTCCGCAGGGGCTATAGCCCTGGGCAATCAGATCCTCGCGCTCGCCGGTGTATTCCTGCTTGTTTTCCGGGCGGATGCTCTGCACGGAGGAGCAGTCCGGGCGGTGGAACTTGTGCGAGCTGGTGTTGAGAATATAGGTCTGGTCCTGCGGCTGCGCTGCGGTCACGGGCGCAAGGCTGCTCTTGCCTGTGGCATAGTCGATCTCGATGCCGGGCTGGCAGTTGTAGACGAAGACGCAGAAGTGGACGTCGTCGTCCTCCATGGACAGCCCCTCCATCAGAACGCCGCGGGCGACCAGCTCGTCGCCGGAGAAGATGGGCGTGACGCGGTAGAGCACATGCTGCTCCGTCTCCTTGACATAGTCGGCAACCAGATTTTCAAAGGGCAGCATGCCCTGCACATTCAGGTAGCGCGTGCCGGTGATGAGATTGCACTCGTTGGCGTTCTCGCCGGTGAGCTGATAGCCGATGAGGTGGCAGCGGTTATAGAGATATTTTCCGTCGACGATGTCATATTTCGCCGTCTGCCAGCCGGAGGGCCGGACCTGGCCGATGCTGCCGCGCTTTTCCGTGGGCATCAGGTCCACGCCGACGCAGGCATAGGCGACGCCGCAGCGGCCCAGCTCGTCGAGGTCGCTATAGCGCTCGAAGGAGACGGTGGTGTAGTCGGTTTGGGTGAAATAGGGGTCGTTGTTGTTGACGGCCACATAGGGCTGGCCGTCGAATTCCGGAATTTGCTCCAGCGAGAACGCGGCGTCGGCGGCCGTGGATTCGCTTGGTGCGGCAGGCGCCGGAACGCAGGCCGCCAGACAGAGAATGCAGACAAGGAAGACTGCAAGCAGACGTTTCATTTGGTATAGATCTCCTTTGTAATAAGGGCGTGAGAGTGACCGGCGAGCGGCTCGGCGTAGCGCAGATTCCATCGGCTTAGGTCGTAGGGCAGGTGCTCGTCGGCGGGGTAATCGCGGTCCCAGCGATAGAGGATCAGCTCCTCCGGCGCATCGGGAAGGGGCAGCGCCTCAGCAAAGCAGGCTTCGCCCGGCTTGGCCGCCGTGAGAAAATCCTCGCTGACGGCGATGTGCTCCGGCCATGCGGCAAACAGCGGCGCGGATGCGGCGCTCATGCGCACGGGCGCATAGTGCGCGGCGATGTCGGCCGCGACGGCGCGGTCGCGGCTCTGCCGCCGGTGGTTGAAGGAAAGACCATTGGTTTTGTCCACACAGACGATCAGCTTCATAGTCTGCCTCCTAGCCCCAGAGCCCGGAAAGCAGCGTCACGGCAATACCGGACAGGGCGCTCAGGGCGAAAAGCGCTGCGGTGATGACGATGTTTTCCTTTCGGTTCCGGTTCGTGCGGAACAGGACAAGCAGGCCGATGCCCGCATTGGACAGCAGTCCTGCGAACAGGCCGCCCAGACCCAGCACGCCGGAAAGATAGGATTCCGTGATGACGACGGAGACGGAGCAGTTGGGAATCAGACCCAGAAGCGCCAGCAGCACTTCGCCGATCACCGGCTTGGAGAGGATCGTCCCGGAGAGCCTGTCCACGCCGATGAAGGCAAAGAGCAGATTCAGAACGATGTTGACGGCGATGAGCATCAGGCCGATCTTGAGCGTGTGCTTCAGAGCGGAGAGGAAGACATTGCCCTCCTCCTCGTCGCAGGCACAGTGCTCACGCTCACAGAAGCTGTGGATATCCTTGCTGCTGCGCAGCCATTTGCCCAGAAGCGCGTCGGCAAGATAGCCCAGCGCAATGCCCAGCGCCGCCTTGGCCAGCACGATCAGAACGATGCTGCGCAGGCCGATGGAGCCGCGCTCGGTCAGGCTCGAGAGCATGATGGGCAGCATCTCGTCCGAGGTGGCAAAGAAGACGGCCAGCATCGTGCCGACGGTGATGGAGCCGGTGGAAAACAGGCTCGCCGCCGCGCCGGAGATGCCGCACTGCGGCACAATGCCGAGCAGGCCGCCCAGCGCAGGCCCGGCCTTGCGGGAGTAGCCGTTGAGAATCCGCTCGTTGAATTTTTCGCTGCGCTCCAGAAGCTCCATCAGAAGATAGGCCAGGAACAGAATGGGAAGGCTCAGCAGCCCGTCCAGCGCGCCGTCCTTCAGCGCGTCGAGCGCAAGGGCTGCGCCGTGCGCGTGCGTTGCCGCATGCAGAAAGGTCAAAGAAAACGCTCCTTTTCAGGGGAAATCAGCGATTTCCCGCGTAGTAATTGATGAGGCAGCCGGAGAGGATGATCTCGCGCTCCTCGCGGCTGAGGTTCGACAGGCAGAGCGTCAGCGGCGTGCGCCGTTCTCCCTGCAAAAGTACCGCCTCGATGCGCTCCGCGCCGCTTTCCAGCGCCGTGCGGATGGCCGGAATCCAGACACGGTCGCCCGGCTGGATGCGGTACTCTGCAATATGCTCCACCGTGAAGGGCAGCATGCCCCAGTTGATGACGTTGCTGCGGTAGCGCTTGGTCGCGTAGTCCTCGCAGAAATTGGCCACGCCGCCCAGCACGCGCTGGCAGGAGGCCGCCTGCTCTCGGGCAGAGCCGTCGCCGGGGCGCAGAGACATGACCGCGCTGCCGAAGCCGGTCGTGCGCGGGTCGAAGCCCTGTCCGGCAAAGTCGTCCGGGCAGCTGCGGCGCTGTGCCTCCTGCGCCCGCACGGCCTTGGCGCGGCAGACATAGGCCGGATCCTTGCGGCTTAAGGCGAACTCGCTCAGCTTTTCGGGGTTGCTGCGGTAAGAGGACGTTTCGCCGGAGGGGATCAGCTCGTCCGTCGTGGTGACGGGATCATAGATGGCCGAGGCGACGGTGACGAGCAGGTTTTCCGGCAGGGCGATCTGCTTGGGCCAGTCGGCGATGTTCGGCCCGAAGACCAGCTCCTGCGCGGGGTCGGGCTTGCCGACGCCGTGATAAACGCGGGAATAGGACGCGGGGTCGAAATGATAGTCGAGATAAGCGGGATCCTCCGTCAGCGCTTCCAGCTCCGTGGCGGGGGTGATCGCGCCGCCGTTCAGCGCGGAGGCCGCAATGGAGCGCGCGTCCATCAGGGCGACGTAGGCCGTCTGCCCCTGCGTGGGCTTGGAGCCCTCACGGTTGGGGAAGTTGCGCGTGGAGTGGCGGATGGAGAAGGCGCCGTTGGCCGGGACGTCGCCCGCGCCGAAGCAGGGGCCGCAGAAGGCACTGCGGATGCTCGCGCCGCTTTCCATCAGCTTTTCCAACGCACCGCTGCGCATCAGCTCGAGGAAGACGGGCTGGCTGGCGGGGTAGCAGGAGAGCCAGAAATGGCCGTCGCCCAGCGCTCTGCCGTTCAGGATTTCCGCGGCCTTGACGAGATTCTGATAGGTGCCGCCGGAGCAGCCCGCAATCACGCCCTGATCGGCGTAGAATTTTCCGTTCCGGATCTTCTCCCGCAGGGAGGTGGGCTTCTGCTTCAGGCTGAGGGCGCGGACGGTTTCCTCATCCACCGCGTGCAGCAGGTCATCCAGATTCTCGTTGAACACGCGGATGGGGTAGGCGTTGGAGGGGTGGAAGGGCAGGGCGATCATCGGCTCGACCCCGGAGAGGTCAATGACGATGCCCATATCGTAGGCGGCGTTTTCCTGCGGTGCAAGCTCATGGTAGGCCTCCGGCCTGCCATGGACGGACAGAGCGCAGCGCACCGTCTCGTCCGTCTGCCAGACGGAGGAAAGGCAGCTTGTCTCCGTGGTCATGACATCGATGCCGTTGCGATAGTCGATGGACAGGTTGGCAATGCCGTCGCCGAAGAATTCCAGCACGCTGTTTTTGACCAGTCCCTTGGGGAAGGTCGCGGCGATGAGCGCCAGCGCCACGTCCTGCGGGCCGACGCCCGCGCGGGGCTTGCCCGTCAGCTGCACGCCGACGACACGCGGATAAGAGATGTCATACGTGCGGCACAGCAGCTGCTTGACCAGCTCCGGCCCGCCCTCGCCAATGGCCAGCGTGCCGTAAGCGCCGTAGCGCGTGTGCGAATCCGAGCCGAGGATCATCCGGCCGCTGCCGGCGTACATTTCGCGCATGTAGCTGTGGATGACCGCCTGATGCGCCGGGACGAACTCGCCGCCGTAGCGCTTCGCGGCGGACAGGCCGAAGACGTGATCGTCCTCGTTGATCGTGCCGCCCACGGCGCACAGGGAGTTGTGGCAGTTTGTCAGAACGTAGGGCAGGGGGAATTCCTTCAGCCCGGATGCCCGCGCGGTCTGAATGATGCCGACGTAGGTAATATCGTGCGACGCCATGGCGTCGAATTTCAGCTTCAGCGACTCCATGGAGCCGGAGGTGTTGTGCGCCTTCAAAATGCGGTAGGTCATCGTGCCGCTGCGGTCGCCGGCGCAGCCTGCCTCGCGCGCAGGAACCAGCCGCCCGCCGCGGAAAAGCATTCCTTCATTATAAATCTGTATCATTGGTTTGCCTCCGAATTTCATTCCTATAGAATATACACAAAACGTGGGGGAAATGCAAGCAAATCAGGAACTTTTTTCCATTGCACCACGAATTTTGGATAAAAATGCAGCGCCTTTCCCCACTTTCGCCTCAGAAGGAGAGAAAAGCTCCGCTGACCCAGCCGATGAGGCCGTCGTAGCTGACGGAGTTCCACTCCCCGTAGGTGCCGAGCACGCTGACCGCAGCGCCGTTTGGAAGGGATGCAAGCACCGGCCCGGAGGCGGAGGGCGCGCCGCGCAGATTGAGCGTGCCGCTCTGCACCGTGACCGTCGCCTCCCGCGCCGGACGCGGCGCGAGCAGCGGCAGGCCGAAATATTCCGTGACGGAGAGGGAGAGACTTCGCGCGATGGCAAGCAGATTGTTCTCGATCCAGAGCGCATCGTCCAGATTGTCGTGATAGCCCAGCTCCGCCAGCACGGCGGGGGCCTTCGTGCGCCGCACCTCCGCAATGGCGGTGGTTGCCAGCGCACGTACCCTGTCCGGCAGGGGATAAATCTCCCGGAGATTATCCACAATGATCTCGGCCATGCGCAGGCCGTTCAGGCTTGGGGTATAATAATAGATGTCGATGCCGCGCACCTGCCCGGAGACGGCCTCCGGCGCGGCGTTGCTGTGCAGGGCGAGATGGAAGTCATAATTCCCCGCGTTTGAGGCGCGGATGGAGTCGCCCACGGTCCCCTCGGGATCGTTGCGGGTGACGTTGATGCCGGAGACCTGCAAATAGGGAACCATGAGGTCGGCAAGGCGGTTCATCCAATACTCCTCGTTGCCGCCGGTGACATAGGGGTTGTATTCCTGCGTGGAAGGGCTTAAAAATAGAAATGGCATGGCAATTCCTCCTGTTTTTCCCCATGCTATGCGAAATTTGCGGAATTGGTTCGCGTTTCCGGGAGAATTTCGGTTGCAGGCACGAAAGAAGTGTGATATGATAAAAGATAGACAACCGACGGGAGAGAGAAACGACATGCAGTTTATCGTTTTGGATATGGAATGGAACCAGCCGTGGCCCGGCTCTTACGCGGCGCAGAAGGTGCTGCCGGTGCAGATTCACGGTGAGATCATTCAGATCGGCGCGGTCCGCCTGCTGGAGGACGGCACGGTTGCGGACGAGTTTCAGGTGCTGATCCGCCCGAAGTACTACAAAAAACTGAACAGCCGCGTCTCCAAGCTCACGGGGCTGCGCGACGCGCAGCTGCGCGAGCAGGGACTTCCCTTCCCGGAGGCGCTTGAGCGCTTCCGCGCGTGGATCGACGGCGAATGCGTTTTCCTCACCTGGGGCTTTGACGACATCCGCGTGCTGGAGGACAATATTCTGCTGCACGGCGGCGAGCCGGACTGGATCACGCACTGGTACAATGCGCAGATGATTTTTAACGCGCAGACCGGCACGGGCTCCTCGCAGAAATCGCTCTCGAGCGCGCTGGAGCTGCTGCACATCGAGCCGAGCCGCCCGGCGCACGACGCCCTCGGCGACGCGTATCACACGGCGCTGATTTGCAGTCGACTGGATATGCAGAAGGGCATGGCGGAATATGCCGCTGCGGTGCGCAGCCATGCGGACGGCTTCCATGGCAAGCCGCCGGAGGGCTGCATCAGCCGGACGGTTTTCCGCGGCTATGAGGATAAGGACGCCGCCATGGGCGCGATGATCAAGCAGGACACGCACTGCCCGCAGTGCGGCAAGAAAATGCGCAGCGGGCGCTGGATTTCGCAGGAGGGACGGCGCTATATGTCCATGGCGGACTGCCCGGAGCACGGACGCTATCTCATTCGCGTGCGCATGACAAAGGATGACGACGGCACGCTGCGCGTCAGCCGGCTGGTCTACGAGGGCGCGTCGGAAGCGGCTCGCCGCTTTGACGAAATTGCCGCGGAGAAAAAGAAAAACGCCCCCGCGCGCCGCCGCAGAAGACGCCGCAAGGAGACGAAGGATGAAGCTTGAGCCGCTGCCGGAGCTGCTTTTGCCGTGGTTTGCGGCAAATCGCCGCGACCTGCCCTGGCGGCGTGACCGCGAGCCCTACCATGTCTGGGTGTCGGAGATCATGCTCCAGCAGACACGGGTGGAGGCGGTGCGCGGCTATTACGAGCGCTTTTTGCAGAGCCTGCCCACGGTCTTCGCGCTGGCGGAGGCACCGGAGGACAGGCTTTTCAAGCTCTGGGAGGGGCTGGGCTATTACAGCCGCGCGAGAAATCTGCAAAAGGCGGCGCGGGTGATCGTGCAGAGCGGCGGCGAATTCCCGCGCAGCTACGTGGGCATGCTTGCGCTGCCGGGTGTCGGGCCGTATACCGCCGGGGCCGTCTGCTCGATCTGCTTTGAGCTGCCCACGCCCGCCGTGGACGGAAACGTCCTGCGCGTGATCAGCCGTCTTGCGGCGCTGGAGGCGCCGGTGACGGAGGAGAAGACAAAGCAGACCGTCACGCAGGCGCTGGCGGAGGTCTATCCCGCCGGGCACTGCGGCAATTTTACGCAGGCGCTGATGGAGCTGGGCGCGACGGTGTGCCTGCCGAACGGCGAGCCGCGCTGCGAGGTCTGCCCGCTTGCGGCGCTGTGCGCTGCCAGAGCGGCCGGGACGCAGCGGCGCTATCCCGCCAAGGCGGCGAAAAAGCCGCGCAGGCGCGAGGAGCGCACGGTGCTTCTTCTGCGCTGTGAGGGAAGGCTTGCTCTCTGCCGGCGTCCGGAGAAGGGGCTGCTTGCGGGGCTCTGGCAGCTGCCGGATGTTCCCGGCACGCTGGATGCCGCGCAGGCGCTGGCGCTGGCGGCGCAGTGGGGCGTGCGGCCCACGGGTATTGAAAAATCCGTGCATCGGACGCATATTTTCACGCATGTGCAGTGGGAAATGACGGGCTATTATCTCGACTGCGCCGCGTGCGGCGGGGATTTTTCCTGGGCGGAGGCGCAGGAGCTGGAGGAGAGATTCGGCCTGCCCACGGCCTACCGGCAATTTCTTGAATGAATGACTTGCATATTTGCCGGAAAACGGCTATACTGAGACTACTACAATACAGGGAGGTTTTACCCCATGGAAGACAAACGGGCACAGTACGCGGAGGATGAGATCATCGCGTTGGAATTTGACGACGGCAGCAGCTTTGAATGCGGCATTATGGGCGTGTTCGATCTGGACGACAAGCAGTATATCGCGCTGGAGGCGCTGGACGACTCCGACGACGTGTATCTTTATGGCTATGTCCCGACGGACGACGATTTCGACCTGCTGGACATCCCGGAGGAGGATTTCGACCGCGTTGCGGCGGAGTTCGACCGCCTGATGGACGAACCGGTCTAAGAGTGAAAAATACGTCAGCCCTGCCTGTAAAACCCACAGGCAGGGCTGACGTTTTGTTCGGCGGCACGCATGGGCGCCGTTTTGTGGGGTGCAGGTTCAAATTAGAGCCGATTCGTAGGGGCGTGGCTCTGCCGCGCCCGGTGCAGGCAGTCACAAATTTGAAAATTCTTTTCCGCGGCCACGGCACGCCGTCTGCGCAGCCGTCAGCGACGTAGGAGCGCTACGGATGCGGCGTGCCCCTTGCGGGTAGGTCCTTCGGATATGGCGGAAATTGGAATCCGCCGTAGGGGCGTGGCTCTGCCGTGCCCGATGCAGGCAGTTACAAATTCTGTTGCAGCTCTTGCAGCAGGGCGCGGCAGCCGGCGTCGATGTCGCGCTCGGCGGCAGTGAAATCGCGGGTGTACCACGGGTCGGCGACGTCGCGCGGGTGGCCGGTGTGGTCGAGCAGGAGGGAGAGCTTTCCCTCCGGGTCGCCGCCGAAGAGCGAAAGCATCGCGCGGCGGTTCTGCGCGTCCATGCCGATGATGTAATCATAGCGGGCGTAATCGCTGCGCCGGAGCTGAACGGCGGTTTTGCCCGCGCAGGAGATGCCGCGCTGCTCCAGCAGACGGCGGATGGGCGGGTAGACCGAGTTGCCGGATTCCTCGTCGGAAATCGCGGCGGAGGCGATGTAAAAATCCTTTTCCAGCCCGGCCTTGCGCACGAGGTCCTTCATCAGGAATTCCGCCATCGGACTGCGGCAGATGTTGCCAAGGCAGACGAAGAGAATGGAAATCATGGCTCAGCCCGCCTTGTACGCCTTGCTCAGCAGCATGCCCGCGACAAAATTCTTGGCGATGAAGCAGAGCAACGGAAGCACTGAGAAAATACGATAAAAAATACTGAAGTAGTAATCAGGATACAGAGCTTCGGGATACAGGGCCAGAAACAGCTCTGAACCGTTGAAATAAGGAAGAAAATTGAAGACCTCGAACCCTTTGCCAGCGAAAACCAGTACGATGGCAGCCAGAGCGGCGAGTAGTTGGATGCCGAAGACGGCATAGCAGACGATGGAGAGCGTCTTGCAGACCTTGCCGCCCTTTCTGGCAAAAATGCAGCACAGAACGGGAAACACAAAAGCAGTCAACAACTGGTAAATTCCCGTGTCTGAGATAAGTGGCACGCTTTCCCAGAAACCAAATACCATCCTACTCACCACGGCAATTGCTGCCAGCAGGATGGGAACCCAGCTGCCACTGACGAGCGCGGGCTGTTTGGGCTTGCTGCCGCCGCCGGAGAAAACGGCCTCCGACCCGGCGAAGCCGGTGCGCTGCACGCTGACGGTAAACGACGCCGCGTCGCAGTCGGGAATGCCTATGGAAACCTCTCTGCCGAACTGAGCGCCGGGGAGCGCGGCGAGGCCGGAATACTGATAGTCGATCGAGCGCTGCACGCCGCCCTGCGCACTGAAAACGGTGACGCGAATTTGCACGGCGCTGATCGGGCGTGTGGCGCAGTTTTTCAGCCCAAGCTGCAGGATCAGGCAGTGCGCCTCATTGTCGCGGAAAAGCGTACCGGATTCCACGCTGACCGGCGCACCGGCGGGCGGCAGCGGCTGTGGAAGAGAATAAAGAACGGAATATCTCATATAACCCTCTCCTTCAAATTGATATTCGGGATTTCCTAAGCTAAATTTAGCATAGAATCCCGGAAATAGCAAGCCGAAAAGCATCTGCGCAGAGAAAACGTGTGCCGGGCGCCCTGCGGCCGCTGTAAGTTTTGACTAACAAACAGGTTAGCAGCTGCTAACTGGTTTGTTGACTCTGCCGAAAAAGAAAAGAGCGGCAAAATTTTGAAAAAAAGTGCTTGACAAAAACCCACCGGATGTGTATTCTATAGGCGGTTAGCGAAAGCTAACCATAGTTCAGCAAAACGGTTAGCAACTGCTAATCAAAAGAAAGAAACGAGGGATGACAATGCTGCCGTTAAGTCTGGCGCAAATGGGCGAGGAAAACGTGATCCGGCATGTCAGCGGGAGCCCGGAGGTCAAGAAGCATCTGGAGGATCTCGGGTTTGTCGTCGGCGGAACCGTGACCGTGGTCAACGCCCTCGGCGGGAATGTGATCGTCAACGTGAAGGAAGCCCGTGTCGCCATCAGCGAAGAGATGGCGCGGAAAATCATGGTGTGACGGCATTGCGGTGCCTTGTGCATATTTCAAAAAGGAGGAGAACGGAATGAAAACTCTCAGAGAGACAAAGATCGGCGAGACCGTCAAGGTCGTGAAGCTCCACGGCGAGGGTGCGGTCAAGCGCCGCATCATGGACATGGGCCTGACGAAGGGCGTCGAGGTTTATGTCCGTAAGGTCGCTCCGCTCGGAGATCCCGTTGAGGTCACGGTGCGCGGCTATGAGCTTTCCCTCCGCAAGGCGGATGCGGAAATGATCGAGGTTGAGTAAGACCTCAAATGATAATGCACGCTGGTTAGCAGCTGCTAATGATTGAAAGAGAGGATTGTTGATATGGATCTGCGAATTGCCCTTGCGGGCAACCCGAACAGCGGCAAAACGACCCTGTTCAATGCGCTGACCGGTTCGAACCAGTTCGTCGGCAACTGGCCGGGCGTCACGGTCGAGAAAAAGGAAGGCAAGCTCAAGAAGCATGACGGCGTCGTCATCACCGACCTTCCCGGCATTTATTCCCTGTCCCCCTACACGCTCGAAGAGGTCGTTGCAAGAAACTACCTGATCGGCGAGCGCCCCGATGCCATCCTGAACATCATCGACGGCACCAACCTGGAGCGTAACCTCTACCTGACCACCCAGCTCACCGAGCTTGGCATTCCGGTTGTCGTCGCCATCAACATGATGGATATCGTCAAGAAGAACGGCGATAAGATCGACACCCAGGAGCTGGCCCGTCAGCTTGGCTGCAAGGTCGTGGAGATTTCTGCACTGAAGGGCACGGGCGTCATGGAAGCGGCCGAGGCTGCCTTCCACGCTGCAAAGAACAGCAAGACCGTCCCGCAGCACACCTTCTCCGGCTGCGTGGAGCATGCCATTGCCCATATCGAGGAGGCTGCCGTACATAACCTTCCCGAGGAGCAGCAGCGCTGGTACGCGATCAAGATCTTTGAACGCGACGACAAGGTGCTCTCCGGTCTGAACATCGACCAGGCGACGCTGGCGCACATCGAAAAGGACATCAAGGCCGCCGAGGCCGAGATGGACGACGATGCAGAGTCCATCATCACCAATGAAAGATACATTTATATCGGCACCATCATCAAGGCCTGTTACAAGAAAAAGAACGTCGGCAAGCTGAGCGTGTCCGATAAGATCGACCGTGTGGTCACGAACCGCTGGCTGGGTCTGCCGATCTTCGCGGTCGTTATGTTCCTGGTCTACTGGGTGGCCATGGTTGCCGTCGGCGCTCCCGCGACCGACTGGGCAAACGACGGCCTGTTCGGCGACGG
Organism: uncultured Oscillospiraceae bacterium; assembly: GCA_934622035.1. Lineage (GTDB taxonomy): Bacteria > Bacillota > Clostridia > Oscillospirales > Oscillospiraceae > JAZOXB01. The sequence continues at coordinate 60,495 of CAKTVG010000009.1, forward strand.
CTGGCACCTGTTCGGCATCGACGGCGGCTACGGCGACCTGTCTGAGGAATACGGCGATGCGATGAACGCGGCGCTGGCCTACTATCCGGAGCTGGATGTGGAAGCGGACGACTTTGACGCCGCCGCAGCTCTTGCGGCGATGAAGGAGGTTCCTGCGACCGAGAAGTCCGCAACCGTCGAGGTTGAGGATGAGGAAACGCTCGCAGTGGACGATATGACCGTTTACTATGACACCATCCCCGCGGACGCGGATGAGGATTCCACCATCGGCATGACCTATGTGGATGCCATCTCCTTCTTTGAAGAGAATGGCTTTGACGAGCCGGATCCCGCAGACTACGGCGTTTGGGTCCCCGGCGTTCCCGTTCTGGTCGGCAACCTGCTGGAAAAGGCGGGCGCAGCCGAATGGCTCAGCGGCCTGATCCTGGACGGCATCGTCGCCGGTGTCGGCGCGGTTCTGGGCTTTGTTCCCCAGATGCTCGTTCTGTTCCTGATGCTCGCGTTCCTCGAGGCCTGCGGCTATATGTCCCGTATCGCCTTCGTTCTGGACCGTGTGTTCCGTAAGTTCGGCCTGTCCGGCAAGTCCTTCATCCCGATGCTCATCGGCGTCGGCTGCGGCGTTCCGGGCGTTATGGCCTCGCGTACCATTGAAAACGAGCGTGACCGCCGCATGACGATCATGACCACCACCTTCATTCCCTGCGGTGCAAAGGTTCCGTTCATCGGCATGATCGCAGGCGCACTGTTCGGCGGCAGCGCTCTGGTTTCCACCTCCGCTTACTTCATTGGCATGGCTGCAATCATTGTCTCCGGCATCATGCTGAAGAAGACCAAGATGTTCTCCGGCGAGCCTGCTCCCTTCGTTATGGAGCTGCCGGCTTACCACTGGCCGACCCTCGGCAACGTTCTCCGCTCCATGTGGGAGCGCGGCTGGTCCTTCATCAAGAAGGCCGGCACCATCATCCTTCTGTCCACCATCTTTGTCTGGTTCACCACCTATTTCGGCTGGGCCTCCGACGGCTTCCGTATGCTCTCCGAGGAAGAGATCGACTGCTCCATCCTCGCCAAGATCGGCGGCGTGATTGCCTGGATCTTCAAGCCGCTCGGCTGGGGCAACTGGCAGGCAGCCGTGGCCTCCATCACGGGCCTCGTCGCTAAGGAAAATATCGTCGGTACGCTGGGCATCCTCTATGCCGGTGCTGAGGGCACGACGGTTTACCAGAACATCGCCAACGCCTTCACCGGCATCACCGGCTACAGCTTCCTCGTGTTCAACCTCCTGTGCGCTCCGTGCTTCGCAGCCATCGGCGCCATCAAGCGCGAGATGAACAGCCAGAAGTGGACCTGGTTCGCCATCGCCTATCAGTGCGGCTTTGCTTACTGCATCGCCCTGATGGTCAACCAGTTCGGCAAGATCTTCGTCGGCAGCCCGAACGTCATCGGCCTGATCTTCTCCGTCGCTATCCTGGCGGGCATGATCTACATGCTGGTCCGTCCGTACAAGGAAGCAACCAAGCTGACCACCAAGGTCAAGGTTACGAAGTAAGCTCCTGTAACAAAACGTAGGTATGCCCCGATTCGGGCCGCACCGGCCCGGATCGGAGCCAACCAATAGAAGAAAGGAGTCGGTTTTTATGTTTCAATGGATTGCGGACAATCTTGCAACCATCTTAATTTGTCTGGTTCTTGCGGTAATCGTTACCCTCATTATTTTGAGTCTGGTAAAGAATAAGAAAAAGGGCAAATCCTCCTGTGGCTGCAACTGTGCCCATTGTGCTATGGCAGGCTCCTGCCACAAGAAATAACGTGCAAGGGGAATCGCAGACGACAAGCCTGCGGTTCCCCGATTTCTTTCAAAGGAGGTAAGCAGTGGCTAACCAGAAAACTCTAACCGCATCGAATCTCCGCTATCTTCTGACCATGCAGTCGCTGGAGCGGGAGAACGCGGGCGCACGCTGCGTGGATATCGCCACGGCGATGGGGCTTTCCAAGCCCAGCGTGCACAACATGATGCAGACGCTCATTCAGCTTGGCCTGGTGAAAAAGAATTCCTACGGCGCGGCCTTCTTTACGGATATGGGCCGGAAGACCGTCCAGTGCTATGGCCGGTATTACCGTTCCGTCTCCGCGCTGCTGCAAAGGAGCTTCCCGGAGCTGGAGGATGTGCAGACGGCGGCATATTGCCTGCTCTCCGAGATCCCGCCGGAAAATCTGGAGGCGCTGTCCTCCCGGTATGAAATTCAATTGGAGGAGAGGGTGTAAGTGCCGATCGTAGAATTCAAGGATGTCAGCCGCGTCTATGTCAGCGGCGACCATGCGCTCAAGGCGCTGGATCATGTGGATATGACCCTGGAGGAGGGAAAGTTCGTCGTCATTCTCGGGCCGAGTGGCGCGGGAAAGAGCACGCTGCTGAACCTCCTCGGCGGCCTGGACAGCCCGACCAGCGGCAAGATCTATGTCGAGGGGAAGGACATTTCCACCCTGTCGAGCGACCAGCTTGCAGACTACCGCGCCCGCACGGTGGGCTTTGTGTTTCAGTTTTATAACCTTGTGCCGACGCTGACCGTCCATGAAAACGTCACGCTGGTCAAGGAGATTGCGCCCGATGCACTTTCCGCGACAAAAATGCTGGAGGAGGTCGGCCTGGCCGATCATCTGAAAAACTTCCCCGCCGAGCTTTCCGGCGGCGAGCAGCAGCGCGTGTCCATTGCGCGTGCGCTTGCGAAAAACCCGAAAATTCTTCTGTGCGACGAGCCGACCGGCGCGCTGGACTCCGAAACGGGCGTGCATGTGCTCAAGCTTCTGCTGCGCATGGCGCGGGAGTACGGCAAGACCATCGTCATCGTCACGCACAATCAGAACATTGCAAAAATGGCGGACGTCGTTCTGCGCGTGAAAAGCGGCAGAATCGTCTCCTGTGAGGAGCAGAAATGTCCTGCCTCCGCCGATGAGATCGACTGGTAAGGAGGGCGGGTATGCTGCTGCATAAGCTCTGGAGGACTATGCGCCTGTATCGCGCGCAGTTTCTCTCCATGATCATTATGACCGCGCTCGGCGTCGGCGTCTTCGTCGGCTTCAACATGGAGTGGGTGAGCATCGAGGACAGCACCTCCGCCTTCTTCGAGCAGACCGGCTATGCCGACTACCGCATCGTTTCCGAGGCGGGCTTCAGCGAGGAGGAGCTTGCGCGTATCCGCGCCATCGACGGCGTTGATGCCGCAGCGCGTTTTCTCAGTGTGAATGCCGGGGTCAGCGAACGCGAGGGCGACACTCTGGCCCTCACCGTAACCACGGACGAGGCGGTTTCCGGCATGCTCCTGTGCGAGGGCGAGCCCTATGACCCGCAGAGTGCGGACGGCCTCTGGCTCTCTTCGCAGTATGCCGGAAAGAATGACCTGCACATCGGCGACAGCCTGACTCTGACCTATCAGAGCCTTGTGCTGAAAACAACCGTGCGCGGCCTCATCAAGGCCGGGGAATACATGGTCTGCGTGCGCGATGAAAGCCAGCTCATGCCGGATTTTTCCACCTACGGCTTTGCCTACATCTCCCCAAAGCTGTATGAGACGATGCTTTCCTATTACCCGCAGATCAACGTCCGCTCCTCAATGGAGAAAAAGGCGTTTATCGACGCGGCGGATGCGGCATTGGACCGGACGGTACTGGTGCTGACCAAGGACGAGTCTGCCGCCTACGCCGGAGCCAAGAGCGAAACGGAGGAGGGCAAGACCATGGGCTCCGTCCTGCCGCCCATCTTCCTGCTGATTGCCGTTCTGACCATGGTCACGACGATGCACCGCCTTGCGCTGAAGGAAAAAACGCAGATCGGCACGCTGAAGGCACTGGGCTTCCGCGACCGGCGCATCCTGCGCCACTATACCGCCTACGCCTTTCTGACCGGCCTTATCGGCTCCGCGCTGGGAATTGCGCTGGGCTGCGGCATCGCCTGGGCGATCATGAATCCGAACGGCATGATGGGCACCTACTTCGACCTTCTGGAGTGGAAGCTCAGCTTCCCCTGGTTCTGCGGCGTGATCGTTGCGGCCGTTCTTGCACTGATGACGCTCACGGGCTATCTCTCCGTGCGGCGCATCCTGAAGGAAACGCCGGCCGAGGCGCTCCGTCCCGATGCACCGAAGAAATTCCGGCCGCTTCTGATCGAGCGCACGCGGCTGTTCCATCGCCTGCCCTTCGGCACGCGCTGGAATCTGCGCGACGTCATGCGCCACAAGGCGCGCACGGCCATGAGCCTGATCGGCACGGCGAGCTGTGCGCTCATCATCATCGCCGCGCTGGGCATGAGCGACACCATGGACGCATTTCTGGACACGTATTATGAAGATGCAGCGGGCTATGCCTCGCGCATTTATCTGTCCGACGAGCTGACGCAGCCGGAGCGCGAGGCGCTGGCGCAGGAGCACAACGCCGATTGGAGCGCGTCAATCAGCGTACAGCTGGAGGAAAAGGCGGTCTCCCTTGAGATTTACTCCCTGGAGCACGGTCTGATTCGCTTCCCCGAAGACGAGGGAACGGGCTACGTCACTCCCGGCGGCGAGGGCGCTTACCTCTGCCGCCGCCTGTCCGAGGAATTCGGATTGCAGGAGGGCGACAGCTTCACCGTCAGCCCCTATGGCTCCGACGAGCACTATACGCTCCGCGTCGCGGGCGTGGTGCGCAGCCTTACGGAGAGCATCGTCCTCTCAAAGGACTATGCCGACGCGTTGGGCATTCCCTATGCAGCGAGCTTCCTCTACACGGCGGAGAAGCCCGCGGAGATTGCCTCCGGCAGCGCCATCCGCAGCGTGCAGTCCAAGCAGCAGATCCTCGATTCCTTCGACAGCTTCATGGAGATCATGGATTTGATGATCTTCGTCCTGATCCTGGGCGCAATGCTGCTGGATGTTGTTGTGCTGTATAATCTCGGCGTGATGAGCTACACCGAGCGCTATCGGGAAATGGCGACGCTGAAGGTCGTCGGCTTCCGCAACCGCCGCATCGGCCGCCTGCTGACCGAGCAGAATCTCTGGATCAGCATTCTCGGCGTCGTGATCGGTCTGCCGCTGGGCGTGCTGGTCATGGACTATATGCTCAAGGCGCTTGCCTCGGAATATGAGCTGGCGATGGTCATCCGGCCGCTGAGCTTTGCCGTAAGCGTGGCGCTCACGCTGGGCATGTCGCTGCTGGTCAGCCTGATGGTCGCAAGAAAAAACAGGAAAATCGACATGGTCGAGGCGCTCAAGGGCGCGGAATAATCACTCAGGAAAAATGAAAGGAGGCTTTCCTGATGCTTTCACTGCTGCGTAGCCCGGATTTCTGGGTCTCCGCTGCTGCGACACTGTCCATTGCCGCGGGGGTTATTGCCCTCAAGCAGTGGCTTCGAACGGTGGGGCGGAGGGAAAAAGAACATGATTCGAACCATTCTTAGCATTGACGGAATGATGTGTGGCATGTGTGAATCGCACATCAACGACTGCATCCGCCGCGATTTCGCGGTCAAGAAGGTAACCTCGTCCCATGCAAAGGGACAGACGGTCATTCTCTCCGAGACGCCCCTGGACGCGGAGAAGCTGAAAAAGACCATCGCGGATACCGGCTACACCCTGACGGAGATCCGGGAGGAGGAAGCGGAGCAAAAAACGTCCTTCCTCGGCGGATTGTTCCACAAGAAGTAAAAGCACAGCGAGCTGCCATGGAAATGACAGCTCGCTGTGAATTTTTGTATGTGCCAACGAAGAATGCGCTGCGCAGAGCCGCGCCCCTACGGCGGTACAAAATTGCGGCGCGATTCTACTTTGTAAACAGCGGGCGCAGGGTGGCCTGCTCTTCAAAGCGGGCGTCGCGGGAATTGGCGAGGAAGACCAGCTCGGCGAGCGAGGAAGCGGAGCTGTAAGCCTGAACATACTTTTCCACCTTTGTGCCGTCCACGTCCGGGATATAGAGCCTGCCGGTGCAGACGGAGGCGGGGAAGGCGGTGTCGTCCGTGACGAAGGAGATGGTCAGGTTGCTGCCGGTGAAGAAGGTGGTAAGCTGGGAGGCGGCGTCCTGAATCAGCTGCGCAGCCGTTTTTTCGGAGGAATAGGCGATATTCTGACTGGAGGGGAAGCGGAATTCCGAGAAGGCGATCTCCCGGAAGCCGAGGCTGGAAAGCTCCCGCGCAATCTGCGTGAGGTAGGAGAGCACGGTCTGGCTGGCGGGATCGAGCCAATAGCAGGCGTTTTCATCCATCCAGAGCGCGCCGCTGGAGAGCGGAAGACCGCTGGACTGGTTGTCCAGCGCAAAGGCCGAGTCGCAGAAGGCGGGAATTTCCGCAATCATGTAAAAGCCGCGCGAACGCAGGTAGGAGATGATTTCGTCGACCCTGGCGACGTCCACGTCCGCCGTGGCAGCGCCGTCGATGGCAGTGGAATAATAGAAGTTGCCATAGATGCTCTTCAGCTCCAGCATGACGGCGCAGGAGTCGTCCAGCGCCTGGAGCGCTTCGAGCACGCGGTCCGGCTCGCGGAGCATTGCGGTGGTGATATAGTAGCCGGAGAGGTCCACGATGTTGTCCGCATCCGGCGTGGGGTCCTCGATGACGACCTGCGCGTCGTTGATGACGGGCCGCGCCGCGGGCTGCGTCGCATCGACCTGAGTCTGCGCATTCCCGGAAAGATCAAGGTGCGCGCCCTCGCGGTCGTAGGTCACATAGGGCTCAAAATAGATCAGAAGAACAATGGAGACCGCTGCCGCCGCGCCGGCCAGAATGAGCAGCGCGCGCAGCAGCTTTTTCAGAAAAAGCTTTCTGCGGTAGGAAAGCCGCGGCATAGGTATGCCTCCTTCCTTTGGTTTGCGGAACCACTGAAGAAATCCTCTGCGGCGGACGCCGGATCTTTTCTGCCAACCCATCGGTTTGAAAAACTTGAAAGACATCCAGTATTCCTGCGTTTTCCAAACCTCGATTTGACAGAAAATCTCTCACCGTCCGCTCTTGCCGATTTCGTCAGCGGTTTCCTGTTTTCCTATTTTTTTGAATAATCTTGCTTTTCGGCGATCAGGCAGCACCATTCGTCCATGTGTTCCCCGCCGCACAGGCGCAGGCCCGCCGCCTCGATGGCGCGGCGCACCTCGTCCTCGCGGGTGTTCAGAATGCCGGAGCACAGGAAGCGGCCGCCGCTGCGCAGCAGCGCGGGCACGACGGGCGCAAGGCCGATGATGACGTCCGCCACGATGTTGGCGCAGACCAGATCATAGCCGCTGCCGAGACGCTGCATCAGCGCGGCATCGGTGACGACGTTGCCGGTCAGCGCGGTGAAGCGCTCCGGGCTGAAGCCGTTGCGCGCGGCGTTTGCCAGCGCGATGTGCTCCGCCTCGGGGTCGATGTCCACGCCCACGGCGCTTGCCGCGCCCAGGCGCAGCGCGCAGATCGAAAGAATGCCGCTGCCGCTGCCGAGATCTGCCACGCGTTCGCCGCCGGAGATCAGGCGCTCGAGCGCCTTCATGCACATTTGCGTTGAGGCGTGCGCACCGGTGCCAAAGGCAAGGCCAAGATCGAGCAGAACGGGAAGCCTTCCTTCCGTGTCATCCACGGTCATCCACTGCGGCACGACCAGCAGCCGCTCGCCCACGGGCAGCGGACGGTAATTTCTCATCCAGGAGGTCTCCCAGTCCTCGTCCGGCACATTTTCCAGCCGGAGTGTCAGGGGACCGAAGGAGCAGGCGGGGTATTTCTGCGGCAGCTCTGCCAGCAGCGCGCGCAGCGCTTCGAGCTGCGCGGCGGCATCCTCCGCAAGATAGAGGCGAACCTGGGAAAGACCCTCCATCCTTTTCGCCAGCGTTTCGTCCACATAGTCCCAGTATGCCCGCGAGGATTCCAGAAACGCATGGAATTCCTCACAATCGTCAATCATAAAGCTGTCAAAGCCGGCCTCGGTCAGCTCGGCGCAAAGAAGCTCGATGCCCTCGGAGCTTGTGCGGATGGTCAGTTCCGTCCATTGCATGCGGCTTCCCTCCTTTTTGCGATACTTCTGCGCTTATTTTACAGGATTTCGCGCGGAATGGCAACCTATTATTTTTCCGGACTTTCTTTTTGCAAAAATTGGTGTATAATAAAACGAAAGAAGAAAGGATGATTTCTATGCTGCAACAGCTTCCCGTCGTGCCGGGCGTGCGCCTGCATGCCATGCAGACGGATAAATTTAAGACGGCATGCTTCAGCGTGAACTTCCGCCGGCAGCACAATGCCGAAAACGCCGCGCTGGATGCGCTGCTGCCGAGCGTGCTCCTGCGGGGCACGGAGCGCTGGCCCGATATCCGCAGCATCTCCATGCGGCTCGACGAGCTGTACGGCGCGACCTTCGGCACGCTTGTGCGCCTGAAGGGCGAGGTGAAGCTGACGGGCTTCTATGCCGACTTCCTCGAGGACGCCTTCCTGCCGGAGGGTGAGCGGGTCTTTGCGCCCATGCTGGAATTTCTGGAGCAGGTGCTCTACCACCCCTATCTGGAAAACGGCTGCTTCCCGGCGCGCAGCGTCGAGGGGGAGAAGCAGAACCTGATGAACGCCATCGAGTCCTCGCTGAACGACAAGCGGACCTACGCCGCCCTGCGCCTGCGCAGCATCCTCTGTGAGGGCGAGGACTATGCCGTGCCGCGGCTTGGCCGTGCGGAGGACGTGGCGAAAATCACGCCGGAGGCGCTTTTTGCGCACTACCGGACGGTGCTGGAGGAATCGCAGGTCGAGATTTTTTACGCCGGGCGCCTCGCGCCGGAGCAGGTGGCCGAGGCGCTGCGCGGCGTCTTCGCCGGGCATGCGCCGAAGCGCGTCACGCCGGTCTCCACTGCGCCGCATCCCGCGCCCACGCAGGTACGCGAGGTTTCCGAGAGCCTGGACGTCACGCAGGGCAAGCTCGTCCTCGGCCTCTCCACCGGCATTCTCACGACCGATCCGGACTATCCCGCGCTGGCGCTTCTCAACGCGGTCTACGGCAGCGGCATGACAAGCAAGCTCTTCGTCAATGTGCGCGAGAAGCTCTCCTTGTGCTACTATGCCTCCTCTGCGGTGGACAAGTACAAGGGCATTATGCAGATTTCCTCGGGCATTGAGTTTGACAAGTATGAGACGGCGAAAACTGCCATTTTAAACGAGCTGGAGGCCTGCCGCCGCGGCGAGATTACGGACGAGGAGCTCGAGTCCGCACGGCGCGCCCTGTTGTCCGCTCTGCGCGCGGCACTGGATGTGCCCGCCCGGCTGGACGACTATTATGTCGGCTGCGCCATTGCCGGGGGCGACAGCGTCGAGGCATTCATGGAAAAAATCGCCGCGCTGCAAAAGGACGATCTGGTTCGCGCGGCGCAGCGCATCCGGCTGGATACCATTTACTTTTTGAAGGGGGTGGGCGCGTGACGCTCAGAGAATATCCGGCGCTGGGCGAGCGCTGCTGGGAAGAACGCCTGCCGAACGGGCTTGCGATCCGCGTGATCCCGAAGCCGGGCTTTGCCCGGAAATATGCCTTTCTGGCGGTGAACTTCGGCTCCATCGATACGAGCTTTACCCTCGACGGGGAAAAGCGCCGCGTCGCCGACGGCATCGCGCACTATCTGGAGCATAAGATGTTCGATCTGCCGGACGGCAACGCCATGAACTTCTATGCCGCGCACGGCGGCAGCCCCAACGCCTTCACGAGCTATGATATGACCGCCTACTACTTCGACTGCACGGAGGAGTTCGAGGAAAATCTGCGTATCCTGCTGCGCCTTGTCACCGAGCCGTATTTCAAGGAGGAGAGCGTGGAAAAGGAGCGCGGCATCATCGCGCAGGAGATCCGCATGTATGAAGACAGCGCGGAGTCCCAGGTTTCCGAGGAGCTGTTCCGCTGCATGTTCCGCGAGCATCCCATCCGCGTGCCCATTGCCGGAACGGTGGAGAGCATCGCGGAGATCACGGCGCAGGATCTTTACGACTGCCACCGCGCATTCTACCGCCCGGCGAATATGATCCTCTGCGTTGCAGGCGACGTCGATCCCGAACGGGTTGCGGCGCTGGCACAGGAGCTGACGCCGCAGGAGGCTGCGCCGCTTCCGGAGCGCGACTACGGTGCGGCGGAGGCGCCGGACTGCCCGGCACCGCGCAGTGAGCGGCGAATGGAAATTTCCATGCCGACCTTTGCTGCCGGCTTCAAGTGCCCGCCCGCCGGGCCGGGGCAGGAGAATATGCGCCGGGAGATCATCGGCGACATCGCGGCGGAAATTCTGGCGGGAGAATCCTCGCCGCTGTACCAGCGGCTTTATGAGCAAGGCCTGATCGACGCGGGCTTCGGCGTGGGCTATGAGAGCGTCAAGGATGCCTGCCTGCTGTCCGCTTACGGCGACAGCAGCGACCCGGAGGCCGTTCTGCGCGCGCTTCTGGACGAGAGCGAACGCATCGGCCGCGAGGGCTTTGAGGGTGCACAGTTTGACCGCCTGATGAAATCCGAGCTGGGAAGAAGAACCAGAGATCTTGACAGCTTTGAAAGTATCTGCTATCGTATGTGTGCATATCATTTTGACGGCGTGGACTATCTGCGCTTCCCGGAGGCTTACGCCTCCGTCACCCCGGAGGACGTGCGGCAGTTTCTGACGCAGACCGTGCGCCCGGAGCGTGCAGCGCTGGCGGTCGTGCGCCCGAGAGAAAAGGAGAAAAACGATGCTTAATTTTCTGACTTCCGCAATCAGCTTTCCCGGCCTGGGCATTGAGATCAACCCCAGCGACGGCTTCTCCATCGGAAACTTTACCATTAAGTGGTACGGCGTAATCATCGCCCTCGGCGTGCTGCTGGCGACGATTTATCTGCTGCGCCGGGTGAAGCAGTTCGGCCTGACGGAGGACGACATTCTGAACATGCTGCTCATCGGCCTGCCCTCCGCCATCGTGTGTGCCCGGCTGTACTATGTGATCTTCGAGTGGGATCAGTTCTTCGGGCCGGGGATCCCCTGGTACCGCTTCCTGGATATCCGCAGCGGCGGCCTTGCCATCTACGGCGGCGTCATCGGCGGCGCACTGGCGGTTTTCATCTACACGAGAGTGAAAAAGCAGCCGGTGCTGCCGTATCTGGACATCATGGGCCTCGGCCTTCTGATCGGCCAGACGGTCGGCCGCTGGGGCAACTTCTTCAACCGCGAGGCGCACGGCAGCGTGACCGACTGCTTCCTGCGCATGGGACTCTATGAAAACGGCCGGCTGCAATATTTCCACCCGACGTTTTTGTATGAGTCCGTGTGGAATCTTGTGGGCTTCGTTATCCTGCACTTCGCCTCCAAGAAGCGCAAGTATGACGGCGAGGTTTTCCTCGGCTACATTGCGTGGTACGGCCTCGGCCGCGCCATCATCGAGGGCCTGCGCACCGACAGCCTGTATATCGGGCCGCTGCGCGTGAGCCAGTGGCTGGCGGGCATCTCCTGTGCAGCCGCCGTTGCGATTCTGATTTATGAAAGATTCTTTGTCAAGCATGGACCGGAGAGCCTGCTCGTCAACCGCGTTGCGCAGCAGCAGGAAACCCCGGAAGAAACCGAAAGGAGCGAACAGGAATGAAGGAAACCGTGGAAACCATGAAGGAAAAGGCGGTTGACGCCGCCCAGACTGCGGCGCGCGCCGCGAAGCTCGTTGCGATCATCTCGCAGAAGAAGCTGCTCATCGCCAGAGAGCAGGAGAAGATCCGCCGGAACTACACCCGCCTCGGCAAGGTCTACTATAAGGACTATGTCACGGACGAGGAGCAGGACGAGGCCGAATACAAGCCCCTGTGCGAGGAGATCTCCAACAGCTTCCGCTATATCAACGAGCTGAAGGACGACATCGCCGACGCAAAGGAGGCCTATGCCGCCGCAAAGCAGCCTGCGGCGCAGGAGGAAGAGGAATTCGACGTCGTGCCCTACACGCCCGCGCAGGAGGCGGAGGAGACACAGACGCCGGAAGAAGCTGAGAAATAAAAAATGCACTTTCACAAAGCCCGCCGGGAGGCTCCCGACGGGCTTTGGCGTCAGAACCATAGAAAGGAGTGCACTTCTATGCCACATTTTACGAAGTCGCGTAATACCCTTGAGGACAATCGCTTCAAAAGCATCGAGGATTTTAAGCTGTGCATGCGCAGCGGCGGCGAGGTCGAGCTGGAATGGAAGGGCATCCATTTCGGCATTGTTCCTACCGAAGACAGGAAAGGAATTTCTATTTATCACTGGTATCAGGAGGAAACGGAGCAGATTTTTCCCACTGCCGACGCAGCGCTGGAGTACAGAGTCGGCCCGGATCGTCTGCGGGACGTGATCACGCAGGTTACCGTGCTCGACCGCACCATTTGAATCGTGACAAAGCTTGCCCGCCGCAGGAATTCTCCTGCGGCGGGCGTTTTTATTTCATACGGTAGAGAATCAGCGCAAGATCTGCGCCGGTCAGGGCCTTGCCCGGCTCGATGCCGAGCTTCTTTTCCGCTGCCCATGCCAGCGCGGCAGCGCGTTCGTCCGCAGCGGGCGCGACATAGGCTGCGCCGTAGTAATCGCAGATGCCCTTGCAGATGGCCTCGCCGATCTCTGCCGGGTGGGCGATCAGCCACTTTGCGGCGTTGACGTTGTCGTGGAAGTCCACCTCGATATACACGCAGGGCGCGTTGGAATACTTGATTTCATACAGGCCGGGCCGCGCGGTGAGATTCTCGCTCGTGCCGGGCGTGATGGGCGCAAGCGTGCGGTAAATGGCCTGCGCGGCCTTGTAGCCGCTGCCGGTGGTGTTGAAGGCAAACATGCGCGTGCCGGACACCGTGCCGTCAAAGGCGTTGGTGTGGATGCAGACGTGCAGGTCGGCTGCCCAGCGGTTGGACTCTGTAACGCGCTCATACATGCTGCCGGACTGATTGTTTTTGACCGAGAAGCCGCAGCGTTCAAGGGCCTTCTGCGCCGCGTCGGCAAAGCGGCGGCACTGGGCGGCCTCGTTGGTGTTCCCATAGGCATAGAGGTTGCCAGTCTGGTCGCTGGGGCTGAGATAGATTTTCTTCATGGCTCTCCACCTCCCTTCTCGTGCTGTACGCCGAAATAAAAGCTGATGACGGAGGTGACGATGATCATGATGTTGTCCGGGCTGATATCGCCGCGCAGCGCGAGCGCGATGAACACGGCGATGACGGACAGCGTGACGATCGTCTTGACCTTCAGCATATTGGCGAAGTTTTGCAGGATGCTTTTCATGGCGTTTCCCCCTTTTTCGCGCCCTTTCAGTCTATGCGCAGGGCAGGGGAAGCGTGTGGGAGAAATCGGCAAATTTGAGAATGGCTGCACACGGGCGCAGCAGAGCCGCGCTCGATGAATCCATCCGGATCCTGAATTTTTTGTGAATTCTCACGGCAGTGCTTGCAGAGCGAATTGTTCCAATGTATACTGTATTTATCTTCGTTTATGAGGTATTGTTATGTTCATTCGTTTTGAAAACGTCGAGAAATGCTACGGCACCGGCGAGGTTGCCGTCCGTGCGCTGCACGACGCGAGCTTTGAAATTGAAAGGGGCGAGATCTGCGTGATCGTCGGCCCCTCCGGCGCGGGCAAAACCACGCTTCTGAACATCCTCGGCGGCATGGATACGCTGACGAGCGGGCGCGTTTTCCTCGGCGAGCGCGAGGTTTCCACCTTCAATAAGCGGCAGCTTGCCGAATACCGCCGCCGCGATATCGGCTTTGTCTTCCAGTTTTACAACCTGATCCCCAACCTTACGGCGCTGGAAAATGTGGAAATCGCCTCGCAGATTGTCAAGGATCCCCTGCCTGCGGCCGAGGTTCTGAAGGACGTCGGTCTGGGCGAACGCATGGCAAATTTTCCGGCGCAGCTTTCCGGCGGCGAGCAGCAGCGCGTTGCGATTGCACGTGCGTTGGCCAAGCGTCCGCAGCTTCTGCTCTGCGATGAGCCGACGGGCGCACTGGACTACAACACCGGTAAGCAGATTCTGGCGCTCCTGCAAAATCAGAGCCGCAAAAGCGGCATGACCGTCGTTATTATCACGCACAACTCTGCGCTGACGGCGATGGCCGACCGCGTCATCCACATCAAGAACGGTACGGTTTCCGGCGTCGCCACCAACGAGCACGCCACCCCGGTTGAGGAGATCGAGTGGTAATGAGGGCCTGGAGAAAGAACAATCTGCGCGAGCTGCGGCATTCACTCGGCCGCTGGCTGGCGATTCTGGCCATCGTCGCGCTGGGCGTCGGCTTTTTTGCCGGCCTGAAGGCCGCGCGGCCGGAGATGCTCCTCAGCGGCGAGGAGTATCTCAACAGGACGGCGCTCTATGATTTCCATCTGTTGACGACCCTTGGCCTGACGCAGGCGGATGTCGAGGCGGTGCAGGCGCTGGACGGCGTCGAGACGGCGGAGGGCGCCGTGAGCGTGGATGCCGTCGCGAAGCTCGAGGACAGAGAGCGCACACTGAAAGTATTGACGATCTGCGATACGGCCGACCGGCCCGACCTGACCTATGGCCGCATGCCGGAAAGTGCCGGCGAGTGCCTTGCCGATGCGCACCGCTTCTCCGAAGAGGACGTCGGCAAGACCATGCAGATCGTGCGCAGCTCCATTGACGGCTGCTTTGCCGTGCAGGAGCTGACGATCACCGGCCTTTGCACCTCACCCTTGTATCTGAACGTGGAGCGCGGAACGACCGCCCTGGGCGGCGGCAGCATCGACGCGTTTCTCTATGTCATGAAGGATGCCTTTGCGCTTGATTATTTTACGGAGATTTCCGTTCGTGCGGCGGGCATCGACCGGACACTCTACTCCGACGCCTACGACGAGGGGCTGGACGCCCTGCGCCCGGCCTTGACGCAGCTTCTGGAGCAGCGCGCGCAGATTCGCTATGAAAACGTGATCGGCGACGCCCGCAGGGCGCTCAGCGACGCGCAGGCGGAGTATGAGAAGGGCGTGGCGGACTATCAGGCGCAGCGTGCGGATGCCGAGGCGCAGCTTGCCGACGCCGAGCGGGAGCTGGAGCGCGGTGAGCGGGAGATTTCCGCCAACCGTAAAAAGCTCGACGATGCGCAGAAAACGCTGGACGAAAAGAAAACCGAGCTGGAGGAGGGCGAAAAGACGCTCTCCGAGGGTGAAAGCGCCCTTGCCTCCGCAAAGCAGGACGCCTATGCGCAGCTGGACGAAAAGCAGGCCGAGCTGGATAAAAACCGCAAGACCGTCGAGGACGGCCTCGCGCAGTTCGAGGCAACGGGGCTTCCCGTGCAGTATGAGGCGCTGCTCGTCACGCGCGGGCAGATCGAGCAGAAGCTCGCCGGCATGACGGAGGACAGCCCGGAGTATCTGGTCTGGAAGGGACTGCTGGACGCAACGCAGCTGCTGATCGATCAGTTTGAGTCCAACGAGCAGTTCCAGCAGTATTTGCAGCTCAAGGATGCCAAGCAGCAGCTCGACGCCGGGCAGGCGGAGCTGGATGCCGCCCGCGCCGAGGCGGACAGCTCCTTTGCCGAAAAGCAGGCGGAGCTGGATGCCGCCCGTGCGCAGCTAGAGGACGGCAAAAAGCAGCTGGAGGACGGCGAAAAGGAGCTGGCTGACGGGCAGGCGCAGCTCAAACGCGCCGAGGCCCAGCTTGCGCAGGGACGCGAGGACTATGACGCGGCCTATCAGCAGGCGCAGGACGGCTTTGCCGACGCCGAGGCCCAGCTTGCCGATGCGAAAAAGCAGCTCGACGACGCCGGAGTCGAGGTGGAAAAGATCGAGCACCCGTCCACCTATGTCCTTGACCGCAGCGTCAACACGGGCTACCTCTCCTTCCGCAGCGACTCTTCCATCGTCGAGGGCATCGCGAAGGTCTTCCCGCTGTTTTTCTTCCTCGTCGCCGCGCTGGTGTGCATCACGACCATGACGCGCATGGTTGACGAGCAGCGCACGCAGATCGGCACGCTCAAGGCGCTCGGCTACAGCGACGGCGCCATTGCCTGGAAATACATCTCCTATTCCGGCTCCGCCGCGCTGGCCGGCGCGGTCGGCGGCTTCTTGATCGGCACATGGATATTCCCCCAGGGCATCTGGCAGGGCTATTCCATGATCTATAACTTCACAACGCGCCTGCGCTACAGCGTTGACCCCGTCATGGCGGTAATTTCCCTTGCGGCGGCGCTGGCCTGCTCCGTCGGTGCGACCTTCTTCGCCTGCCGCGCGGAGCTGCGGCAGCTGCCGGCGAACCTGATGCGCCCGAAGGCGCCCAAGCCCGGCAAGCGCATCCTGCTCGAGCGCGTGCCCTTCCTCTGGAATCGCTTCTCCTTCCTGCACAAGGTTTCTATCCGCAACATCATGCGCTATAAAAAGCGTCTTTATATGATGCTTCTGGGCATCGGCGGCTGCACGGCGCTGATCGTGGCGGGCTTCGGCGTGCGCGATTCCATCGCGACCATTGCCGACGATCAGTTCGGCAGCATCACGCACTATGACATCTCCGTCGCCTTTTCGACACCCATGGACGAGACACAGCAGGCGGCCTTCCGCGAGGCCTACCCGGATGCGGCCACCTGCGTCTTCGCCGAAACCGCCTCCTATGAGATCAAGGACGCCTCGGGCGTGTATACGCTGAACGTTGTTGCGACGGACGACCCGCAGATCACCTCCGTCATCGGCCTGCACACCGGCGGCGCGGACGTCGCTTACCCGCGGCAGGGCGCGATCATCGACGAGGGCCTTGCCGATTACCTCGGCGTGAAGGCGGGAGACAGCATCACCGTCAGCGTCAACGAGACAAAGCAGGTGGAGCTGCCCATCGCAGGAGTATTTGAAAACTATGTGTATCACTATGCCTACATGACCGCGCAGACCTATGAGCAGCTCTTCGGCGAGACCTGCACCTTCCAGACGGCCTATCTTCTGACGGACGGCGATGCCTACGCGCTGGGCGCGTCCGTGGCGGAGAATTCCCGCGTGGGCAACGTTACGGTTGTGGATTCCATGCGCTCGCTTGTGCATAACATGATGAAGAGCATGGACTATATCGTCGGTCTGGTCATCGGCAGCGCCTGCGCGCTGGCGCTGGTGGTGCTCTTCAATCTCTGCAACATCAGTATTACGGAGCGCGTGCGCGAGATCGCGACGGTGAAGGTGCTGGGCTTCTACGCCTCGGAGACGCGCTTTTACGTCTTCCGCGAGGTCGTGATGCTGACCTTCCTCGGCGCGCTCGTTGGTCTGCCCTGCGGCTTTGCACTGCACCGGTTCATCATGGAGCAGATCCGCATCGATATGGTTTCCTTCAACGTGCGCGTTGCACCGCTGAGCTACTTCCTGTCCTTCCTGATCACCATGCTGCTTGGCGCGCTGGTGTGCGTCCTGCTGCGGCGAAAAATCGACCGCGTGCCCATGGCAGAGTCCCTGAAATCCGTGGAATGACAAAAAAGATTTGCAAAGCGCCCGCGGCTTTGCTATAATAAAGCATACATAGTACAAGGGAAAGTAGAGGAAGTGGACCATGGCGCAGAAGGTATCGAATTCCGTTTTGAAGCGGCTGCCTGTTTATCTTGCATATTTGAAGGCGCTGCCGGACGACGCGCCGGAGAATATCTCCGCGACGACGCTCGCCGCCGCACTGTCCATGGGTGAGGTGCAGGTGCGCAAGGATCTTGCGCTTGTCTCCGACGGCGGCCGCCCGAAGGTGGGCTATCAGCGCCTGAGCCTCATCAGCGATATCGAGCAGTTCCTCGGCTATGATAATGCGAACGACGCCGTGCTCATCGGCGCAGGAAAGCTGGGCCGGGCCCTGCTGGGCTACAGCGGCTTTTCCGAATACGGGCTGAATATTGTCGCTGCCTTCGACGCCAACACGCAGCTCGTCGGCCAGACCGAGAGCGCCAAGCCCATCCTGCCGCTGTCCGAGCTGGAGCGCGTTTGCAGCAAGCAGAAAATTTACATCGGCATCATCACCGTGCCCGCCGCGCATGCGCAGGAGGTCTGCGACCTGCTGATTTCCAACGGTATCAAGGCCATCTGGAACTTTGCGCCGGTGCATCTGGATGTTCCTGTGGGCATTCTGGTGCAGAATGAGAACATGGCGACCTCGCTTGCCGTGCTTTCCAAGCACCTGTCCGCGCAGCTCAAGGGCTACTGAGGAACTGAAATTTAGGAAAACCCCGGCGATGGCAGCGCGTGCCGCCATTGCCGGGGTTGTGTTATGCATCGAGAATCAGAAGTCAGGCCCCGATGCAGCACAGATGTTATTCTGGTGACACGTGCGGAATTTGCAGAAACCGGCGTAGAGCCACGGTACGCCGTGCCCCTACGCTGCCACAGAGGTTTTACCAGTTTTATGTCAAGGCTTGACAAAACGCACAAAATGAGAGATAATAAAGAAACTAAGAATAATGCAGTTTTCAATGTTTACGTTTTGGTTACAAGGAGATTACAATGATCGGATTTTATGACTATACTGTCATTTTGACTTATATGAGCCTGTTGTCCGCCGTCTGCGGCATGGCCTTTTCTCTGACGGATCACCCCATTATTGCGACAATCTGCCTGCTTTTCTGCGGCTGCTGCGATATGTTTGACGGCAAGGTTGCCCGGATGAAGAAGAACCGCACGGAGGAGGAAAAGTCCTTTGGCATTCAGATCGACTCCCTGTGCGATATCGTCGCCTTCGGCGTACTGCCTGCCGTCATCCTGCTCAAGCTCTGCGCCGGAAACTGGTATGCCTGGGTCATTGCGCCGCTGTACGTTCTGGCGGGCTTGATTCGCTTGGCCTATTTCAACGTGACCGAGGAGCTGCGCCAGAAGGAGACTGATGCCTGCCGCAAGACCTATTCCGGCCTGCCCATCACGGCCTCTGCACTGATTTTCCCGATTTTTTACTGCGCTATGGTTGTCTACTGCCATCAGGCGTACGGCAGAATTCTGCCCTATAAGGATATGTTTGCGCACTCCTGGCAGGGAATCGCGCTCTGCGCCGTGGCTGCCGTGACCGGCTTCTGCTTCATCTCGCCGCTGCGCATCCGTAAGCCGCAGGGCAAGGAGCTGCTGCTCATGCTCCTCGTCGGCATTCTGCTCGCGGCGGTACTGATCGTCGCGCTGGTTCTGTGAGGATATTTCTATGAAAAAGCTTCTGCTGATCATCAACCCCTGCTCCGGCAAGAAAAAAGCCTGTAGGGCGCTGGCGGATATTGTCAATGTGTTCAACCGCGGGGACTATGACGTCACCGTCTACGCAACCGCTGCCCGCGGCGATGCAACCGAGGTCGTCGCCCGGCGTGCGCCGGAGTTTGACCTGATTGTCTGCGCCGGCGGCGACGGCACCTTTAACGAGATGATCTCCGGCCTGCTGGAGGGCGGCCACAAGACCCCCGTCGGTTATCTCCCGGCGGGCAGCACCAACGATTTTGCAAACAGCCTGCATCTGTCCAAGAATCTGACGCAGGCCGCGCGCGATATCGTCGAGGGCAAGCCGCGCAAACTGGACCTCGGCCGCTTCAACGACCGGTATTTTTCCTATGTCGCGTCCTTCGGCGCGTTCACACGCGCGTCCTACGCGACTTCTCAGAGTGTGAAGAACGCGCTTGGCCATCTGGCCTATGTCCTCAGCGGCATCAAGGAGATCCCCTCCATCCGCAGCCGTCACCTGCGCTTTACCCTGGATGACGGCAGGGTGCTAGAGGACGACTATATCTTCGGTGCGATCAGCAATTCCACCTCCGTTGCCGGCATTTTGACGCTTTCCGAGGATCTGGTAGACATGAGCGACGGCGTTTTTGAGCTGCTGCTCGTCCGCAAGCCGGACAATCTGCTGGAGCTGAACGACTGCGTTCTTGCTCTGACCACGCAGGATTATCATACGCCGCTTCTGACCTTTACCTCCGCCAGCCGCGTCGGGATCGAGGCGCCGGAGAACATGGACTGGACGCTGGACGGCGAACGTGAGCCGGGCCGCGCGCACTGCACGGCGGAGAATCTGCATGACGCCGTCACCATCATCACCCGATGAAGAATACCACGCTTTGCTATATCGAGCGCGGCGGGGCCTACCTCATGCTCCACCGCGTCAAAAAGCAGCAGGATATGAACCGCGACAAGTGGATCGGCATCGGCGGCAAGTTCGAGGAAAACGAAAGCCCTGAGGATTGCCTGCTGCGCGAGGTGCGGGAGGAAACCGGGCTGACGCTGACCGGCTGGCGCTATTGCGGCATTGTCACCTTCGTCTCCGACCGGTACGAGGGGGAATATATGCACCTCTTCCATGCGTCGGAGTTCACCGGGACGCTGCGCGAGTGCGACGAGGGCGTGCTGGGATGGGTGCCCCTTGCGGAGTTTGCGAGGCTGCCGCAGTGGGAGGGCGACCGCATTTTCCTGCGGCTGATGCAGGAGAAGACGCCGTTTTTTTCCTTGAAGCTCTGCTATGCCGGAGAGCGTCTGACTGCCGCCGTCCTGAACGGCAGGCCGATGGAGCTTTGACGATAACAAAAATCTGCTTCTGAAAAGAAGCAGATTTTTTTGTCAGTTCTCCATCTGGCGGCCGAGAAAGCTCGCAACCGTCTGCGCCAGCTTCTGTTCGGACTCCGTCGGTGCGGCATCGTTTTCGTTCATCAGCAGCAGCACACAGCCCATCAGATCGCCCTCGGCGATGATCGGCGCAGCCACGCCGAGATGATAGCGCTCCACGGCCTCCGCCGCGCGAAGGCGCGCGTCGCCGCTGCGGTAGCGGTAGTTTTTCCGCTGCTCCATGAGCTGCTCCAGCTCGGCGGAGTTGCGCTTTTCCAGCAGCTCACGCTTCGGTGCGCCAGCGACGGCGATGATGGCGTCGCGGTCGGCCACGGCGGCGATGTGGCCGGTGTTCTTCCCAATGGATTCGCACATCTGCGCGGCAAAATCCTGCAAATCCCCCATGGGCGAGTACTTTTTGAAAATGACCTCGCCGTCCTTCTCTGTATAAATCTCCAAGGGGTCGCCGTTACTGATAACATGGACACGGAAAACCTTATCCTCGCGGCCTTTTGAAGACTGGATCAGCGTGTTTTCGATATTTTCCGTGCCTTCACTAAAATTTGCGGCGTCCTCCGTTTCCGCGGGGAGGGTTCCGCAGCGCAGCAGCGCGTCGATGTCGGTTTTGAGCTTAATTTCCAGGTGATCTTCAAAGACGAGAATCTTGTCGATCAGCAGCTCCAGGTCGTTCCGCTCCAGCTTGTCCTTTTCCAGAATGTCGCGGAACACGTCGATGGCGGTCTTGGCCACGCGGTTCACCTGAATGATGGTGTTGCGCTTGTCGCTCAGCAGGTCGATCTGATGGTTGATGCCGTCGATCTTCTTCTGGAGGTCGGCTTCCATCTCGTCATACAGCGCTTCGATGGAGGCCTCCTGCTCCGGCTTTTTCATGATCTCCCGGATGCGCTGGCGCTTCGTCACCTTCAATTCCTCGGTGAGATCGGCCAGCACCTCGGCGAGATTGTCCGCAGACTGCTCCGTTTCCGCCACCTGTTCGGTCTCGCGCTTTAGTTCCTCGTTGAGCTGTTCGAGCATGGCGGCAGAGCTGTCCGCCAGCTTGCGCACATAGCTTTTCAGCAGCTCGTCCAGCCGATCAACGCGGATATGGTGGCTGGTGCAGCCCTTGAGTCCGCGCCGGTGATACGTTCCGCAGGTGTAGGCGGGGGCGAGGTCAGAGCGGCTCATGGCGAACAGCGGGCTGCCGCAGTCGCCGCACTGCAAAAAGCCGGAGTACACATTGTCGTTGATCTTCACGCCGCGGTAGTTGCTGCGGCTGCGCTTCTCCCGCAGGGCACTGGTGATGGCGAAGGTACGGTAGTCGATGATGGCCTGATGGTGGTTCTCGATGACAATGTGCTCATCGTCGTTGCGCTTGATCTCCTTGCCGTTGATCTTGGCGCGGGTGTACTTGCCCTGCCGGAGCGTGCCGATATAAAAATCGTTGTCCAGAATGCCCTGCACCGTGGCGATGGCCCACGCGTTCTTGGCCTCCCGCTTGGTCTTCTTGCCCGCCGCCTCCTTGCGCATCCGCTCGGACATGCGCGGCGTGGGAACGCCCTGATCGGTGAGATAGTTGGCGATTTTCTTGTAGCCCCAACCGGCGTTGCTGTAGAGGTCAAAAATCCTGCGGACGGTCTCGGCCTCGGTGGGGATGATCTCAAACTGCTTGTCCTCGGTGACGAGATAGCCGTAGGGCGCGGCGCAGATCCACTCGCCGTCGTTCTGCCGCCGCTTCACAACGCTGCGCACCTTGCGGGAGGTGTCCGTGACGGGCATTTCGTTCACGAGGAACTGGAACTGGATTTTCAGCCAATCGTCGTCATTGGGAAAGTCCACCCCGTCGCCGATGGAGACGATCCGCACGCCCGCGTCGCGCAGGTCTTCCAGCTCCACAAGCCCGCGCGAGTTGCGGCGGGAGAAGCGGGAGAAGTCCTTGATGATGAGAATGTCATACTTGTGCTGCATCAGCCCCCGGCGCATCTCCTGATAGCCCTCGCGCTGCTCGAACGTGTAGCCGGAGCGGTCGCGGTCTTCAAAAAACGTCAGCGTGCTGCCGGGGAAATGGGTTTTCACATAGTCCTCGATGATGGCCTTCTGGTTCTCAATGGAGATGT
Source organism: uncultured Oscillospiraceae bacterium (assembly GCA_934622035.1). Classification (GTDB taxonomy): domain Bacteria; phylum Bacillota; class Clostridia; order Oscillospirales; family Oscillospiraceae; genus JAZOXB01. Next base: position 83,045 of record CAKTVG010000009.1, read on the forward strand.
TCTTCTGCTCCTGCTCATCATCCACGGAAATGCGGGCATAGCCCGCGATGTCAAAGCGTTCGATCATGTCGGCTCACCGCCTTTTAAGTATTTTGCCATCTCCCGGTCGAAGTCGGAGATGTATGCCGCCCATCGACGGTAGCTACCGAAGATTTCTCGGTAGCTGCTTTTGAACTCATTTCCCATTTGTGGTCTCCTTTTTCTCTGGCAACTGTGCCGCATTTTCAACTGGTGACAGTTTGTCACCAGTTCACTGCCTTCCTCTTTCAGTCTCTGTTTCAGCTTGTTCCAATACTTTCGCCCGGTGTTATAGTCGGGGCTGTCTGTCAGACCACCGACCACATCCACGATGGAGAAGTACCATTCCTCCCGTTCTGCGTCCCACGCCACGCGGATCTTCTGATCCTCGAAAAGCTGGATCGCGTTGTTCTCCGGTTCTTTCATCTGATACCCTCCATTCTGAACAAGCCATACCATCTTCGTTGTGTTGCCACTTATGATGAATTACACGCTCTTCTTATCGAATAACATTGTATCATATGAATTGAGGATGTGCAACCAGAAAATGATCTGCTGAATGAGAAAAAGCGTGCTGATTCATTGACAAACCAGCACACTTTTTCACTTATGTTAGGCATTGCGCTTTTTATCCATATGTAGTATAATTAAGTAATAAAAATGGCTTAATCCCAACGTTTTTCGCGTGGGAAACTGTGATTTGCTGGATGCTTTGAAATATTCCTGCTTGGCACACTGTTGCGGCGGGTTGATGGGGACGAAATACCATGTACAAGAGATTTTGGAAACGATTTATTGACACAATTCTCTCTCTGATTGCTTTCATTATTCTTTCACCTTTGCTTCTGATAACCGCACTTGCGGTCAAGCTTTCCTCTCCGGGACCGGTACTGTTCAAGCA
>CAKTVG010000010.1 GCA_934622035.1 uncultured Oscillospiraceae bacterium
GGCTTCGTTTGCCTCTGCTCTCTCGCGACAGCTTGTACATGATACCACGCCCCTCCCCTTTTGTCAAGCTCTTTTTTTGCCTTTTTTTGCCTTTTTTCTTTGCGACGCAGAGCCTACCAGATCTTGTTCGTTTTCTTCCCCCCGAACCACCATATACAGGTTCTCCATATCTTACCGCTTGTTTTCTTTTGAAAAAAACGCTATGCTAATGAAAAAATGAAACGAGGTTCTGGAAAAAATGTGCAGACAGCTTCTCTCGCGCTGCATTGCCGCGCTGATGCTCCTTGCTGCGATTGCCGCAAGCGCTACATAAGTTAATGCCGCCATTTCCATGGCGGCATTACTTTATTTTTACTATATTTATTTTTCCGTTTTGTGGTGCTCTTCCACGAGAGCCGCAGCCAGAAGGTGGTCACGCGCCGCGCCGTAGTGCAGCCCGGCGAGCACCAGAATTCCCATTGCCAGCAAAACCGCCGCAGAAAGCTTATAGCGCTCCGCCCAGTCGGTCATGACCGCCGCGCCAAAATCTCCGAGCAGATAGGCGGCAATAATCACCAGTGCCGCAGCGACCAGCGCCGCAGCACACAGCGCCCGTGCTGTCCGGCACCGCTTTGCAAGCGTGCGGCAGGGTTCCTGTGCATAATTTGCCTTCATCCGCTGCGTACAGCGTTCCGGCTCCTCTTTTCGGAGCGCTTCCAGCGTATTCGTCAGATATTTTTTCGCACTTTTGTTCTTTGGGTCAGCAAGCGCAGACTCCAAGCGCTCAAAATCAATTTCCATGTTGTCACCTGTATTGGATTTTCATGCCCTTGACATGCAGCGGATTCACCTGCAAAACAGCGCGGTCGCCCGCCCTACACTCCAGATTTCCAATGTCCACCGCAGCGTGCAGCATGCCGATCTGACCGATCACAGGGCAGCGCTTTCCGTCGATCTCCACCCAGTGCCGCGTCCGCCGCAGCATACCGCGCAGCCCCGAGAGAATCAGATGAATGCAGTCGCGCATACGCGTAATGCCGCTCTGCGCGCTGACACCGAACCCATTGTACCAGCCAACCGGCACAATGGCGACACGCGTATCCCGCTTTGCCTTCCAAACGGCGCCGTAACCCGTCGTGTGTCCCTTCGGAAGGACGCGGACGGTATCGACCTGCGTCTCCACATAGCCGACCGGGTGCAGTGCCGTTGCAAATGGCATCCGCCCGAGAATCGCAGAGCCGAGACGCACGCCGTCGCAGCGCATTTCCGGAAAACGCAGAAAGGCCGCCGAGTTGCAGCAGTGCACAATCCCGGTTTCGTACCCCGCGGCACGAATCTTCGCTACTGCTTCCATAAATGCAGAAAACTCCGCTTTTGTTCTCTTTTCGTTGTTAAACGCGCAGTCAAAATGCGTATAAATGCCGCTGATAGCGATGTGCTTTTCCTCGCGGTACAGGCGCAGAATCCCCTCGACGTCCTCCGGCAGGAAGCCGAAGCGGCCCATGCCGGTGTCAATTTTAACGTGCACCTCAGCCACATCCGCTCGCTGCGCAGCGATTTCGTTGACAAGCGCTGCCATTTCCGGCGACCCAACGGTCAAAATCGCGCGCAGATCCATCAGGCGATTGATCTCCTCCGCATTCTCCGCGGAACGCAGCATCAGAATCTGTGACTGCTCAAAGCCGTTTTCGCGCAGCAGCTCCGCCTCTCGCACCTCTGTGACACAGAAGCGGTCGATGCCATGCTCCGCCAGCCGCTGCGCCAGCGGCACGATGCCAAGCCCATAGCCGTTGCCCTTGACCACCGCCCAGATAGGCGTGTCGCCCGCTTTGCGCTTCAGCAGCTCGATATTATGTGAAAGGGCGCTGTTTTCCACCACATACGCTTTCATCTGCGCACCTCACTCGGCTTTCTTTCCTCGGTTTTTGAGCATGTAGAGCTTCGCATTCAGGCTCTTATAGGCAAGACTGCCCTTTTCCGCGATAAAATAGGAGGTCTTTTTCAGAACCAAATCGTATTCTCCGACAAATTCGGTGAATTCTCCGTTGAAGCCCTTTTTGAATTTATAAAGGCCGTAAAGGGGATTGTCCTCCGAAAGATCGCCGGAAACGCCGCGGAAATCATAAACGCGGCTGCCGGTTTCAACCGCCCACTTTATCATGTTCCATTGCAGCAGGTAGTTTGGCATCAGGTTGCGGTGCTCATTGGAGCTTGCGCCGTAGAGATACCAGACCTTGTCGCCGTAGTGAATGGCGAGTGTGCCCGCGATGGGCTGCCCCTCGTGAAAGGCCATATACAGCCGCGCATGCTCGCCGAGGTTGTCCAGCATGGTGGAAAAATACTCCGGCGGACGGGTCACAAAGCCGTCGCGCACGCCGGTTTCCAGCATGATCCGCGCAAAATCCGGCACCATTTCCTTACCGCAAACGCGTACCTCAACACCCTTTTTCACCGCAAGGCGGATGTTATAACGCGTCTTCTGCTGGAAGGAGGCCAGCAGCTCATCCTCGGTACGTCCGTTCAGATAGAGGCGGAAGACATATTTCGGCTGGATCGCCTCAAAATTCTTGCCGCCCTCCTTGGTTCGGAAGCCGAAGTCCTCCAGCATTTTCCTGAATTCCAAATCACTCGAAGGAACGTCCGGATCGATTTTAATGACATAGGCGTTTTCTTCCTTCGCCAGCACCTTGGCCGCGGCGATCAGCTCGCCGAAGGTCGCTCTGTCGTCCAGGTCACACACCGGCCCGCGGCAGGCGTAGAGAATTTTCTTATGCACAATGGGCATTTTGCGGATCAGAAACGCAATACTGCCCCGAATTGTTCCGTTTTCATCCCGGCAGAGAATCGCGCGCCAGGTCCATGCCGGTTTCTGCTTTGCCCAGAGCACGCTCTGAGAAAAATGCCCCTTGGGGTGGCCCTGCACAAACGCCTCATATTCCGCCAGATTCGATTCATTGACATACTCAACCATGTTCTGCATCTCCGATTATTTGTTCTCTTTCTATAGTCTACCACACTCTCCGCTTCTTTGCAAGCAAAACAAGCGCTTGCGCGCAATGCCCGCATGTGTTATACTTATTTTATAAAATACTGGGGATGCTTCTGCCGGTTTGTCAGAGATTCCCCATAAAAAGGAGTTGTCTGGTATGAAAAAACTGCTTCGCGGCGGCACGGTTATCAACGCCTCCGGCAAACAGGCTGCGGATGTCCTGATCGACAGTGAGAAGATTGTCGAGGTCGCGCCCGCGCTGGCCTGTGAGGATGCCGAGGTCATCGACGTTTCCGGCAAGCTGCTCTTCCCCGGCTTTATCGACGCGCACACGCATTTTGACCTGGACGTCTGCAACACGACCACCGCCGACGACTTCTACACCGGCGGCCGCTCCGCGCTGCGCGGCGGCACAACCATGGTCATCGATTTTGCCTGCCCCAACAAGGGCGAAACGCTGCAATACGGCCTCGACCTCTGGCACAAAAAGGCCGATGGCAAAACCTCCTGCGACTACAGCTTCCATATGACGATAGACGATTGGAACGAGGAGATCATCCGCGAGCTGCCGCGCATGTTCGAGCAGGGCATCAGCTCCTTCAAGATGTACCTGACCTACCCCGCCATGATGATCGGGGATGAAAACATCTTTCACGCGCTGCGCGAGCTGAAAAAGCTCGGCGGCATTGCGGGCGTTCACTGCGAAAACGCCGGTGTCATCGACGCGCTGATTGCGGAAAAGAAGGCCGCTGGCGAGTTTTCCCCCGCCGCGCATCCGCAGTGCCGCCCCGCCATTCTGGAGGCCGAGGCCGTCGACCGTTTGCTGAAAATGGCAAAGCTGGCGGACGTGCCCGTTGTCGTGGTGCATCTATCCTCCGAGGCCGGTCTGCGTGAAATTGAAGAAGCGCGCGCAACCGGCCAGAAGGTTTTCGTGGAAACCTGCCCCCATTACCTGCTGATGGAGGATTCTCTCTACCGCAAGCCCGATTTTGAGGGTGCAAAATACGTCTGCGCGCCCCCGCTGCGCAAGCGTCTGGACAACGAAGCGCTCTGGCAGGCACTGGCCGCCGGCGAGATTCAGACCGTTTCTACGGACCATTGCAGCTTCACCCTCAAGCAGAAGGACGCAGGCCGCGGGGATTTCACCAAAATTCCGGGCGGCATGCCGGGCGTGGAGACGCGCGGTGTTCTGATGTACACCTACGGCGTCGCCGCCGGGCGCATCACCGCCGAGCGCATGGCGGACGTCCTGTCCGAAACGCCCGCAAAGCTCTACGGCGCCTATCCCCGCAAGGGCTGCATCGCTCCCGGCGCGGATGCGGACATCGTCGTCTACGACCCCGAGGGCAAAACCGTGATTACTGCGGCAGATCAGGCCGCCAACGTCGATTACGCGCCCTTTGAGGGCTATGAAATCGCCGGGCACATCGCCAAGGTCTTCCTGCGCGGCACTCTTGCCGTAGAGGAGGGAGCCATTCTCTCCGAGTGCGGCGGCGAATTCATCCCGCGCGGCAAATGCGAGTTGTAAAATAGCACAGATGAAAGGGCGGAGAGTCGTCAGACTCTCCGCTTCCCGCTTCTTTCCTTTTCTCCAAAACCCGCCTTGTGGAGCGGATATTGCAAAATTCGACCGATTTTGCAGCATTTTTCCATAATAATCCCAAAAATGCTTGCATTTTCCAGGCTTCCTGTGTATAATGCAGTTGTCATCCGCCGGCAGCGGATGGTATCTTCCAATCGGAGGTCTTACAGAAATGAGCCGCATCGACAAGGAAAACTACTATCTGGACATTGCTGAAACCGTTCTGGAGCGCTCGACCTGCCTGCGCGCCGCCTACGGCGCGATCATCGTACGCAACGACGAGATTGTCTCCACCGGCTATAACGGCGCACCGCGTGGGCGCAGCAACTGCATGGATCTGGGCTACTGCATCCGCGACAAGCTGCACATTCCCTCCGGCCAGCGCTACGAGCTCTGCCGCAGTGTGCACGCCGAAACGAATGCCATCATCTCCGCCGCCCGCAGCGAGTGCATCGGCGGTACGATCTATCTTGCCGCGCGGGACGTCGCCAGCGGCGAGCTGCTGACGAATTTGCAGCCCTGCCCCATGTGCCGCCGCATGATCATCAATGCCGGTCTGTCCAAGATCGTCATCCGCCGCACAAAAACGACCTATGACACCATCAATGTGCAGGAATGGGTCTTCAACGACGATTCCGTCATTGATCCGAACGAATTTCAGGAGAGCGCTGAATAAATGTGTCTGAACTCCCTCCTTTCCGGGAAAAATCCGGATAAGGAGGGAATTATTATGGTAAAAGGCACAAATCGCCGGGTGATCGTTGTGAAATCGCCTGACCCGGCGCTGTTTGAGCAGGCGATCTTCCTTCTGAAGGAGGATGCTGCACAGACCGCTACGCCGCACGAGCTTCTCGAAGAGGCGCAGCGCGCTGCCGAGCGCTACAGCGCCGGCCGTCTTCCTGCCGTCCGGGGCAGGGTGCGCGGCATAGTATGGGCGCTCGCGGGCGCCGCGCCCGTGGCGCTTGCATGGCTGGCCAGCGTTTTTTTCCGCTGAGGGTCGTTTCCCGGCATGTCGAGGGACGTTTTTTCGACATGCCGGGTTGTTTTTTTTCATGACTTATGGTAAACTGAATGACAAATACAGTAGAAGGAGGATTTGCCCGTGCAGCTGTTCGGAAAAACGCTTGCAAGCCCTGTGGTTCTTGCGCCCATGGCCGGTGTCACGGACTACGCCTTCCGCACGGTCTGCGCGGAGCTTGGCGCCGCCGTCACCGTAACGGAGATGGTTTCCTCCCGTGCGCTCGTCTACCAGGACAAAAAGAGTCGCAGCCTGCTGCGCAAAAACGCAGGCTCCCTGTACGGCGCTCAGCTTTTCGGCAACGAGCCGGAAATCATGGCGCAAGCCGCCGTGCTGGCGCTGGAATACAGCGGCTGTGATTTTATCGATCTCAACATGGGCTGTCCCATGCCCAAAATCGTCAACAACGGCGACGGCTGCGCCCTGATGAAGGAGCCCGCTCTCGCCGGGCGCATCGTCCGCGCCGTGAAGGACGCCGTCTCCGTCCCCGTCACCGTCAAACTGCGTCTCGGCTGGGATCGTAGCTGCATCAACGCCCCCGAGCTTGCCCGCATCGCCGCGGAAAACGGCGCGGATGCCGTCGCCGTACACGCGCGCACAAAGAGCATGCTCTATTCCGGCCGCGCCGACTGGGATCGGATCCGTGACGTCTGCGTCGATATCCCCGTCGTCGCCAACGGCGACATCGACTCGCCGGAGGCCGCGCTTCGCTGCCGCGCGCATTCCGGCGCGGCACTGTTCATGGTCGGACGCGCCGCCTTCGGCGACCCCTGGCTTCTGGGCCAGATTGCCGCCGCGCTGAACGGCGCCGAAATTCCAGAAAAACCCGCGTTGCCCGCGCGTATGGACCTGGCACTGCGTCAGATTCAGCTTGCCGTCGAGGATAAGGGCGAGCATATCGCCTGTCTGGAGGCGCGCAAGCATTTGGCATGGTATCTGCGTGGCGTCGCGCATAGTTCTTTCTATAAGGATCAGATCTCCCGGCTTTCCACGCTGGAGGAGGTCTACTCGGTCGTGAAATCGATCAAGAGAGATTTGAGGTGAGCAGCATAGACGAAAACAAGTACATCAAGAAAGCGATTGCAGGTGACACGGATGCCTTCGCGCGTCTTGTCGAGCTGTACCAGCCGCAGGTCTACCGTCTCGCTTTCCGCATGACGAACCATCCCGAGGATGCCGCCGACCTGACGCAGGAGATTTTCCTCAAGGCATGGAGCAATCTGGATAAATTTGAATTTAAATCTGCCTTTTCCACCTGGCTTTACCGTCTTGCCTCCAATTTGTGCATTGATTTCCTGAGAAATGCACGCCGCAGGCAGACCATCCCCCTTGTTTTTGAGGACGGCGAGGGCGAAGAACAGCGCATTGACGTTGTGGATCCCGCGCCGCAGCCCGAGGATGCCGTCATTGCCGCCGAGAGGCAGTCGCTGCTCTCCGCCGCAATGGAGGCGCTGGAACCGGAGCACCGGGAAATTCTCACGCTGCGCGTGGTCAACGACCTGAGCTACACGGACATTGCGCAGATTCTGGGGGTGAAGGAGGGAACCGTCAAGTCCCGCCTTGCCCGCGCCCGTGAAAAATTGAGAAAAAATTATTACAAATAGGGAACAAAAGTTACTGGACTTCGTCTAAACCCGCAGAAAGGAGGTCGCGGATATGGATTGCACGGAATCTCTGATTTACATCAATGGCCACATCGACGGCATCAACACCGAAGCGGAAGAAGCGCTTCTGCAAGAGCATCTGAATACCTGTCCCCAATGCCGCGCCCTTCTTGCGCAATATGAGCAGCTCGACCGTCAGCTCGCCGACGTTCCTGCGCCGCCTGCCGGTCTGACGAAGCGCATTCTGGCGCAGCTGCCGAAAAAGCGTAAGCGCCGCGGCCTGCTCTACTTTGCCGCGCCCGCCGCCACCCTCGCTACCGCCGCGATTCTGGCCCTGGCCGTGTTCGGCGCGATGAATCTGCCTGTTTTCGCGGCAAAATCGGCAAGCGATTATGCCGCGCCGAAGGAAGAATTTAGCGACATGGAGAACAGCATGGTCGGCTATGCCAGCAATCTCGCCCCCTCGCCCCCCATGGCGGCGGACGGTGCGCTGACCGAGACGATGAAATCCGCCGGTACGGAGCAGCGGCAGGAATATTTTGATCTCTCCTCTATGCCCGTTCTGATTGTCTGGGGAGACGACGCCGAAAGCTATTACACGGACCTTACCCCAATGGAGACCGTCGATGCAGACGGCGGCACAGCTCTGGACGAAGTACTGCAAACGCTTCTGCCCGATGCTTCCGTTCTGGTGGAAAAAACGGAAGGTGCGCTCTCCGTTTCCTCCGTCACTGCCTACGCCCTGCCCTATTCCGAGCTGCGTGAAATGTTCGACCGCAGCGCCGATGCCTGCGAGATCACCTTCTACGCCCCTGCCGGAGCCTCGGAAACCGCCGAGTATTTCCTGCTGCTGGCCGTTGCGCCCTGATTTTTTCGTAATAATAAATCCTTCTTTTCACAAACTAACCGCGAGGTGTCGTCTGTGAAAAGAAGGATTTTTTTCTGTTTTCTGGCCGTCCTGCTGCTGATGCCAAGAGCGGCGGCGAAGGAGGATTATATCCGCTGGGTGGAATTCAACGTGGGCTATGCCGCCATGGCGCGGGCGCTGGAGCTGGACATCGCCTCCCAGGGCGAGGAGCAGCCGCGCTCCTGGATCGACCTGCTGGCGCTGGCAGCAACGCACTGCGGCGGCAAAAATCTCACGCCGAAGGCCGTAAACGCTGCGGAAAAGGAGCTGATGCAGGACCGCTCCCCCGAGGAGTTCCTGGGAGAGCAGTACAAATACTTTTCCTATTACCGCGAGGCCTACCATGCCGCGCTGGGCGGCCTAGTCGGCCACTATGCCATTGCCGTCCGCAATGCGGAAACCGGCGAGACGGAGTGGGTCCCTGCCTACGGTCTCAAGGCCTTCTCGCCCATTGCCGCGGGCTACGGCTACGCGCACTATGACGATTTCGGCGCAGGCCGCACCTTCGGCTTCGCCCGCCGGCACCTGGGCAACGACCTGCTCGGGGCATTGGGCACGCCCATCGTCGCCGTCGAGGGCGGCACCGTGGAAGCCCTCGGCTGGAACCGCTACGGCGGCTGGCGCATCGGTATCCGTTCGGACGATCGCCTGCGCTATTATTACTACGCTCATCTGCGCAAGGACAACCCTTACGTTTCCGGTCTTCGGGAAGGGCAGCACGTCAGCGCGGGCGACGTCATCGGCTTCATGGGCAGAACCGGCTACTCCGATACGGAAAACGTCAACAATATTGAAACGGTCCACCTGCATTTCGGCCTGCAATTGATTTTTGACGAGAGCCAGAAGGAATGCAATTCCGAAATCTGGATTGATGTCTACAACATCGTCCGCCTGCTTTCCACCCACCGCAGCTCTGTCGTCTGGAACAAAGAAGCCGGTCAGTGGGAGCGGCTGTATCCCTATCGCGATCTCGACGCCGGTTAAATCAGCTGCTGCTCGTTGATCATCAGCTTGAATTGCAGCCCCAGCTTTTCCGCCGCCTTACGGCAGAGGATCATGCGCTGCATGAAGATTTCAAAATAGTCCATGACCGAGCCGTAGTGCGTATCGACGGAGAGCTTCAGCTTGATGAGCGTCTTTTCCTCGTTGATTTTCAGCACAGACTTCGTAACGGAGTAATTCACGCGGTCGTGAATATCGAAGGATGCCACGTCCCGGTTGCGGACGCGGCTTCTTCTGACGTCCGCCTTGTCCGCCAGGATCAGCGCCGCAGAAAGCGCATTGACCGGCACGCCGGTGCCCTCGTCGTGGTTGCCGATGGCACTGACGATGGTCGCGACGTCCTCCGCCGGACAGCCGAGCTGCGTCAGTATTTGAAAAGCCATGACCGCGCCGCTCTGAGAGTGGTCGACGCGGTTGACCAGATTACCGATGTCATGCAGATATCCCGCAATCTGCGCCAGCTCCACGGTATGCGCATCATAGCCCAGCGTTTCGAGAATGTAGCGCGCCGTTTCTGCGACGTGCGTTACGTGGGCAAAGCTATGCTCCGTATAGCCAAGAGCGACCAGAGACTCGTCCGCCTTCTGAATATAGGCCCGAATGGTTTCATTGGCCGCAATTTCCTGAAAAGTCATATCGTCCACCGTCTTTTCTTAGAATCTGCCTCTAGGATAGCACAATTCCCCGCAAAAAACAAGGTGGGGTGCGTCGTAAAATTCCTGTAAACCCCTCGCCGGAAAAAGTTTCACTTTCCCCTTGACAGCCGCGCCCTTCTATGCTATCATGTGTTTACTTTAATTCGCTAATGAATTAGCGTACTAAAATTCGAGGTGGATAATATGAAACGATTTCTGCTCTGCGCTCTGGCGCTGCTTCTTGTATTGCTTTCCGGCTGCGGCAAGACAGCCACCGGCAGCGACGCCGAATATGTGAAGGACAAGGGCACGCTTGTCGTCGGCGTCACCGTCTTCGAACCGATGGACTATCAGGATGAGAACGGCCAATGGCTCGGCTTTGACGCCGAGCTGGCCCGCGCCTTCGCCGAATTTCTCGGTGTGCAGGCAGAATTCCAGATCATCGACTGGAACAGCAAGGTGTTCGAGCTGAACGGCAAAACCATCGACGTTGTCTGGAACGGCATGACTCTGACGCAGGACGTGCTTTCCGCGATGGCCTGCTCGGACGCCTACTGCGCCAACGCGCAGATCGTCGTCCTGCCGCAGGAAAAGACCGCGCAGTACGGTACCATCGAAAGCCTGAAGGAACTGACCTTCGCCGTCGAGACCGGCTCCGCCGGCAAGGAGGCCGCCGAGGCTGAGGGGCTGACCTATGTTGAGGTGGAAGATCAGTCCACCGCTCTGCTTGAGGTCAGCGCCGGAACGGCGGACGCCGCCATCATTGACTCCCTCATGGCAGGCGCCATGACCGGCGAGGGCACGAGCTACGCCGGTCTTGTCTGCACGCTGCGTCTGACCAGCGAGGAATACGGCGTCGGCTTCCGCAAGGGTTCTGATCTTCCCGCGCTTTTGAACGATTTTCTCCGGGAGCAGAAGGCCAGCGGCGCGCTTGAGGCTCTGGCGCAGCGCTACGGCGTGCAGGAAGCTCTGCTTCAGGATTAAGCGATGGCTGCCACGGTTTTTCAGGCGCTGAACGCCGGGTTTTTGCAGACGCTGAAGCTCTTTTTCGTCACGCTGCTCGGCGCTCTGCCACTCGGTTTGCTGCTTTGCTTCGGCTCCATGAGCACTTGGGCGCCCCTGCGCCGCCTGACGCAGCGCGCGTTGAAGGGGCGGACGCCAGGGCGGACCGCACTCCTGCTGCTCGAATTCAGGCCGGTTTCTCTGCTGGTGCGCCTGTTGGTCTGGGTTGTGCGCGGCACGCCCCTGATGCTCCAGCTCATCATTCTCTTTTACATCCCCGGCGCGCTCTCCGACGGGAAAAGCCCCTGGCCCGCGGGCGACAGCGGCCGCTTTCTTGCCTCCGCCATTGCCTTCATTCTGAATTATGCCTGCTATTTTTCCGAGATCTACCGCGGCGGCATTCAGGGCGTCCCTGCGGGACAGCAGGAGGCCGGACTTGTCCTCGGCATGACGAAGCGGCAGATTTTCTTCAAGGTAACGCTGCTGCAAATGGTCAAGCGCATTGTCCCGCCGATCTCCAACGAGGTCATCACCCTGGTGAAGGACACTGCCATTGCGCGCGTGATCTCCCTTCAGGAGGTCATCTGGGCGGGCTACTCCTTTCTGAAGGGCTCGCACGGCTACTCGGGTCTTCTGTGGCCGCTCTTCTGCACCGGGCTTTACTACCTGATTTTTAACGGCATCGTCACCCTTGCCCTGGGCAAGCTGGAAAAGAAGCTGGACTATTTCCGCTGAGGAGGCGCAGTATGGCATTTCTTGAAGTACGGAACCTGCAAAAGCACTTCGGCGCTGCCGAGGTGCTGAAGCACGTCAGCTTTTCCATGGAGCAGGGAACGATTCTGACCATTCTCGGCAACTCCGGCAGCGGCAAGACGACCCTGCTGCGCTGCCTGAACGCGCTGGAAGCGCCGGACGGCGGTGAGATTCTGGTCAACGGCGTCCCGCAGTCCGGCAGCACTGCGGTGCGCAGCTTTGGTCTGGTGTTTCAGAATTTCAATCTCTTTCCGCAGTACACTGCGCTGAAAAACGTTACTCTTGCTCCCCTGCTTGCCGCAAAATCCGGTCTGGATTCCCGGACGCCCGCGCAGATCACGCAGGAGGCGCAGACACTGCTCGAGCAGGTCGGCCTGCGCGAAAAAAGCGGCAATTATCCGCACCAGCTCTCCGGCGGACAGCAGCAGCGCGTTGCCATTGCGCGGGCGCTGGCCATGCGGCCGGACATTCTCTGCTTTGACGAGCCGACGAGTGCCCTCGACCCCGCGCTCACCGGCGAGGTGCTGCGCACGCTGCTTGCGCTGCGCAATGCGGGGCGGACCATGATCGTTGTGACGCACGAGATGCGCTTTGCCGAGCGGATTTCCGACCACATCGTCTTTCTGGCAGACGGCGAGGTTGTGGAGGAAGGTACACCACAGGCGCTGTTTTCCGCGCCGAAGCACCCCCTCACCCGCGCGTTTCTATCTGAGGCGTAAAGCGCGGAAAGCCCGTATCGGACAATTGTCCGGTACGGGCTGTTTGCATCAAATCGAATTCCCCTGCGAGTTAAATGACCCGGAAATCATTCGGATCGCTGCTCTGATTGTTAGACATCGACGAGACGGCCGCCGCGGCGCTCCAGAAGGCAGCTGCTTCCGCCGCATTTGCGGCACGCCTTCCCTGTGCCGCCGCTTCCTCCGCCGCCTCTCTCTGTGCGATGGCCTGCTGCCGCATTTCGCTGCGGTAGGCCTCGGTTTCCATATCGCGCCGATGCTCCCGCAGCTCCTGCTCCAGCAGGTTGACGGCATCGCGCAGATCGCGCACCCTGCCATGCTGGAAATATCCAAGAATCGTCCCGGCATAAGGCAGATAGTCCGCGTGAAGGATGCGCCGCAGCTTCGCATTCTGATATCTGTTATACAACTCGCCGCCCTCGCGCATCACCGTATCCAGCTTCCGCTGGAGCACCGGAAGCGTGCTTTCCTTTTCCTTCTTCCAGTTTTCATATTTCATTCCCGCCTCGACAAACCTGGCACAGGCCTGAGCGTTCTTTTTCTTATAAACGAAAATCGTAACGATCAGCGCGGGGACAGCGGCGCTCAGGATCAGAAAAAGCCTCTGGGCTCCACGACCTTCCATTCCAGGATCACGCAAAAAGCAAACGCAATGAGCGCGAAAATTCCGAAGAATTCAAAAAACAAACGGGTTTTCGAGGGTTTTTCCGGCACCGGCGGCTTCTTTGGCGTCTGATAATACCGAATTTGCTTGTCCAGCTTGTTCTTCTCCTCAAGCTTCTTCGCCAGCTGCTGATCGAGCAGAGCGTAATCCTTCAATGCCTGCTCTACTTCCTGATTGGTCAACTTCCGCATCCCCCTTTGACAGTTCCTGCTACAACTATACCACAAAGCCGCAAATCCATCAACAAGTTTTGTGAAAAAGCCGAGAGCCAGCCGCCGGCAACGCCGGCGGCTGGCTCTATCATTTTGAATTACTTCTCGGACTCTGCAATTTCCTTCAGTGCATCCTTGCGGCTGAAGTTCGCGCGGCCCTTCTCGTCGAAGCCCATGAACTTGACCCAGGTCATGTCGCCGATGTTCAGAACATCCTCGACCTTCTCGACGCGGCGGTTCTCCAGCTTGGAGATGTGAACCATGCCATCGTGACCCGGAGCGATTTCGACGAAGGCGCCGATCGGCAGGATACGCACGACCTTGCCATAGTACAGCGCGCCGACCTCGGGAACGAAGCAGATGTCGTCTATCATCTTCTTGGCGGCGTAGCCCGCGGCGGAATCGACCGCAGCGATGAAGACGTTGCCGTCGTCGTCGATATCGACCTTTGCGCCGGTGTCCGCGCAGATCTTCTGGATGGTCTTGCCGCCGGAGCCGATGACTTCGCGGATCTTATCGACCGGGATCTGCATGGAGATCATCTTGGGCGCATACTCGGAAACCTCGGCGCGCGGCTCGGCGATGCAAGGCAGCATGACCTTCTCGAGGATCTCGAGGCGGGCCTTGCGGCAGCGCTCGAGCGCATCGGCAATGATTTCCATCGTCAGGCCCTTGTTCTTCAGGTCCATCTGGATGGCGGTGACGCCCTCGGTCGTACCGGCGACCTTGAAGTCCATCTCGCCGTGGAAGTCCTCCACGCCCTGGATGTCCGTGAAGGTACGCCATTCACCGGTCTCCTGGTCGGAGATCAGGCCGCAGGAGATGCCCGCGACCGGGCGCTTGATGGGAACGCCCGCGTCCATCAGTGCCAGCGTGGAACCGCAGATGGAGCCCTGGGAGGTGGAGCCGTTGGAGGACAGAACCTCGGAGACGACGCGGATGGCATAGGGGAATTCCTCAACGCTGGGCAGCACGGGAACCAGAGCCTTTTCGGCAAGGGAGCCGTGGCCGATCTCGCGGCGGGAGGTGGAGCGGGCAGCTCTTGCCTCGCCGGTGGAGAAGGACGGGAAATTGTAGTGGTGGATATAGCGCTTGGTGTCTTCCTGATAGATGGTGTCCAGCTTCTGCGCGGCAGACAGGGTATTCAGGGTGCAGATGGACAGAACCTGCGTCTGGCCTCTTGCGAACAGGCCGGAGCCGTGCACACGCGGCAGAACGCCGACCTCGGCGTCCAGCGGACGGATCTCGTCCATCTGACGGCCGTCAACGCGCTTGCCGGCCAGCAGCCACTTCTTGACGATCTTCTTCTGCATCTTGTACAGGCAGACGTCGATGTTGATGTCGAAGTCCTCATACTTCTCGGCAAACTTCTCGGCGAAGTCGCGGCGGGCAGCGGTCAGGCGCTCCTCGCGGACATTTTTGTCGTCGGTATCAAGGGCATACTCGATCTGATCCATGCCATAAGCGCACAGATCGTCGAGCAGCTCGTGGTTGACGGCGGCCTTCTCGAAGGTGAACTTCGGCTTGCCGATCGTCTCGACGATGGTATTGATGAACTTGACGACCTCCATGTTCGTCTCGTGGGCAATGCGGATGCACTCATAGACGATGTTCTCCGGCGCTTCCTTGGCCTCGGTCTCGATCATGACGACCTTCTCGAAGGTGGAGGCGATGCAGACGAAGCAGTCGGCAGCGTTGCGCTGATCGGTGGAGGGGTTGACGACATATTCGCCGCCCACATAGGCAACATTGGTGGTGGCAATCGGGCCGTTCCAGGGCACATCGGAGCAGGCGACGGAGATGGAGGCGCCGAGAGACGCAACGACCTCTACGGGGTTGTCATAGTCGTTGGCAAGAACGGTGCAGGTCACGACGACGTCGTTGCGCAGCTCATCGTCAAAGAGCGGGCGCATCGGGCGGTCGATGATGCGGCTGTTCAGGATGCCGCGCTCGGAGGGCTTGCCCTCGCGGCGGTTGAAGCTGCCGGGGATACGGCCGACGGCGTACATTCTCTCCTCAAACTCG
Organism: uncultured Oscillospiraceae bacterium; assembly: GCA_934622035.1. Taxonomy (GTDB): domain Bacteria; phylum Bacillota; class Clostridia; order Oscillospirales; family Oscillospiraceae; genus JAZOXB01. Next base: position 15,110 of record CAKTVG010000010.1, read on the forward strand.
ATGGTCAGGGGGAAGTAGTCGATGCCGGGCTTGGGATCGGGGGAGCAGGTGACGGTGGTCAGAACCACGGTGTCGCCATAGCGGCAGATGCACTCGGCATCGGCCAGTTCTGCAACCTTACCGGTCTCGACGGTGAAGGGGCGGCCGCCGATGGTCGTCTCAAACACATGATGATTCGGGTACTGTTTTCTGGTAATCATGGGTAAAACCTCCATTATTTTAAATTTCACGGGAGGTTTTAGCACTTGAAACCGCTGCCGATGCTCAGCGGCGCTTTCAACTGCTAAACGGCACTCCCGCGGCGGGGACGGGGATTTGCGAAAATGGGCGACCGCGGGGCCGCCCATTCAGTGCGATATTACTTGCGGATACCCAGCTTGGCAATGATGGCACGATAGCGGTTGATGTCCTTCTTTGCCAGATAGTCCAGCAGGCTGCGGCGCTTGCCGACCATCATGAGAAGGCCGCGGCGGGAATGATTGTCATGCTTGTGCTCGCGCAGGTGCTCGTTCAGTTCGTTGATACGAGCGGTGAGGATGGCGATCTGAACCTCGGGGGAACCGGTGTCGCCCTCGTGGGTCGCGTACTCAGTGATAATCGCGGTCTTTTTTTCCTTCTGAATCATGGTTGTTTTCCACCTTTCGAAAAATTGTCCTCCGGCTAAGTTTGGGACGGCGGAATCCTCCGTTTCGGAGGGGTCTCCCGGAACTGAGCACGGGGATGCCGCTGGCAGCCGCCAGCCGTTCTATAGTAGCATAAACTCACGGAAAAGTAAAGAAATATTTTTGTTCAAAGCGTCTTTTTTCGGAAAAATCCACCTGTTCGTGGTGCAGAAGCCAGCGTTTTCTGTCCAGTCCTGCGGAAAAGCCGCCCAGGCCATTGGAGGCGACCACGCGGTGGCACGGCAGAACGATGAGCAGCGGGTTCTTCCCCACCGCGTTCGCCGCCGCGCGGCACGCGGCCGGACGTCCCGCCGCCGCGGCAAGCTGCGCATAGGTCACGACGCTGCCGTAGGGCACGCGGGCAAGCGCCGCCCAGACATCTTTTTGAAAGGCGGTTCCCTGCGGCGCAAGCACCAAGGTAAATTCTTTCCGTTTTCCGGCAAAGTATTCCTCCAGCTGCCGCGCTGCCTCGCGCGTTGCGGTATCCGGCGATTCCTCTCCTGCCGTCTCCACCGGTGCGATTTCATAAAGCGCGCCGTCCTGCGCGGAAAGGCGCAGCAGCCCCAGCGGGCCTCGCAGATACTGTACGCTCATTTCTCGCAGGAAAAGTCCAGCGTGATGGAGCGCAGCTGCGTTGGCAGCCGATGATAGCGCACGCCAGCCGCGTCGAGCATCCGCTTGGACGCGAGGTTCATCTCCGTGCCGTCATATTTATCGGAGAGATAGACAATTTCGGCAATTCCCGCCTGAATAATCGCCTTGGCACACTCGTTGCAGGGAAACAGCGCGACGTACAGCCGCGCCCCGCGCAGCACGCGCCCACCGGCGTTCAGAATCGCGTTCAGCTCCGCGTGCACGACAAAGGGATACTTCGTGTCCTTGCCTTCGCGCTCCCAGGGGAACTCATCGTCGCTGCACCCATTGGGCAGGCCGTTGTAGCCGGTGGAGATGATGATATTTTCCGGAGAGACGATGCACGCGCCGACCTGTGTGTTCGGATCCTTGCTGCGTTCGGCGGCAAGCAGGGCGATGCCCATAAAGTATTCGTCCCAGGAGATGTAGCCCTGTCGTTTCATGATTTTCCTCCGTTCAGGTTAAAAATGCCAGCGCGCGTACGCCCGTGCAGGCCAGCGTGACCAGCAGCCCGGCGATCAGAACGCCAATCAGAATGGCCGGAATCGCGCGCTTGAGCCGGATATCCATCAGCGCCGCAACGAGCGCACCGGTCCACGCGCCGGTTCCCGGCAGCGGGATCGCCACAAGAATACACAGCCCGACCAGCTCGCTTTTTCGCACGCTCTCGCTCTTGCGGGCGGCGCGCGCCTCCAGCTTCACGGCCAGCTTGCCCAGCCGCGGATACCGCTTCATCCAGTGCAGAATTTTGCGGATAAACAGCAGAATAAACGGCACCGGCAGAAGATTCCCCAGCACGCTGGCGATAAAAACCAGCCAGGGATCCGCGCCCTGCGCAATTCCGTAGGGAATCCCCCCGCGCAGCTCGATCAGCGGCACGGCGGAAATCAGGAAGGTCAGCAGAAGATGACCGCCCTGTGAGGTTGTCAGCCATTGCAGCATAAAATACGCTCACTTTGTTCAGGATGCGTTCAGTATATCACGTTTCTTCTCACAAAGCAAGGGAAGCACCGATGAAATCAGGCGGGCGGATGGCAAAATCGCCCTGCGGAGACCTCCGCAGGGCGAAAAGAATGCAGTTACTCAAATTCCAGCAGCAGCTCCGCGCCGCCGTCCGAAAGGCGGTAGACCGCCTCGGTATCGGCGTCGAGCAGCGCCTCGCAGGCATCCTCTGCCTCGTAAAACACGCAGGTTCCGCAGGAGGAGGAGATTTTGCGCGGCACCGGCGCCATGCGGGCCGTGACGCCCTGCGCCGTCATTTTGCGGTGCGTTTTCAGCGCGGCAAGGTGCGTGTGGAAGGTCGCGACGAACTGCGTCATGCCTTCGTCAGGACGAGGGAAAACTCGTCGTCCTCCAGCTCCCGGATTTCGACGGCATAGCCCGCGTGCATGGCAAAACGGCGCACATTCTGCACGGCAGTTTCGTTGTCCACAAGCACCTCCAGCTTTGCCGGGTGCTCGCTTTCAATCGCCTTCTGCACCCGCAGCACGGGAATCGGGCAGGAAAGACCTCTTGCATCGACCATGGCTTACTGCTGCTCCTTCTTCAGATGGGTGAGGGAGATGACCAGAATGACAACCAGGCAGACGATGGTGGCAACGGGGCCGTTCGCGCCGGTGCCGTCCGCGGAGGAGGCGGTCTTGAGGGTGTGAGCGGCGGCAGCGCCTGCGATCATGCCGAGCACGGTGACGGCGCTGTCGGAGTTGCCCTCACCGGTGAGGATGAGCTGACGCAGCGGGCAGCCGCCGAGGAGCGTGCAGCCCCAGCCGACGACGGTCATGCCGAGCAGGTTCCACAGCCATTCGTTGTGGGCGATGGGCTGGCCTTCAAAGCCGAACTTAATGTAGGTGGAGACGGGCACGCCTTCCGCAAGCGCGCGGATCGCGTTGCCTGCAAAAACCGCCAGCAGGATGCAGCCAAAGCCGGCCAGCAGGCCGAATTCCTTGAACATCACGGCGTCGCGCACGCCGCCGACCATGCACAGGCGGCTCTTCTGTGCCAGAGCGCCGACGATCAGGCCGATGCCGAGGGAGAGCAGGATGGGCGCATGCTTGGAGCCGGGACCCTCCGCAGAGGAGGCGAAGTAAGCGGCGCCGACAAGCGTCAGCACAAAGCCGAAGATCAGCATCACGGGGAAGGCCAGGCCTTCGACCTTGCTCTGCTTATAGGCGCGGCCAAGGGAGAAGTTCTTCTTCAGGAAGAACACACCGATGAGAATGCCGAGGATGAAGCCGACCAGACCGACAACGGCGTTCAAGTCGCCGCCGCCGATGCGGATGACCATACGCAGCGGGCAGCCAAGGAAGACCAGCGCACCAATCATGACGGCTGCACCGAGGGTGAAGCGGATCACGGGGGAGCTGCCGGCCTTGGGCTTGAATTCCTTGCCGATCAGAGCCATGATGCAGGCGCCTGCGATGATGCCGACGATTTCCGGACGGAAATACTGCACAACGCCCGCCTGATGCAGCTTCAGGGAGCCTGCGATGTCGCGCAGGAAGCAGGCAATACAGAAGCCCATGTTGGCGGGGTTGCCGTGCGCGCTCAGGATGACCGCAGCCGCGCCGATCGCCAGACCGCAGAGCATCACGAGCCAGTACTTTTTGAAGAAGCTTTCTTTCTTCATCTGACATTCTCCTTTTTCATTTCTGAGTTTGTAACGCCGGGGCGTTCATTTATTTCAAGTATAACGAAAACGTATGCGGCAGTCAATACGCCTCTTTCAAATTCGGCATTGTCGAACAATGTAATTTGCGCGGCAGCTTGCAGCTTTCCCCTGCGCGCATTATAATTAGAGAAAAACAATCGGAGGCAGCCATGATTTATCTGGACAACGCCGCGACCTCCTTCCCGAAAGCGCCCGGCGTCAGCGCAAAAATGTGTGAATACCTCGACCGCGTGGGCGCAAGCGTCAACCGCGGCGTCTACGCCGCTGCGCAGGAGGCGGAGCTGGAGCAGCTCAGTCTGCGGGAGAAGCTCTGCGCCTTTTTCCATCATCCGGAGCCGGTGCGCGTGCTCTTCACATCAGGCGCAACCGCGGCGCTGAATCTCGCCATCAAGGGAAGGCTGCGCCGCGGCAGCCGCGTGCTCGTCAGCTCAATGGAGCACAACGCGGTCATGCGGCCTCTGGTGCAGCTCGGCGCGGATTTCACGCGTGTCCCCTGCGGCGCTGACGGGCGGCTCGACCTCGCGGCTCTGGAGCAGCTGCTGCAGGATAAACCGGAAATGCTGATTTTGAATCACGCGTCGAACGTCAGCGGAACCGTGCAGGACGCGCAGAGTGTCGGAGAATTATGTAAACACTTCAGTGTTCCCTTTGTGCTCGATGCCGCACAGTCGGCCGGGCACGTACCGGTAGATTTTGAAGGCTTTTCGCTCAGTGCTCTGGCCGTTCCCGCCCACAAGGGACTTCTCGGCCCGCAGGGCATCGGCGCGCTGCTGGTCACGAAGAAATTTGCCGCGCAGCTCGACCCGCTCATCGCAGGCGGAACGGGCAGCATGTCCGACTCCGAGGAGCTGCCGCCCTATCTGCCCGACCGCTTTGAAGCCGGTACGCCGAATCTGCCTGGCATCTACGGCTGGTCGGCGTCTATGGATTATGTAAACCACGTTGGTCTTCCCGCTCTGCGTGCGCACGAGCTTGCGCTGACGCAGCGCTTTCTGAATGGACTGTGTGAGCTGCCGGGTCTGCGTCTGGCTGGGCCGTGGGAAACGGCGCAGCGTGTCGGCGTGATCTCCGTTGATTTTCTGAACATGGACAACGCCGAGGCCGCCGACCGGCTGGAGCGCGAATTCGGTATTCTGACCCGCTGCGGTCTGCACTGCGCTCCCGCCGCGCACAAAACGCTCGGCACCTTCCCGCAGGGCACGGTGCGCTTTTCCATTGGCTGCTATACAACGCCGGAGGACATCGACGCTGCCCTCGCCGCACTGCACATTCTGACGTGTTAAAAATCTCAATCATGTTTGCGGCCGCGCCTGCAAATCTTGCGCGCCGCCGAATATATCCGTAGGGGGACGGGTTCCCCCGTCCTACGTGCAGGAATTTTCAAATTTGTAACTGCCCACACCGGTCACGGCACGCCGTGGCCGCGGGAAGGAACCCGCAGATTATGCACGCACCGCAAAAACGTCCGTAGTGGGCGGTTTCCCGTCCCGTGGGAAGGAAATTTTAAATTTGTGACTGCAAAAAATCCCGTGTCTGCCCGACACGGGATTTTCCGTTATTACGCCCCCTGGCCGAAAAGCCGGGCGGCAGATTCCTCCGCAAACTGCTTGCTGTATAGGTCGTGGTAATAGCCATGCGCCTTCAGCAGCGACTCGTGCGTGCCCTGCTCGACGATCTTACCGTCGCGCACCACAAGAATCAGATCCGCCTTGCGGATGGTGGACAGGCGGTGTGCAATCAGGAACGACGTCCGATCCTTGAGCAGATGGTCGATCGCCTGCTGGATGAGCTGCTCGGTCTGCGTGTCGATGGAGCTGGTCGCCTCATCGAGAACGAAAATTCTCGGGTCGGCCAGCACGGCGCGGGCAAAGGAAATGAGCTGCTTTTCGCCGGTGGAGAGCTTGTCGCCGCCCTCGCCCACCTCGCTGTCCCAGCCGTTTTCCAGCTTGGCCGCAACGATATCCGCAGAAACGGCTCTTGCCGCCGCTTCCACCTCCTCGTCGGTCGCGTCGAGTCTGCCGTAGCGGATGTTCTCGCGCACACTGCCGGAGAAAAGATGCGGGCTTTGCAGTACATAGCCGATGCTCGAATGCAGCCAGAGCTGGCTGCGCTCGCGGTAATCACGGCCGTCGATCAGGATTCTGCCCTGCGTCGGCTCAAAGAAGCGGCAGACAAGGTTGACCAGCGTCGATTTGCCCGCACCCGTCTCGCCCACAAGCGCAACCGTCGTTCCGGCGGGAATCTTGAGCGAGAAGTGCTGCAAAACATCCTCGCCGCCGTCCGGATAGCGGAAGGTCACATCCTCAAATTCAATGTCGCCGCGCAGCGGCTCCCAATTCTCCTTTTTCGGTTCGAAGGCATCGCCGTACTTTTCCAGCACCTCCGGCGTGTCCGTGATCTCCGGCGTTTTATCCAGAAGATCGGTCACGCGCTCAATGGAGGCTTGCAGAGAGATAAACTCGGCGATGTTGGATGCCGTCATCTGGATCGGCTCGAAAATGCCGACGGCGTAGGTCAGGAAGGTAGACAGCGTCGCCAGCTCCAGCGCCTGCTCCGTGACAAGATAACCGCCGCGCAGCAGCACGATGGCGACCGCCAGCGTGCTGAACAGCAGCACCAGCGGGATATACACCGCGTTCAGCCGCGCCGCGCGGATGCCGGATTCATGCATTCCCTCTGTGAGCTTGCGGAATTCGCCGGTCATTTTTTCCTCGATCACGAGCGTTTTTGCGGTTTTTGCACCCGTAATGCCCTCGTTGAAGGCGCCGGTGATGCGGGAATTCAGCTTGCGGATTTTGCGGTTCCAGTGCAGGATGCGATCCTGAAAATAGGCCGTCAGCACCGCCATAAAGGGCACAATCAGCATCACAACCAGCGCCAGCTTCCAGTTGAGCACCAGCATGGAGATCATCGTGCCGAGGACATAGAACATTGCCCACAGGATATCCGTAAAATTCCAGGCGATCATGCTGGCAATGCGGTTGGTATCGCTCATCAGGCGGCTGAGAAGGTATCCGACCGGCGTGACGTTGTAGAATGAAAAGGAAAGCGTTTGCAGATGGTGGAACAGCCGCTGCTTGAGGTCGCGGCCGAAGTACATCTCAATGCGCATGGAATTATTGCAGAACCACATGACGCTCAGGCCCTGCAGGATGATCATCGCCGTGTAGACCAGCGCGTAGGGCAGCAGTCCCGTCGTGACACCCTTCTGGATGAAATTCCGGATGGCATACTGCTGAAGCAGCGGCAAAAGGACATCGACGAGGGCGCAGAGGCCGTTGAAGGCCAGCATGCCGACGAAATCTCTGCGGTAGTTCTTCAAAAACGGCGCCAGCCGCTTCCAGATGCCCCAGTCAAAGCTTTGGGTAAACTCTTTTTCATCATGCATTGTCCTCGCCCCCTTCCAGCAGCATTGCGCGGTCGTCGCTGCGCATCTGAATGTCGTAAATTTCCTTATAAATGCCCGGCTGCGCGATCAGTTCCTCGTGCGTACCGAGCGCAGAGAGTCTTCCGTCCTCCAGAACCAGAATGCGGTCTGCCTGCATCAGCGTCGGAATACGGTGGGAAATCAGAATCACCGTCGCATCGCGCAGCGTTTCACGCAATGCCGAGCGGATCTTGGCGTCGGTTTCCGCATCCACTGCGGAGAGCGAGTCGTCAAAGATCATCACGGGCGTCTTTTGCAGCAGCATTCTCGCAATGGCGACGCGCTGCTTCTGTCCGCCGGACAGGGTCACGCCGCGCTCGCCGACGACGGTGTCATAGCCCTCGGGGAAGGCGGAAATCGCCTCATCCACGCAGGCGATCCGCGCCGCCTCGCGCATTTCCTCCTCCGTCGCCTCCGGCCGCGCCGCGCAGATATTCTCGCGGATGGTCTGGGAAAAGAGGAAGGGCTCCTGAAGCACAAAGCCGATGTTTTTGCGCAGCTCACTGCGGGCAAGCTCGCGCAGATCCGTGCCGCCGATGGTAATGCTGCCGGATTCGACGTCATAGAGCCGGTCGAGCAGCTGCACGAGCGTGCTCTTGCCGGAGCCGGTGCCGCCCAGAATCGCAAAGGTCTCGCCCCTGCGGATGGTGAAGGACAGATCGTGCAGCACCTCCTGTCCCTCATAGCGGAAGGACACGTGGTCAAAGGCGATGTCGCCCGCTTCGAAGGGCTTGGCCTGCGGCGGGTCCTGCTCCTCCTGCGCATTGAGGACGTAACCCACGCGGTCCATGGAGACGCCGGCCTTGCTCATCTCCGAAAGCACTCTGCCCAGAGAGCGCACCGGCCAGGCCAGAGATTCATTGTAGCTGACAAAGGCAATGAACGCGCCGAGCGTCATGCGGCCGTGCACCGTCTCCACGACGCCGACCAGGATGATCACCATGACCTGAATGCAGGTCAGAAGCGTCCCGGACGCCCAATAGACGGAAAGCAGCTTGCCCAGCTTGACCCACAGGCGGGCAAAGCGGTTGTTCTTTTCATCGAACTTGTCGTCCTCAAAGCGCTCCCGGCCGAAGGCGCGCACGACGCGCACGCCGGTCATATTCTCCTGCGCACAGGTGGTCAGCTCGCCCTCGGCCTCGTCGGCCACCTGATAGCGGGAGGAAATCTTCCGGTAAAACACGCCGGAGGACAGCCCCACGACCGGAATAATGGCCGCCGACACCAGAGAAAGCCGCACATTCATCGAAAACATGATGTAAAGATACAGCACGATCAAAAAAACCGTGCGGATCACCTCAATGAGCTGGTTGCAGACAAAATTGCGGATCACGTCCACATCCGAGGTGCAGCGCTGGATGATGTCTCCCGTGGGATTGGCCTTGTGCCAGGCGAAGGTCAGGCGCTCAATGTGGCTGTAAAGGTCGTCGCGCAGGCTCTTGACATAGGTTTCCGAGCCCTTGGAGAGATTGATGCGCTGCCCATATGCGCAGAAGCCGCGCAGAATCGCCACCAGCAGAACCGCCGCCGCGGCAAGCCACAGCGCGCGCAGCGTGCTCTGTGTCAGTGTGTTCCAGAGCGGCAGCAGCCGGGCGGGCAGCTCCGGCGTCTTGCTGTCGAGGACGGAGTCCACCGTCAGCCGAATGATCTGCGGCGTCAGAGCATTAAAGGCCATGCTCAGGCAGGAAAAAACCAGCGCCGCGATAAAATAGCCCCAGCAGCCCCGGAGGTAATGCGTCACCAGACGCGCCTTTTCCCTCCGGGACAGCTTTTGCGTTGTTGTATCCATAAGATTCTCCTTCCATTTTGGAAATTGGGAAAGCGTTGACGAACTCGCTTTCGGACAAAAAACTTCCTCTGCGGGAATCCCGCAGAGGAAGCGCAAAAAGTCCGTAAAAAGCCTAGTGCGGACAACGCGCAGAAATCCCTGCGGAAACAGCATTCACCAATGCAAAAACGAGCTTTTTCATTCTGCGCACTTCCTTTCTTGTAAATTCTACATTCTAGTATAGGAACATCTTCGCAATTTGTCAAGAGAAAAGCCGAAAAAGTGCAAAAAAGGCATCATTCTCCGCTGCACAGCTTCTCCGCAATGGCCTGCATCCGCTGCTCGTCCGCCTTGCACACCGCGCGGTCGTAGCTCAAAAGGCCGTTCGTCTCGTCCTCGACGTCGGAGAGCTGTGTATAGATAGCAGCGCACAGGCCCTTTCCCTTTGCCGGGAGGATCTGTTCCAGATAGAGCCGCTCCAGCTCGTCCTGAAACGCCGCGCTTTCGCGGAAGCTGCGGTAGCCATAGTTCTGCTCCAGGTTGAAGATATGCCCCTCAGGGCGGTAGGAGTAGCCGCCGAATTCCGAAAGCACCAGCGGCTTTCCGCTCTTCGGCATCCGCACCGGCTTAAAATAGACGTGCAGGCTCTCCACATCGCTCTCTCCGTTCCTGAACCAGCCGGAGCTCGAATCGATAAAGCGGGACGCGTCCAGCTCCCTCAGGCGGCGGTACTGTGCCCGGCTGTCGAACTGCCCCCAGCCCTCGTTGAAGATCGTCCAATAGCACACGCAGGGGTGCTTTTCCAGCCTGCGGACGGTTTCTTCCATGCCAAGCGTAAACTCGCGCCGCGTCTGTGCACTGCGGTGCAGCCCGCGGTCGGGCAGATGCTGAATGCCTATCGTCGGCAGCACCGTGTCGCGCAGGAAGTCGTAGCGGCCATTGTTCACCATATCCTGAAAAACCACCATGCCCAGCCGGTCGCAGGCGAAATAGAACAGCTCCGGCTCGACCTTGATGTGCTTGCGCAGAGTGTTGAAGCCCAGGCGCTTCATCGCGAGGATGTCCTCGTCAAAGCACACCGGGTCGGCGGGCGTGAGAATACCGTCGCTCCAATACCCCTGATCCAGTACGCCGTGGAAGAAATAGGGCCTGCCGTTCAGACACAGGCGGGGGAAGCCGCCGATCTCCTTTACCTCCAGCGTCCGCAGGGCGAAATAGCTGCACACCTTGTCCGTCAGCGTCTCCAGCTCGACCTCGTAGAGATAGGGATCCTCCGGCGACCACAGGCGAGGCGCATCCAGCTTCACCTCCGCACAGCCGGTGGAAAACGTGCGCTCCAGCACTCCCTGCGGCGTCCGGATGCGCAGGACGCCCTCCTGCGCGCCCTCGATCTGCACGCGGACGCCGCCGGCCTCCGTTTCATAGCGCACGGCGCGGATGTACTCCGCAGAAACACTCTCCATCCAGACCGTCTGCCAGATGCCGGACACCGGCGTGTACCACATACCGCCGCGTTTTTGTTTCTGCTTCCCATAGGGCAGGATATGCTCGGACAGATGATCCTCCACGCGCACCAGCAGCGTGTTTTCCTCCTGTAAAGCGTCCGTCACATCAAAGGAGAAGGGCGCGTAGCCGCCGCGGTGCGTGCCGAGACACACACCGTTGAGCCAGACCTCCGCGAGCTGATCGACCGCGCCGAAATGCAGCAGAACGCGCTCGTTGACAAAGCCCTGCGGCAGGCGGAAGCTTCTGCGGTAGTAGAGCCGCTGCGCCTCCGGGAAGCGCTCGTGTACCCCCGAGAGCAGAGACTCCGGCGGAAATGGCACGCGAATCCTGCGGTCAAACCGCTCCGGATTTCCGACGGAGAACTCCCATTCTCCGTTCAGGTTCAGGTAGGAATCGCGCCGCAGCGTGGGCCGGGGGTAGGCCTGCCACGGCGTTCCGGTCAGCGCCCTGCCGCGTTCGGTCCAAAGGTCAACCATTTCCGCGCTCCTTTCGCTTCAGCAGACGGAACTCCACGGCAAGCACCAGAAACACGCAGGCCGCCGCAAGAAACGCCGCAAGAAAAATGTTCCGATTGGGAAGGAAAGAGGTCGTACCGTCGTCATTCAGGACGGTCTGCGCATGCTTTAAAACCGCCGCGCCGATGGCCGGGCCGATGATGCCCGGAATCAGCACCTGACCGACGATGCGCAGCCCCTGGAACATGCCCGCGCGGTGCGCCGGGGTGTGGTCGCGCAGCATCGCGCCGAAAACCGCCATGCCCGCCAGATAACCGCTCATCATCAGAAGCGAGCCGAGGAAGACCGGCGCCGTCGCACGGAAGAAATACAAAACCACATAGCCCGCCATCAGCATGGCCATGGCCGGAACGATGGTTTTGCGGAAGTGCAGCCGGTCGTACAGCCGTCCGTAAAACAGCGTGACCACCGCCGCCAGCACGATCGCCGGGGCCATAATGAACACATAGTTGTCCATGCCCAGCGTTTCGCTGTAGTAAAGAATCAGGTAGGGCATGAAGATCTGAATGGAGATGCCGAACACGGCAAAGGCCGCAAGCGTCACATAGAGCACCGGATTTTCCTGCACGACGCCCGGCCGGAAGCCATAGAAGATATTTTTAAAATAGCTCTGGTTTTCCGCCGTTTTTGTGCCGGTGTCGCGAATCAGAAACAGGCCAAGCACGCCCGCCGCCAGCACGACGCTGCCGATGATTCCATAAATCACCGTCCAGCTTTCGGCCTTGTCCAGATCAAAGCCCATAAAGCCGCCGAAGACCACCAGGATTGCCAGCAGCGGCATCATGGCGTTGATGCCCTCTGCGGAGCCGCGGTTTGTCTCATCCGTGGCATCCGTCAGCCAGGCGTTGAAGCAGGCGTCGTTGGCCGAGGAGCCGAAGAAGGTCATCACGCAGTCCATAACGATCACCAGCGACACACCGACGGAGGCCGCCGAGGCTGCCATGGGGAAAAGCGATTCAATCACATCCATCCGCAGCAGCGCAAAGCACCAGATGGAAACGCCCCAGAGGATGTAGCCGCCGCAGATAAAAATCCGCCGCTTGCCTAGCTTGTCGGACAGTGCGCCGATGAGCAGCGTCGTCACCGTCGCGGCAAAGGCGCTCGCCGCGACCATCAGAGAGATATCCGAAGCGCTCGCGCGGAACATCTTATAGATAAATACGTTGAAATACATATTCTCCACAACCCACGCGATCTGACCGATCAGGCTGAACACCACCAGCGCCAGCCAGAATCTGGAGGACAGCTTTGTTTTCTTCATGCCGCACCGCCTTTTCTTTTTCTTTTATCGTATCACAGGCGTCCGAAAAGCGCAAGCGGCTTGTCATTTTTTCCGCGCTGTGGTATACTAATTTCAAATGAAATTAGGAGGCATTCTCTTGGGCTTTTTGCAGCTTCTTGCATCCATCCGCAATCCGGTGCTCAATGCGGTGATGCAGTTTTTTACCGAGCTGGGCGGCGAGGCAGTTTTCATGCTGCTGGCGCTGTTCATTTTCTGGTGCGTGAATAAGGAAGAGGGCTATTATCTGCTTTTCGTCGGCTTTCTCGGCACCATCTTCAACCAGTTTCTCAAGCTGCTCTTCCGGATTCCCCGTCCCTGGGTCAAGGATCCGGATTTTAAAATCGTGGAAAGCGCCCGCGCGGGCGCAACGGGCTATTCCTTTCCCTCCGGCCACACGCAGAACGTCGTCGGCACCTTCGGCGGCATCGCCCGCTGGGAAAAGAAGCCCTGGCTGCGCGCCGTCTGCATTGCCGTGCTGCTCCTGACCTCCTTTTCCCGGATGTACCTCGGCGTACACACGCCGCTGGACGTGGGCGTCTCCTTCGCCATAGCGATCGTTCTGATTTTCGTTCTCTACCCCGTCGTACGCTACTGCGCGCAGAAGCCACAGCGGATGTATGCTCTTCTGGCCGTCATGACCGCGATTTCCCTCGCCTATGTGCTCTATGCCAACCTCGCCGCCTTCCCCGCGGACATCGACGAGCCCAACCTCTATGAGGGGCGGAAAAACAGCTATTCCCTGCTGGGTGCGCTGCTGGGCTTCTGCCTCGGCTACGGTCTGGAATGCAAATACGTCAGATTTGATACCAAGGCCGTCTGGTGGGCGCAGTTTTTGAAGGTCGTTCTCGGTTTGATTGCCGTTCTCGCCGTCAAGGAAGGGCTGAAGATCGCCTTCTCCGGCATGGGCTTTACCTGGCTGGGCACCAATGCCATCCGCTATTTTGCTGTCGTGCTGGTCGCCGCGGTTGTCTGGCCGCTGACCTTCCCGTGGTTCGCTCGTATGGGGAGAAGGGCGGCATGAAGGTCTTTTGGATCCTTTTGATCGTTCTCGCAGCGCTGCTTCTGCTGCTGTTTTTACTCACCTACTATATCATGCGCTATGCCTGCCGCCGCGGCAAAACGCTCGGCACGGATCTGAGCAAGGAGCTGGAGCATTCCTCCTTCCGGCGCTACAAGGACGGCATCCTTCAGGCGCAGCAATGGCTGGCGCAGCAGCCGCAGGAGGAGGTCTTCCTCACCTCCTATGACGGTCTGCGTCTTCGCGCACGCTATATTCCCTGCGAAAACGCGCGGGCGACGCTCCTGCTCTTTCACGGCTGGCGCAGCCATCCGGAGGTGGATTTCGGCATTGCCTTCTCCTTTTATCAGTCGCTGGGGCTGAACCTGCTTCTGCCGGATGAGCGGGCACAGGGCGGCTCTGAGGGCAGATGCATCACCTTCGGTATCCGGGAGCGGCATGACGTTCTGCGCTGGGTGCAGTGGGTCAACGAGTGCTTCGGCGCGGAGCAGCCGCTGCTGCTGGGCGGTCTTTCCATGGGCGCGTCCACCGTGCTCATGGCCTGCGGGGAGCCGCTTTCCTCCAATGTACGCGGCGTGATCGCCGACTGCGGCTTCACCTCCCCCTGGGATATCATCGGCAAGTGCATGCGGGACTTCCACCTGCCGGCAAAGCTTCTGCTGCCGCTGGTGGATTTGCAGGCCAGCCTGTTTGCAGGCTTCTCCCTGAAGGAGTATTCCACGCTGGAGGCCATGCAGAAAACAGCGCTTCCCATCTTTCTCGCCCACGGCGAGGCGGACACCTTTGTTCCCTGTGAGATGTCCAAGCAGAACTACGCCGCCTGTGCATCGAAGGATAAAACGCTCCTGCTCACGCCGGAAGCCGGTCATGGACAGAGCTACCCGAAACAGACCGAGCGCTATCAGAACGCCGTGCGCGCCTTTGTAGAGCGCGCGCTGGGAGGAAACGAATGAACTACGCAGCAATCAAAACCTATGACATTGCCAACGGCCCCGGCGTGCGCACGTCGGTTTTTGTCTCCGGCTGCACGCGCCACTGCAAGGAATGCTTTCAGCCGCAGACCTGGGACTTCAACTACGGCGAGCCGATGACGCAGGAGGTCATCGACGGCATTTTGCAGTCGATGGAGCCGCCGCACATCGCCGGGCTGACCGTCCTCGGCGGCGAGCCGTTCGAGCCGAAGAATCAGGCGGGCGTGCTCGATCTGGTTCGGCAGGTGCGCGCGCGCTATCCCGAAAAAAGTCTCTGGGCCTTCACGGGCTATCTTCTCGACCGGGAGCTGCTGGCCGGGACGGTCGGCGATTTGGCGCTGGTGCGCGGCATTCTCGCCTGTCTGAACGTCCTTGTGGACGGCCCCTTTGAAATTGCAAAAAAGGACCTGCTGCTGCGCTTCCGCGGCTCGTCCAATCAGCGTCTGATCGACGTACCGAAAACACTTGCTGCCGGGACGGTCGTCCTTTGGGACGACGGCTGGCAGCGCGGAGGAAACCATGCAAAAGATTAACGTAAAAAAGCTGCGGCCGGAGGCAAAGCTCCCGGTCTACGGCACCGAGTTTTCCGCAGGCGCGGATCTCTGCGCCTGCCTCGACGCGCCCGTGACGCTTCAGCCGGGCGAGACAAGACTCATCTCCATCGGCATCGCCATGGAAATCCCCGCGGGCTATGCCGGGCTGGTCTTCGCCCGCAGCGGCCTTGCCACGAAGCGCGGCCTTGCCCCGGCAAACAAGGTTGGCGTCATCGACCCTGACTACCGTGGCGAGTTCTTCGTCCCGCTGCGCAACGAAAGCGCCGTCCCGCAGACGATTGAGCACGGCGAACGCATCGCACAGATGATCCTCACGCCCTTCCTGACGGCGCAATTCATCGAGACCGAGACGCTGTCCGACACCGTGCGCGGCGTGGGCGGCTTCGGCTCGACGGGGACGAAATGAGCGGCGGTTTTCTGCCCGTTTCCGCGCAGGAAATGCGGGCGTTGGGCTGGCAGCAGCCGGATTTTGTCTACGTCATCGGCGATGCCTATGTGGACCACCCCTCCTTCGGCCACGCCATCATCAGCCGCGTGCTGGAGGCGGCGGGCTATAAGGTCGCCATCGTCTCTCAGCCGGACTGGAAGGACGAAAACTCCGTCAATATCTTCGGCACACCGCGCCTCGGCTTTCTCGTCACCGGCGGCAACATGGACTCCATGGTCAACCACTACTCCGTCAGCAAGCACCGCCGCAAGGCCGACGCCTACACGCCCGGCGGCGTGACCGGCAAACGTCCGGATTATGCGACGGTGGTCTACTGCAACCTCATCCGCCGGACACATCCCAAGATTCCCATTCTGATCGGCGGCATTGAGGCGAGCCTGCGCCGTCTGGCGCACTACGACTACTGGTCGGACAAGCTCAAGCGCTCCATTCTGCTGGATGCCCAGGCGGATTTGCTCCTCTATGGCATGGGTGAGCGAAGCATCGTCGAGGCCGCGGACGCGCTGGCCAGTGGGCTTTCCATCCGTGACCTGACCTTTATTGACGGCACGGTCTACCGCACGGACGATCCCTCCGGCGTCGTCGATGCGATCACGCTTCCCTCCTTTGAAGCGCTGAAGGCAGATAAGCGCCGCTATGCCGAGAGCTTTTACATCCAGTACCAGAACACCGACCCCTTCCGCGCCAAGCGGCTGATCGAGCCATATGGCCGGGAGTTCATCGTACAGAACCCGCCGCAGAAGCCGCTTTCCACACAGGAAATGGACGACATCTACACCCTGCCCTATCAGAATGCGCCGCATCCGTCGTACAAGGGCGGCGTGCCCGCCATTTCCGAGGTGCGCTTCAGTCTGGTGTCCAACCGCGGCTGCTTCGGCGGCTGCTCCTTCTGTGCGCTGACCTTCCATCAGGGGCGCATCGTGCAGACGCGCAGCCACGAATCCATCCTCAGCGAGGCGCGGGAAATGACCAAAGCACCGGATTTCAAGGGCTATATTCACGATGTCGGCGGACCGACGGCCAACTTCCGCCGTCCGGCCTGCGACAAGCAGCTCAAATCCGGCGTCTGTCCAAACCGGCAGTGCCTCTTCCCCGCTCCCTGCAAGAATCTTGTCGCAGAGCACACGGATTATGTTGCGCTGCTGCGCAAGCTGCGCGCGCTCCCCGGTGTGAAAAAGGTCTTCATCCGCAGCGGCATCCGTTTTGACTATCTGCTGGCCGATCCGGATCCCACCTTTCTGAAGGAGCTGGTGGAGCACCACGTCTCCGGCCAGCTCAAGGTTGCGCCGGAGCATGTGTCCGACCGCGTTCTGCATTATATGGGCAAGCCGCGCCACGCGGTCTACCAGAAATTCTGCCATAAATACGCCAATCTCAATGAAAAGGAGGGGCGGAAGCAATATCTCGTCCCCTACCTCATGAGTTCTCACCCCGGCTCTTCCCTCAAAGAGGCCGTGGAGCTGGCCGAATATGTCCGTGACCTGGGCTATATGCCCGAGCAGGTGCAGGATTTTTATCCCACGCCCTCGACGCTCTCGACCGTCATGTACTACACCGGCCTGGATCCGCGGACGATGGAGCCGGTGTATGTCCCGACGGACCCGCACGAGAAGGCCATGCAGCGTGCGCTCATTCAGTACCGCGACCCGAAGAACTACGCCCTCGTGCGCGAGGCGCTGGAAAAGGCCGGGCGGACGGATCTGATCGGCTTCGGCGAAAAATGTCTCATCCGCCCGCGCAAGGGGGAAAAGCAGCCCGAGACTCCGAAAAAAGCGCAGAATGCACCATCTCCGAAGCTGAAAAAGCCGCAAAGCCGCCAAAAGCGCCCGGAAAGGGCCGCAAAAAATGCGCCGCCGGTTCCCACGGCAGCGCAGCTCCGGCAGGCGGAGCGCTATCTGAAAAGGAGGAAAAAGTGATGCGCAACAACTATGATCTGCAAATGCAGGCCGCGGCAAAGGCATTTCTTTCCTATGACGCGGAGAAGCTCGCCGCTGTCTTCTCGCTGGAAAAAGACGATACCGCACTGTATCTTCCCATTCTGCGCACGCCGCACCGCGTTCTGCTGCAAAACGGCAGCGTAGAGCGGAAAAAGGACGGCTGCTGGCTTCCGGCGGGCTTTGACACGGCGATGACGGTCTACGACCTGCTGACGAATCCGAACGGTTATCCCGTTCTCGCTCACGAGTGGTGCGCACACACGAGCTTTCATGCCGTGCAGGGCGGCACGCTGCAAGCCAGTCTGATGATCCATCCGGAGCAGTCCGCCCGTGGCTTTGACGGTCTTCCGGCGCTGCGCCGCGCCTGTGCCGCCTGCGGCGGGCAGGAGGTGGCGGGCGGCGATTTTTCCTCCGTCCTG
Source organism: uncultured Oscillospiraceae bacterium (assembly GCA_934622035.1). Lineage (GTDB taxonomy): Bacteria > Bacillota > Clostridia > Oscillospirales > Oscillospiraceae > JAZOXB01. The sequence continues at coordinate 32,918 of CAKTVG010000010.1, forward strand.
CCGGTCTTCACGTGTCTGCCTGTCCTGCTGCGCTACTGGGAGGCCGACGAGGAATTCCCCGCGCAGCTTCAATTTCTCTGGGACAGGAACACCTGCCGCTATATTCGCTACGAAACCACCTACTATCTCACCGCCGCCATTTCTGAGCGGCTCAAAGAGAGCGCTTCACAGTAAAGCACACCCGGTTCAGAAAATCTGAACCGGGTGTGCTGTTTATTTCACTTCGCCGCGTTCTGCGATCATGCGCAGCTTTTCCTGCCGCGTCAGCCGCTTGACGGCGCATTCGCGCCGCAGCGCCGCCGAACGGTCGGGGCAGCCTTCCGAATAAACCAGCTCCAGAGGGCCGCGGCCGCGCGTGTACTTTGCGCCCTTTCCGGCACGGTGCGCCTCCAGGCGCCGCTCGACGTCGTCAGTCGAGCCGGTGTAGAGCGTGCCGTCGCCGCAGCGCAGGATATACACCCACCACATCACAGTTCCACGTCAATGGCGCGGCGGTCCGTGCGGATCGCCTTGCACAGCGCGGAAACCTCCACATGGCGCGGGTCGTTTTTATAGCGTGCCACATCCTCCAGTGTATCAAAATCCGCAATCAGGACGGCATCATAGGCGCTGCCGGGAACGGCGCTGCGCTTCACGCTCATCGCGCGGATACAGTCGATTTTTCCCTCCAGCGCAGCAAGGCGCGTCAGGAATTCCGTCGGATCCGCATCCTCGCGGAACTTCCACATGACAATGTGACGAATCATTTCTTCTCCTGATACTCATTCGCCGCGCCGACAAAGCCCAGGAAGAGCGGATGCGGACGGTTCGGACGGGAATTGAATTCGGGGTGCGCCTGCGTCGCCAGGAAGAAGGGATGCTCCGGCAGCTCCAGCATTTCCACGATCCGGCCGTCGGGAGACAGACCACACAGGGACATGCCCGCATCCGTCAGGGCGGTACGGTAGTCGTTGTTGACCTCATAGCGGTGACGATGGCGCTCATGGATCAGATCGCTGCCGTAGAGGGCATGCGCCTTGGAATCCGGGTCGAGCTTGCAGGGGTAGGAGCCGAGGCGCAGCGTGCCGCCGAGGTCGAGCACGCCCTCCTGCTCCGCCATCAGGTGGATCACGGGATGCTTGGTGTCCGGCATCAGCTCGATGCTGTGCGCGTCCTTCAGGTCGAGCACATCGCGGGCAAATTCCACGATGGAAAGCTGCATGCCAAGGCAGAGGCCAAGATAGGGCACGCGGTTCTCCCGCGCGTAGCGAATGGCGCAGAGCATGCCGTCGATGCCGCGGCTGCCGAAGCCGCCGGGAACCAGCACGCCGGACACGCCGGAGAGTACCTCCGCCACGTTGTCTTCGTTGACGGTTTCGGAGTCCACCCAACGGATGCGCACATCCGTGCTGTGCGCGACGCCCGCATGCTTCAGTGCTTCCACAACGCTGATATAGGCGTCGTGCAGCTGCGTATACTTGCCGACCAGCGCAACCTCGACGGCCTTCGTCGGGTGCATCCAGTGGTCGCACATCTCGCGCCACTGCGTAAGATCAGGCTCCCGGTTTTCCAGTCCGAGGCTCTCGCAGACGACGTCTGCCAGATGCTCATGCTCCATCATCAAGGGGACCTGGTACAGGATCTCCGCGTCCATGTTCTGGAGCACATGATCCGGCTGGACATTGCAGAACAGCGCCAGCTTATTGCGGATATCCTGCGTCAGCGGGTAGTCCGTGCGGCAGACAAGCACATCCGGGCGCAGGCCGATGCCCTGAAGCTCGCGGACGCTGCCCTGCGACGGCTTGGTCTTCATTTCGCCGGAGGCCTTGAGATAGGGAATCAGCGTGACGAGCAGAATGATCGCATTTTCCTTGCCGACTTCATTCTGGAACTGGCGGATTGCCTCCAGGAAGGGCAGGCTCTCCATGTCGCCCACCGTGCCGCCGACCTCGATGATGGCGACCTTATTGCCGTCGCCGCGGTAGAAGCGGCGCTTGATCTCATCGGTGATATGGGGGATAAACTGGACGGTGCCTCCGCCGAAATCGCCGCGGCGCTCACGCTCGAGCACCGTGCGGTAGACGCGGCCGGCGGTAACGTTCGCCACGCGGGTGAGCTTCTCGTCGATAAAGCGCTCATAGTGGCCGAGGTCAAGGTCCGTCTCCGCACCGTCGTCGGTCACGAAGACCTCGCCGTGCTGGATGGGGTTCATCGTGCCGGGGTCAACGTTGAAGTAGGGGTCGAATTTCTGCATTGTTACAGAATAACCTCTTGCCTTCAGCAGACGGCCGAGCGAGGCCGCCGTGATGCCCTTGCCCAGTCCGGAAACCACGCCGCCCAAAACAAATACATATTTCATCTTCGTTCTCCTCTTCTCTTCTCCGCGGGAACGGAGGTTCTTTCACCATTTGACATTTTATAGTTTCTGCGTTATACTGGCCTCATGATTCAGGAAAAGAGGCCAAATATGAAAAAGAAATGGAAGCGGCTCCTTGCGATTCTGCTCGCCGTTTATCTTCTCGGCTCCGTTACCGCTACACATATCATTTTTTCCATTGAATTTCACCGCGTCGACGCGCAGACGGTCAGCGCGTTTCCGCTCTATGCCGATGTTGCGGCGGATTATCCCCGGCGCAGCCTCCACTTTCCCTCCGGCAGCGCGGAGCTGACCGGCTGGGTTTACGGCGAGGACAATGACACTGCGCTTGTGGTGCTCTCCCACGGCCTCGGCGCGACGGCGGAAACGTATCTGCCGCAGACCATGTGGCTTGTGGACGCGGGCTACCGCGTCTTCACCTACGACGCCACGGGAACCGGCGCTTCTGAGGGCGGCAGCACTGCCGGCCTGTCTCAGTCCGTTCTGGACCTGGACGCGGCGCTGGACTATATCGAAGCGGACAGCGAGCTGTCCGGGCTTCCCATTCTGCTCTTCGGGCACAGCTGGGGCGGCTACGCGGCGGCGGAGATTCTCACCTATGACCATGACGTCACCGCCTCGGTCAGCCTGTCCGGCTACGCCAGCCCCATGGGACTGATGTGCGCCATGGCAAGCCGCTACTGTGGCCCCATTGCCTATCTCGGCGCGCCCTTCGTTCTGCTGCACCAGTGGGTGCTCTTCGGCAGCGCGGCAAACGGCTCCGCCGTTCAGGCCGTGAACCGCTGTGACACGCCGGTATTGATCGTCCACGGCACGGAAGACTCGACCATCGCGCCGGACGGCGCAGCGCTGATTGCCCGGCGGGAGCGCATCACAAATCCGAACGCCGAATTCCTTCTGCTGGACGGCGAGACGCACATGAGCCTTCTCCGGCCGCACACCACGGAATACACCGCCTATGTTGAGCGGATCAATGAGGCTTATCGCACGCTCTATGACGCGTGGGACGGGGCCATCCCGGAAGCTCTCCGGGCAGAATTTTACGCCGGCGTAGACAAATCCATCACCGGCGGTGTCTGGCAGGAGCTGATGAAGCGCATCAACGAATTCTATCAAACGGCGCTCCGCAATTCATAAAACAAAAATCGCTGCTTCCGGATTTTTTCAAATTCTGTTCACAGCTTCTCCATAATTATCCGGTATACTGAAACCATCAGAAGCGGATGCCAACGCTTCGTGTTCACGCTGCCGATGCCGCGGAAAGATCTGCGGATGAGCCGACGGCAGCAAACGCCTCTCTTCAATCCGCTGCCCGTGATCTTGCAAAGGATCACGGGCATTCCATTTTGGCAGATGCAGGGCATGCCCTCAGCCACACAAAAGCGCAAAGAACCGCAAAAGCTCCTCACCGAATATCATACACGAAACGACCGAAAACTGCAAGCAGAAAAATCGGAATCACAGCACAAAGCCCCGTCCCCTTTCAGGGGGGACGGGGCTTTTAAGGCTCTTACTTCGCCTTCGGGCCGGCCTCAGCGATGTAGGCAGGCATGTTCGGATACTTCTTCGCGAAGTTTTCGGCGAACATGGTAGCCAGCTTGTTGGCCTGTGCGTCGTAGGCGTCCTTGTCAGCCCAGAGGCCGCGAGCGTCGAGCATTTCGTCCGGAACGTTCGGGCAGCTGGTCGGATAATCGACGTTGAAGACGTCATGATGCTTGAATTCGATATGGTCGAAGTCGCCGTTGAGGGCAGCGGTGACCATTGCGCGGGTGTAAGCCAGCTTCATGCGCTTTGCGCCGGAGGCTGCGCTGCCGCCTGCCCAACCGGTGTTGACCAGGTAGACCTTCGCGCCGCTCTCACGGATGCGCTTGCCGAGCATCTCGGCATAGACGGACGGATCCATCGGCATGAAGGGCTCGCCAAACAGGGTGGAGAAGGTGGGCTGCGGCTCGGTAACGCCGCGCTCGGTGCCGGCGAGCTTGGAGGTGAAGCCGGTCACGAAGTGGTACATTGCAGCGTTCTCGTCCAGGCGGGAGATGGGAGGCAGGACGCCGAAAGCGTCAGCCGTCAGGAAGATAACGACCTTGGGGATGCCGCCGACGCCGGGGATGGCTGCGTTGGAGATGTAGTTGACAGGATAGCCGACGCGGGTGTTCTCGGTCAGGCTGCCGTCGTCGAAGTCAAACTCACGAGTCTCTTCGTCCATGATGACGTTCTCGACCAGAGAGCCGAAACGGATGGCGTGATAGATCTCAGGCTCGTTCTCTTCCTTGAGGTTGATGCACTTTGCGTAGCAGCCGCCCTCGATGTTGAAGATGCCGTCGTCTGCCCAGCCATGCTCGTCGTCGCCGATGAGCTTGCGGTTCGGGTCGGCGGAAAGGGTGGTCTTGCCGGTGCCGGACAGGCCGAAGAAGACAGCCGTCTCATGGGTCTCGGGATCCATGTTCGCAGAGCAGTGCATCGGAAGGATGTTCTCCTTGGTCAGAACATAGTTCATGGTGGAGAAGACGCTCTTCTTGATCTCGCCGGAGTACTGGGAGCCACAGATGACGATGAGATGTGCCTCATAGTCGATCATGATGGCAGCCTCGGAGTGAACGCCGTCGATCTCGGGGTCGCACTTGAAGCCGGGGGCAGCGAGGACGGTGTAGTCCGCTTCGCCGTAGGCAGCCAGCTCTTCCGCGGTCGGACGGATGAGGAGCTGATGGATGAAGAGGTTCTGGGACGCCATTTCATTGACGATGCGGAACTTCTTGGTGTGCTTGGGATCAGCGCCTGCAAAGCCGTCGAAGATGAACACTTCGCGGCCCTGGAGGTAAGCGCACAGCTTGCCCTTGATGGCGTCGAACTTCTCTCTGGAGATGGGACGGTTCACCTTGCCCCAGGCGATGTCGTCATGGACGGCGGGGGTGTCGACGATGAACTTGTCGTTAGGCGAACGGCCGGTGTACTTGCCGGTGGTGACGACGAGTGCGCCGGTGTTGCTCAGCTTGCCCTCGCCGCGGCGGAGCGCTGCTTCGGTGAGCTGCGCGGGGCCGAGGTTGCGGTAAACGGCCTTGGGGGCGATGATGCCCAGTTTTTCCAGACCATAGGTTTCCATATCTGTTTCCTCCTGATCATGATATCTGCCGCGAGACGGCAGTTATTTAAAGTACGATTGGTGAAAGCCACTGTCCACCGAATAGCATTATAGCACGCCTTGCGGCAAATTTCCAGAGCCATTTTGCAATTTCCGGGAGAAAAGGCTGCAAAGTGCAAAAAATTAACAATTCGTTCTTATTTTATCGATTCTTTCGTCCTCACCGGACGAGGCTAAGCACATACTCCTCCGCCGTCTCGTGCAGCAGCTCTCTGCCGCACACGCAAGGCAAGAGCCCGCCGGCATCCGCCGCAGCGATGCGCCGCAGGTCGGTGTCTATGCCCTCGCCGGTAAACTTCAGATAGGCCTCCTTCGCCGTCCAGAGGGCCAGAAAGCGCGCGGCGTCAAAGGTGCCCGCCGGAAAAAGCCATGCAAGCTCCGCCTCCGTGCAGACGCGGCGCGCAAGCTCCTGCCGCACGGGCCGCAGCATCTCGATGTCCAGCCCCACTTCGCTCTCTGCCACAACGCAGGCAACGTAAAAGCCGGAATGCGACAGGCTGAAGTGCAGCCCGGAAGCCGGGCACAGCGGCTTGCCGCGCGAGGTGCGGGTAAATTTCAGCTGTTCCGGTCCTGCGCCCGCACGGAGCAGCAGCTTCCTTGCCAGGTGGTCGGCGCAGATGCTGCGCGTCTGATCGTCCGTTCGGCGCAGCTTTTCCACACGGGCACGCTTTTCCGCATCCATTTCCGCCCGCCACTGTGCCACCGTCCCGGCCGGGACGGTGCGCCAGTCAAGAATTTCGCGCAGCACGGTACTCATACCACAGCGCCAGCAGGCGCAGGAAGGCGTATTCCACGGGCAGCGTCAGCACGCAGGCGATCATCCACGCAGGCAGGAGCGCCATACCGGGAAGCAGGTTCAGAATCGCGCAGAAGGTATAGCGCAGGCTGGTGCGGATGGCCGTAATGGCGAAGGTGCGCGGGCCGCAGCCGTAACGCAGGCCGCGGAAGACGAGAAAACGGTTGCCGAAATAGCCCAGCGCCGCAACAATGATGGCGCAGATCGGAACCGTCAGCACACTGTAGCTCCAGCCGAGGAAATAGGACACCGCCGCAATCATCAAAAAATGCAGCACGCCTGCGCAGACGGAAACGCGCGCCGTGCACAGCACGCGCAGATAGATACGCACCGTATCGCGCAGAGGGTCAAAATGCGAGCTCTGATTGTTGTTGAGATAAATGACCTCAATGTGCAGGCAGCGGATGGGCAGCTCCTGCCGCTCGGCATAGAGCAGGACGTTCATTTCATAATCATATTTATTGCCGCCGATCCGGCACAGCCAGGGAAGATACTCCGCCGTAAAGCCGCGCAGGCCGGACTGGTTGTCCGAGAGGTAAAAGCCGCCGGAAAGGGCACAGATTACGCGCGACATGGTGTTGCCCAGCCGGGAGCGGAACGGCACGTTCTTTCCCTTCAGCTCCCGCGTCGTGAGGACAAAGGGGTGGCCCTTTTCCAGCTCGTCACGCACGCGGCAGATATCGCGGACGCTGTGCTGCCCATCGGCATCGGCAGTGATGAATGCGTCGCAGGGCTGCTCCTCCTTGGCAAGATAGCGCATGCCGTATTTCAGCGCAAAGCCCTTGCCGCCGTTTTTTGGATAGGACAGGACGCGCGCATAGGGCGCGATCTCCGAAAAAACCGGCACATAAGCCGGGCCGCTGCCGTCGTCTATTACCAGGATGCGGAAATTCTGCGCATACAGCGCCTTTGCCAGCTCCACAAGCTCGCCCGCGGGCTGATACGCCGGAATCAACACGGTAACTTTCATGTTCTCTTTTCCCCCTCTGTGCGGAATTCCGCGCAGTTTTCGATAAAAAACGAGCGAAACCCCTGTACATTATATTTCTCCCCGCGCACTTTGTCAACGGGATTTGCACGGCGAAGAAAAAGCGCGAAAATGGACGTTTGGAAGAATGTGAACGGTTGACGCAACTTCCCGCCTGTGCTATGATATTCATTAAGAATATCTGGAGGAAACACCATGGTTTTTTGGAAACGCGAGCTGCGCGACCTCAGCGCCTCTGAGCGCCGGTTCGAGGACATTTTCCGCATTTTTTCCGAGGAATTTACGGACACGATTTTTGCAGAGCAGTACCGCGCCGGGCGCACCGTCCGCACGAGCTACGCCGAGCTGACCGCGCTGACCAACCGCATTGCCCGCGTGCTGCACGCGCGCTTCTCCGGCAGCGAAGGTGCCTTTCTTGCAATCAAAATGGAAAACTCTCCCCTGTGGGTCGCCGCCTTTTTCGGCGTGCTGCAGGCCGGCTTCCGTCCGCTGCTTCTGAACCTGCGGCTCGACGAGCAGAGCCTGCGTGAGCTTTCCGCAGAGGCCCTTGCCGTTTTGACCGACCACCCCGAGGAAGGCTGTGTTGATCTGAGCAGCTGCGGCGATGCGCCGGAATTCTCGCCCTGCTGGGCCAACGAAATCGCCCTTTTCACCTCCGGCACCACCGGACAGTCCAAGCGGATTCTCTACAGCGGTGCGGCCATCTGCGCCCAGCTTTTGCAGACCGAGGACATTGTCCGCCGCTGCCCGCAGATCAAGCACGACCGGCTGGCCCGCGGCATCCGCATTCTCGCCTTTTTGCCCTTTTACCACATTTTCGGGCTTATGGCAACACTTCTGTGGTTCATTTTCTTCGGCACGACCTTTATCTTTCTGGAATCTCTGGATGCGAATCACATCCAGTTCACCTGCAAATACGGCAGAGTCACGCACTTTTTCGCCGTTCCGACCGTCTGGGATCTCACCGCACGTCAGCTCGTGCGGACGGCGGAGAAGCAGGGGCAGCTGGAGACGCTGCGCCGCGGCGTGAAGCTCTCGAACCGGCTGCAAAGCGTCTTTCCCCGCTTCGGCGGCTGGGCTGCGCGGAATCTTCTCTTTAAAAAGGTGCGCGAGCAGGTGTTCGGCACGGAGCTGATGTTCAGCATCAGCGGCGGCGGCTTTCTTCGTCCGGAAACGCTGGAGCTGATGAACGCGCTGGGCTACGGTCTGCGCAACGGCTACGGCATGACGGAGACCGGCATACTCTCCGTGGAGCTGTCTCCCCGCGCCTCGCGGCGCAATTCCGGCACCGTCGGTCTGCCGCTCACGGCCGTGGGTAAAGGCGGCTACCGTCTCTCCCGCGAGGGCGTGCTGGAGCTGAACACCCCGCTGCTCTACACCGCGCAGATCATCGACGGCAAGCGCGTCGAGCGCGACCCGCAGGCCTGGTTCTCCACCGGCGACTGCTTCCGCGTGGACGCGACCGGCCGCTGGTACATCACCGGCCGCAAGGGCGACCTTATCATCGGCGCAAACGGGGAAAATCTCAGTCCCGATCTCATCGAGCAGCGGCTGAACCTGCACGCCGGGCTCGCCTCCTGCGTGTTCGGCATGGAGCTGGACGGCGACGAGCGCGCGGTGCTGCTGGTGCAGCTGCCGGAAAATCCCGATGCCTACACCCGCGCCAGCGCCGCGCAGGCGGCCTTTGCCGCCGTGGACGGTCTGCCGCTCACGCTGCGTCCCGCCCGCGTGTATTTCACGGAGCAGGAGATCCCCCAGAATCTCGGCAAAACCCGCCGGGCCATTTTGAAAGAGCGCATTGCCTCCGGCGAAATCGTTCTGACCGCCGCAGCCCGCACAAGCGCGGCCGAGCTGACGGCGCTGGAGGATGAAAGTCTGCGCGCTCTGACGCAGGAGCTTTGTTCGCTCATTGCCGAGGTCACGGGTGCCGCCGTCGAGCCGGACACGCACGTGCTCAACGATCTCGGCGTGGACAGCATGACCTACTACGCGATTTTCTCCGCCATTGCCGGGCGCTACGGCGTCCAGCTCGCCATGGATGCGGCGCAGCCGCTCTATACCCCGCGCGACTTCGCTGCCGCGCTGCTCCGCGAAAGAGGTGCACAGGCATGAAAACGCTGTTCCGCTGGGTGCACAAGCTGCTGTTCGGCTGGTCGGTCTGGCTTTATTTCCGTCCAAAAATCCAATATGAGGAAAAGGGCAGCATGCCTGAGGGCCCCGTTCTGCTCGTCTCGAATCACAAAAACCACATGGATTTTCTGCTCCTGATGGTCGTTTTCTGGCGTCGCTATCTGCGCTGCCTGGTCGGCAAGACCTTCTACGAGTGCAACGGCCTTGTGACCTTCCTTCTAAAAATGCTCGGTGCAATCAAGGTTGACCGTTTCTCCTTCGACATGACGTTTTTTTATCAGTGCATGGACGCGCTGAAAAAGGGACAGACGCTTCTGATCTTCCCGGAGGGAAAGTTCTCCGTGGACGGAACGATGGCCGAATTCCGCGAGACGGCTGCCCTGCTGGCGGTACAGTCCGGCGTGCCGGTCGTGCCGGTCTATCACGGCTATGATTACCGGCCCTTCCGCCCGACGCCCGTCGTCATCGGCAAGCCGGTCATGCTCGAATGTGCGACGCAGAATCCGACGCCGGAGGAGCTGAAGCGCATGACGGCGCAGCTTCGCGATCGGATCGTCGAGCTGCGCGGCATGGCGGAGGGCAAGGCATCATGAAGAAGCTGAAAGCATTTTTTGCAAACCTCGCCGCCGATTTTGCCAACCGCGTCGCCTCTCTGGTATTCCGGCTGATCTGGAATCCAAAAATACACTATCAAAAAGGCGCGGAGGGCATCCGCCGACCCTCCGGCGGTACGCTTTTCATTCTGAATCACAACTGGTGGCTCGATGCGCCGATTCTTTGCGTGTTGTGCCTGCGCCGCAGGATTCACGCCGTTGTCGCCATGGACATCGCCAAAATGAGTCATTCGACCGGCGGCCTGCGCTCGCTGCGCTGCATCTGCGTAGACCGGACGAAGCCCGACCTGAGCTTTTTCCACGAGGGACTGGCCGTTCTTCGCGCAGGCGGCTGCGTCGCCATCTTCCCGGAGGGATACCTCAACCCCTCTGACAAGCTGCTGCCCTTCAAGCAGGGTGCGGCCATGCTGGCGCTTCAGGCAGGCGTGCCGGTCGTGCCGGTCTATACCATGGGCAATTATCAGCCCTTCCAGCGCCTTCAGCTCATGCTCGGCGCACCGGTCACGCTGACGCAGCGCCCCAGCGCGCTTGGCGTCCAGGCCGCGACGCAGGAGCTTCAGGACGCCATGCAGACGCTTCAGCGAGAGCTGGAGCAAACCGTAAATCCGAAATATTTAACCCGCAGCCGGCGCTTCCGCGAGCACTTTGCCGAAACGCTCCGCCGCCGCCGTGAAAAGCGGGAGAAAGAGGGAAAACAATGATACTGGACCGCTTGATCAAAGTCGCACAGGGCGTCCTGGAGGGCTCGGAGGTCGATCTGACCGCCGTCACGCCGGAGACGACCCTGGAGGAGCTTGGCCTCAACAGCATTATGATGCTGATGCTGATGGTCGGCATCGAGGACGAATTCTCCATTCGCTTCCCGGCCGAGCGCGTAGGCGAGCTGAAAACCATCGGAGATCTGCTGCGCATCATTGAGGAGAGTCTGCATGCTCAGGCATAACTCTCCTGCGGAGCTGGAGGAGCACTGGACCGTCCGCGAACCGGTGCCCGGCGACCAGCTTCGTGTGCGGCATGCAGGCTATTATCACCACGGTATCTACGCCGGAGGCGGAATGGTCATCCATTTCAACGGCGGCCCGGACGCCCGCGCCGAGGACGTCGAGGTGCAGAAAACGGACATTGCGGAATTCCTGCGCGGCGGTCTGCCGGAGGTTCGCACCTACAGCCGCGCCGAGCGAAAGCTGCTGCGAAAGCCGGAGGATATCCTCGCCGCAGCGGAGGCCGCCATCGGCCGCAGGGGCTATCATTTCCTGCACAACAATTGCGAGCACTTTTCCAACGAATGTGCCTTCGGCGTCCCCTATTCCAAGCAAACGGACCATCTTCCGAAGGGCGTCCGCATCGATCTCGGGAAGGAATGATGCATTATATGATTTATTTATATTTAAAGCATCCCCCTGTGTGAGAAAATTCTCAAATTATACATTTTTATCCACCAGTACCTATTGCTTTTCCAATTGGGATGTGTTATACTGTGATTGTAGTGAATGGCTAAACTACCGCAGCATGCAGAACACATTCCAAGGAGCCGGGTTAGATTTGGTAGGAACAATACGGAAAAATCCGAGTTGTCCCACTTTTTTTGCCCGAATTTGTAGTGATTATTCAAATTTCCACAGAAAGAAAGGAATGCAACATGCTATCTCAGAAAGAACATGATCTCAAGCGTGCCAATCTCATCAACGGCGGCGTCAGGGCCGTTGCCGAATACGGTCTGGAAAACACCTCCACCCGCCTGATTAGTGAGCTGGCAGGCAGCAACGAAGCCTACATATACCGCTATTTCAACAGCAAGGAAGATCTGCTTGCCCAGGCCTTTGCAGAAGGCGACACGCGCTTTCTCAACGTCATTTTGAAGAACTTCCCCGTCTTGCACTACAACAGCATCGACTATGAATCCCGGTGCAACCTGCTGTTCCAGCGCTGCTGGAATTACATCATGAGCTGCCCGACGCGCGTTATCTTCTACATTCGGTATTATTACTCCTCCTCCTTCCAGAAGTACGCCTATGCGGACCACATGGAGCGCTACGCCGTCTTGCTCGAGAAAATGCGCAGCGCTTTCCCGGAGGCCGTGGATGTCGGCGCAATTCTGCACTATGTGCTTGACACGCTTCTGGGACTGGCCATGCATCAGATCAGCAACCCGCAGCCTGACCCGGAGCAGGTCGCCAAGCGCAATTTCCAGATGCTGTTCAGCGTGGTGCGCACCTATATCAAGCCGGAGAAAATAACCCGTCCCTGGGAGGAGAAACGATGACGCTCCGAAAAATCTGGAATATTCTCACAACCGTTCTCGTAGTCTTGGTGGTGCTGCTGGCCATTGCGCTGGTGGGCGTCCGGCTGTTCGGCATCCGAACCTACGCCGTGCTTTCCGGCTCCATGGAGCCGACCTATCCGACAGGCTCTCTCCTGTACGTCAAGAAGGTCGATCCGCAGGAGCTGAAGGTCGGCGACGCCATCACCTTCCTGCTCAACGAGGACACCGCCGCGACGCACCGTATCGTCGAGATCCTGCCGGATGAAGACGACGCCTCTGTGCTGCGCTTCCGGACGCAGGGCGACGCAAACGAAACTGCGGACGCCGTGCCTGTACATTATATGAATATCATCGGCAAGCCCGTGTTCTGCATTCCGCTTCTGGGCTATGTTGCGGGCTTCATTCAGCAGCCGCCCGGCCTGTATCTGGCCATCGGCGCCGCCGCAATTCTGCTGATTCTTGTCTTTCTTCCGGACCTGTTCAAGGACGATAAGAAGAAGGACGCCACAACCAAGGGGTAACGCCGCAAGGCTCCCAATATATTATTTCAGGAGGTTTTCAAATGAAAACTAAGACAAAGGCACTGCTGCTGTCTCTCTGCGCGGTGTTGCTTGTTGCCGCTACCGTCTTTACCACCGTCGCTTACCTGACGTCCAAGGACGCAGTGAAGAACACCTTCACCATCGGTAAAGTCAACATCAAGCTCGACGAAGCGAATGTCGACGAAGGCGGTAACGTCATCGAAGGCGCTGACCGCGTGAAGGAAAACAGCTACAAGCTGCTCCCCGGCCACACCTATACCAAGGACCCGACCGTCACCGTCCTCAAAGGCAGTGAGGAAGCTTACGTCCGCATGAAGGTCACGATGAACAAGGCCTCTGACCTCATTGCTCTGTGCACCGATCCCGAATTTGCCGAAGACGGCCCCACCGGCGTTGAAAACGCATTCCCCCTCATCCGCATGGTCAACTTTGTTGAAGCAAATGCGGCAAAGTGGGACGGCATCATTCCTGACAACATGGTCGATACTGAGGAAATGCTCGCTGACAGCAAGTATTTCTCCTATGACAAGGAAACCGACACCCTGACCTACTACTTCTATTACACCGAAACCGTCGCTACTCCCGATGCCGACAAGGCTCTGGCAGTCCTGTTCGACTCCATCACCGTTCCCGAATGGGCCACCGCTGAACAGCTGGCTAAGCTGGAAGGCTTCCAGATCAACGTTGTTGCCGAAGCGATTCAGGCCGACGGCTTTGCCGACGCCGATGCCGCTTGGGCTGCTTACGACGCATAATTCCACGTAAACAGAGATAGAACCTACAGACAGAACAAATTTCGGAGAAAGGAGGAACAACGATGAAAAAGAAAGTATTTCTTACTGTGGCAGCGCTGATCCTCGTGCTGTGCTGTGCCGTTGGCGGGACGCTGGCCTGGCTGGTTGCCAGAAGCACAACCGTGACAAACACCTTCACGGTCGGTGATATCAATATCGACCTGACGGAGTCCACGACGGACTATAAAATGGTCCCCGGCAATACGATCAGCAAGGATCCCACGGTCACGGTAAAGGCAAACTCCGAAGCCTGCTGGCTGTTCGTCAAGATTGAAGAATCCGAGAACTTCCGCAGCTTCCTGACCTACGACGTTGCCGGCGGCTGGACGAAGCTGCAAGACGGCGTGTACTATCGCGAGGTCGCCGCTGCGGCTGCCGATCTTGACTTTGCCGTTCTGAAGAGCAACGAAGTCAAGGTGCTGGAAAACGTCACAAAGGAGCAGCTCAACGGGCTGACCGAGCGCACCTTCCCCACCCTGACCTTCACCGCCTACGCCGTGCAGAAGGACAATGTTGCCACTGCCGCCGACGCTTGGGCGAAAATTGGCTGACAATCAATCATAACAGGAGGAATTCACCATGTCTAAGAAGAAAATTCTTGCTCTGGCGCTCGTTGTTGTCATCGCCGTTACGGCAATTGCCAGCGCGACCGTCGCCTATTTCACGGACACCAAGAAGGCTACGAACACCTTCACCATGGGCAACGTCAAGATCACTCTGGACGAAACCGACATCAGCAATCCCGATGGCGACCGCGTCACCGAGAACACCTATGATGTCTACCCCGGCGCTACCGTGACCAAGGACCCCATCGTCCATAACACCGGCAAGAACGGCGCTTACATCCGTGCGACCGTCAACGTCAACAACTGGATGAACCTCGTTGCCGCCTACTATCCCGACTTCAAGGAAACCTTCCCGAACGACGGCTACAAGGCTGCGCTGAACCTGCTCGTCGGTGAGCTGGGCGAGGGCTGGTCCGTCGTCGGCGTGGAAGCGGGCGACACCTTCACCATCGGCTGCTTTGATGCAAAGTTCATTCTGAAGTATGACGGCATCCTCGCCGCAGGCGAAGACACCACCGCCATGTTCCAGACCGTCACCATCCCCGCAGGCATCGACAACGCCAATGCAGACAGCTTCCAGTCTGTCACCGTCGTCGCCCAGGCCATTCAGGCCAACGGCTTCGACACCTGGGAAGACGCCTTCGCTGCCTTCGACGCAGAATAATTGCATTCCTGACCCTGCACCCCTCGGGGTGCAGGTCATGGGAGAACACCCGCCCGTGCGGATGCTCTCCCATGGCTATCTCATGGAAAAGGAGAATTGCTATGCTGATGCAGATATCTCCGGCTGCCCGCCGGAGCGAAATTCAGACCAGGAGGAGATTGCATGTATCGTAAACCACGCCGAAACCTGTGCAAGGGGCTGACCCTGCTGCTGTGTCTCGTCGTCCTTCTGACCTCGGTTCATCTGGGCGGCGCAGCGGCGCTGGCCGAGGACAGCGGCACCGTGAACATCACGGTCAACTATGTCTACGCCTCCAACCAGAGCATGGTTGCCCAGCCCTATCAGGCACAGATCACCAAGGGTGCGGCCTTCCATAAGACGCTGGAGCTTCCGCGGCTGCTGAACTACGCTATCCCCACCGACCGGGCCACCGGCCTCGGCGAGGGAATCGTTCTTGACAGCACAGCGGGCACGCTGGCCATCGATCTGGAAAGCGTCGATGCGGATGTCACCGTCACGCTCTACTATGTGGCCGGCCAGGCGAAATACCATGTCTACCACTATTTCCAGAATCTGGAGGATGACGGCTACACCCTGCGTGAGCCGGTCGTTGAGCTGGTCGGCGACATTGACAGCTATACCGAAGCCGTCGCGGATGCCGTTCCGGGCTTCCATTGCAAGGGCGTGCCGCAGACGACCATCGCCGCCGACGGCACCACCGTGGTCGAAATTTATTATGACCGCGACTACTATACCGTCATTTTTGACGTCAACGGCGGCATCAACGGCCCCGAGCCGATTTATGCGAAATACGGAGCGGCCTTCCGCGTCGCGGATGTCCGCACTCCCGCCCGCGCGGGCTACACCTTCCTCGGCTGGGGTGAACCGGCTCTGTCCGGCGAGGTGGAGATCACCGGAAATATCACCTACACCGCGCAGTGGCTGCCCAATCGCGGCCAGGCGGACTACACCATCGTCCTCTGGGGCCAGAACGCCAACGACGATGAGTATTCCTACCTCTCCTCTCACGAGGCCTGGGGCCATGTCGGCGAGGAGGTCAATTGGGAAGGAAACCCGCTCATCAGCCATGTGCACACTGAGGATTGCGGAAAGCTGATCTGCGGCAAAGAGGCGCACACGCACAGCGACGCGTGCGGCCTGAATTGCCCGCATGTGCATGATCTGACCTGCTATGGCTTGAGTGCAAATGCTTCAAAAACGAGCCCAAATGATAATACAAAATGGTGGAACAACAGCAAACCTGAAACTTATTTTGCGCGTCTGGGCATTGAAAACGGCTGTCTCTATTATGATGACGAGAATGCCGCACTCGATTCTGCCGATTATTACTACCTGCGTCTGAATGGTGCATATTACTCCCTTTCCGAAACGCTTTTCAACAAGTTGAAGGGACAGCAGTTGGGAAAGACGGACGATGGAACAAGTTCTAATAAAGATTATTATTACAAGTATAGCATCAATCCGTCCGGGATTTCATGCACTCACACCCACACGGATTCCTGCTACGCCTGCGGCAGGATCGAACACACGCACTCCGCCGCCTGCTTTGCCTCCCTTGATTGTAAAATCGACGACACCACGCCGAAGTACATGTCCGAGCTGCATCCGGGCAACAATCTCTGGAACTATGAGCGCAGCGACACCGTCACCGTGGACGCCGACGGCAGCACCGTCCTGAACGTCTACTTCACGCGCAGAGAGTTCACGCTGCACTTCCGTAAAGCCAACTCCAATTCCGATGACTACGGCAGCATCACCGCCCGCTGGGGACAGAACATCGACGCCGAATACAAGGCCGTCGTCGCCAAGGCAGGCAGTAGCTTCTGGAGTCGTAACCGCGACGGCAGCAACCCCTGGACGAACTACATCGGCGTCATGCCTACGGAAAACGCCACCTATTACAACTATAAGAGAACCGGTTCCGGCACCAGCACCATGACCTACTATAGTGAAAATCTGACCGGCGGCTACGACGTGATTTTTACGGTGAGCTTCCCCGGCACAAACCTGGTCGTTTCTGACGAAGACCGCTATGAATTCGAGGGCTTCACCTATGACCACGGTACCTCGAACGATTCGAACTGCAACGGCGCGAAGTTCTATTACAACCGCAACCGGTACGCGCTGGAATTCTACTCCGCCAGCGGCAACGACCCCGACAAGACGGAGCAGGTAAAGTATCAAACTCCGCTGGGCGCTTATAACTACACTCCCACGGCAAAGCCCGACACCGTCGAGCCGGACGCCGTCTTCGTCGGCTGGTACCAGAACCCCGAATGCACCGGCGAGCGCTTTGACCTCGCGGCGCACGTCATGCCCGCGCATAACGTCGCGCTGTACGCCAAGTGGGTCAACGGGCTCTATGGCGTCACCACCTACACGGATGAAACCAGGCGGGCGCTCTACACCTACGACGGCTACACCGGCATTCAGGAGAACATCGAAAAGTACTCACTCGCCACTGAGCCTACCGCGCCCAGCCGCGACGGCTATGTTTTCGTCGGCTGGTTCTATCGCGAGGACGGCGTGGAGAAGCCCTTCTCCTTCACCATGCCTATCACCCGCGACTATGAGCTGTACCCCAAATTCTCTGAGCCGCAGGCGGTCACCTACACCGTCCACTACTATAAGGCCGGAACCACCGAAAAGCTCGCCGATGACCGCACGAACTCCGTTATGATCGGCACAACGGTTACGGAACGCGCCAAGATGGGCACGGATCTGAATCTCGTCCCCGCCGGTCAGCAGAACAACTACTACCCCGAAAAGACGAGCACGAGCGTCATTATTAACCAGCTCGAGCAGGAAATCATCTTCTACTATAGCGAGGCCACTGAGGTTTCCTACACCGTGTATTATCGCGACGCGCAGGGCAATGACCTCATCTCCCCGGTCACGAAGACGACGAGCTTCGTCACCGTCACCGAGCAGTACGTCACGATTCCGAACTACGCGCCGCGCCAGTTCCAGATCACGCAGGATCTCTCCTCCGACGCCGAGCAGAACAGAATCATCTTTATCTATGACCCGACGCTCTCCACGCTCACCATCGCCAAGACCGGTGCGCTGGACATTGATGAAAACCAGACCTTTGTCTTCCGCATTCAGGGTACGGACGAGAACACCAAGACCGTTGACCTGATCGTCACCGTCCATGGCAACGGCAGAACTACCGTTTCCGGGCTTCCTGTCGGCGCATACACCGTCACAGAGCAGACCGACTGGTCCTGGCGCTACACGCCGGAAGCCGGAACGCAGACCGTTACCGTCACGCCGGACGGCAGCGCCGTCACCTTTGCGAACGCCCGCACCGACGGGCAATGGCTGAACGGCGACAGCTACAGCGTCAACGAATTCCAATAAGGAGGGAATGGAACCATGGATCATCAGGAAAACCGCAGGCCCTCCAAGCGCACGCGTCAGCGCCAGCGCCGCCGCACCCGCATTCTCGTATTGATGATTTCCCTGCTGCTGATCGTTGCGATCGGTGCAGGCGGAACCGTCGCCTACCTTCTGACCAAAACCGGTGAAACCAAAAATACCTTCACGCCCGGCGTTGTCTCCTGCAAGGTTGTCGAAACCTTCGACAAGCAGACCAAAACCGACGTCAAGGTGCAGAATACCGGCAACACCGACGCCTACCTCCGTGCGCTGATCGTGGCCACCTGGGTCAAGGAGGACGGAACGACGCTCGCTGCAGCGCCGCAGGAAGCCACAGACTACACGCTCCGCTTTGCCGAAAACTCCGGCTGGCTCGAGATCAACGGCTACTGGTACTACACCAGACCCGTCGCACCGACAGAAACCACCGTCGCATTGATTGATTCCTGTACCCTCGCAGAGGGCGCAAGCGTTCCGGAGGGTTGCCACCTCTCCGTGGAGATCATCGCCTCGGCAGTTCAGTCCGTCCCGGCAAACGCTGCCGCTGAAAAGTGGAATCTCACGATCGATGCAAACGGAACCATCACAGGAAGCGGGGTGACCGGCGCATGAAAAAGATGACAAAAACCGCAGTCGCCCTTCTTCTCGCATTGACGGCGCTTCTGAGCTGCGCCGCCTTTGCCCAGGCCGCCGACGGCTCCGTCATCTATGACGGCAACGCGCAGGATTTCATCTTCGCGCCCGGCAGCGACTACTCCCCCACTGACCTCTTCCCCGATTTCAAGGGGCTTCTGCCCGGCGACACGCTAACGCAGAAAATCACGGTGAAGAACGATGCCTCCAAGGCGGTCAAGGTTCGCATTTACCTACGCTCTCTTGGTGCGCAGGAGGGCTCGGAGGAGCTTCTCTCCTACCTGAAGCTGACCGTCACACAGGACGGCTCGACAAAGCTTTTTGAAGCACCCGCCGCGCAAACCGCGCAGCTGACCGACTGGGTCAGCCTCGGCACACTCTATTCCGGCGGCACAGCCGACCTTGAGGTCAAGCTGGAGGTCTCCCCGGAGCTTGGCAACGAGTTCCAGGATGCCATTGGCTATCTCGACTGGGAATTCAAGGTGGAGGAGCTTCCGATCTCCCCCTCCGACCCGAAAACCGGCGATGAAACGCCCATCGCGCTCTATGCTGCTGCACTGAGCCTCAGCGCTGTTGGCGCAGCCGCTCTGCTGGTTCTTCTTCGGAAGAAAAAAGCAAAATAAATCAGCGCCGCCGCATTTCACATGCGGCGGCGCTTTTTTATTCTTCAATTATTGCAGTAGCCCGAAGCCTGCAACCTCGCTGGTCGGCAGAGAGAATACGATGGTCCCCGCCTCCGTGTTCGGTCCGGCCTTTTCCAGAATCGCCTTCATAATGCCGGCCTTCTGTTCCGTCCGAGCCACGATCAGGATGACCTCCTTTTCCCGGGCAATAGAAACATTGTAGAACTTCTTCTCGCCCTCCGCGCCGGTGCCCTTGCCGTGCAGGACGGTTCCCCCGGCAGCGCCTGCGCTACGCGCAGCGTTCATGACCTGGTCAGTTCGGCCTTCGTTGGCAATCGCCACGATCAATTCATAGGAATAGTTCAGCTCCGGTGTGTACTTGGCCGTCTGGCCCCCGTTGAGAAATGCCACTGTCTTTCCTCCTCCGATACTTTTCATGGGAACGGACACGACGATCCCGTGTCCCGGCACGCCGAGGAACATTCGCCGCTTCTGCTCACGGATCAATTCTCTCGTCTGTTCCGCGCTGGCAACGGTCATCACCACGCGCTTTTCGTTGCTTTCAATGCCGAGAATGTCCAGCATGCTGCGCACGGCGGTTCCGTGCGCGTGCAGGACGATGCTGATGGGCAGCGACAGCTCCGCACAGAGCGCCGCCAGCGTATCCAGCGCACGCGGATCGCAGATAGAAATCACATAATTCACGCCGCATCCACCTCCCAAAGCTCCACAATGTCGAAGTCGCCGTACTCCGCAGGCGCTTTCTCTGCACGGCGGTTTTTCAGCTCGTAATAGAAGCCGACGGCCTGAATGGAAATCAGCGGCATCATGGCAACCATCGCCACCACGCCGAAGGCGTCCTGCAAAACGTTTCCCCCCAGCGCGCTGCTCGCGCCGATCATAAATTGCAGCATAAAGGTCGCCGTCATGGGGCCGGAGGCCACGCCGCCGGAGTCAAAGGCAATCGCGGTGTAAATGTCCGGTACGAAGAAAGACAGCAGCAGCGCAATTGCATAGCCCGGAAGCAGGAACCAGAGGATGGAAATGCCTGTCAGCACGCGCAGCATCGCCAGCGCCATCGCCGCAGCAATCGCAATCGAGAGACTGCGCTTGATGGTCTTGCCGGGAATCGCGCCGGCGCTGACCTCCTCTATCTGCTTCTCCAGCACGGCCACAGCGGGCTCTGCCGAGATGATAAACCAGCCCAGCAGGGCGCAAAGGGGAATCATCAGCCACTTCGTCCAGCTTCCGGCCAGCTGCTGCCCCAGCACCGCGCCCAGCGCGGAAAAGCCGACGTTGACACCCGTCAGGAAAAGGACAAGGCCGACATAGGTATAGACGATGCCCGTCAGGATCTTTGCCAGGTTGTGTCTCGAAAGGCGAAGAGAGAATACCTGAAACAGGAAGAAAATCACAATAATCGGTGCAAGAGACAGGGCCATTTCTCCCAGATACATCGGAATCCCGCGCAAATAGGCCGCGCCGATGGCGACAGTTGAAGGGTATGTAACAGTGTTCAATTCCGGTGTGGCATCGCCGGAGCGATAGAAAAAGCCGAGAATCAGAACCGCAAGAATCGGGCCGATAGAGCTGAGCGCAACAAGGCCGAAGCTGTCGGATTCCGCGTGATCGTCGCTTCGCGTGTTGGATACGCCGACGCCCATGGCGAGAATGAATGGCACGGTCATCGGGCCGGTCGTCACGCCGCCGGAGTCAAAGGCGACGCTGAGGAAGCTCTTGTCCGCGAAGGCCGCCAGCAGAAATACAAGCGCATACGAGCCGATGAGCAGCCAGCGCAGCCGCATGCCGGTCAGAATCCGCAGCATGCACAGCGACAGGAAGAACCCCACGCCCACGCCCACAGCGATCAGCAGCACGGTTTTGTCAATGTGCGGCACGGTCTCTGCCAGTACCTGTAGGTCCGGCTCCGCCACGGTAACGGCAAAGCCCAGCAAAAAGCTCACCGAGAGGATCAGCGGCAGATTCCGCGAGCGCGTCAAACTTGTGCCGATTTTACTTCCGATCGGCGTCATGGAAATCTCCGCGCCGAGAGAAAACAGCCCCATTCCCACGATGAGCAGCACACTGCCAAGCAGAAAGCTCAGCAGCAGATCCGCCTGAAGCGGCGCAATCGTGAGGCAAAGCAGCGTAACAATCACAATAATCGGCAGGGTCGAGCGCAGCGATTCGAGAAGCTTTTCCACGATCGCCGTTTTGTTGTTCCCCAAAAAGGATTTGTTCAACGTTGGCTCCTACCTTTCCTTCGCCGCAAGGGCGAAATCATTTCCTTATACCGTATTTTACTAAAAAATGCGAATGAAGTCAATAAACAAACTGTGAACACTGAATTTGCACCGAAAAGCTTTGAAAATCGAGCATTTTTGCAAATTCAGCAAACTGCCGCCAAATATAAGCGGCCGCTGCCTATGCACGGGAAGCGGCCGTCTTTTCATTCTTTGATTTTCTCACGCAGCATGGCATGCACCAGCGTCAGAATTTCCTGCTGCTTCCGCAGCACCGCCGCATCCGGCGCAGCCTGCAAAAGGAGCGGCAGATTGTCCAGCAGCAGCGGCGGGCAGTACGGCAGCGCACACAGCGCAGCCTCCAGCCGCTTGTCGCCGGTAAAATAGACCCGGTTCAGCGCAAACAAAACCTGCGCCATATCCAAAACCGTGTGCAGCACGATCGGCGCGGTAAAGAGGTAATCCCCGCGGCGAACCGCACTGTCATAGTGAAAATTCCCGATCCACGTGGAGGCGCGCTCGAAGAAACAGGAAAGGATCGACCGCCGCAGCTTCTCCGGATAGACGCGGATTCTCTCCTGCTGCATGTGCAGATAGCCGTCCGGATCCCACAGCGGGCGCACAAAGCTCAGCTCACTCAGACAGATGAAGCTGTAATAGCCATTGGAGGTCCAGGTCTGCGGAATGATCTCGAATTCCCCCGCAAGGCACTGCTCCACGCCTCGCAGCAGCTTGCCGCGCGGCTTTGCCGTGACCTCCACAGGCACGCCGCAATAGGAAAAATTGATTGCGCCGCCGTATGGCTCTGACATAAAATTCTTCGAGACGTAGTAGTCCTTCCCGGCCTCCGCCACGGGCAGAAGCTGCGCGCAAATCTCGTTCTGCGGCTTCATTTCTTCAAAGTAAAGATACAAATCCAGGTCTGAGATCGCATCGTCCGTTTTCGTCGCACGGGAACCGGCCAAAGCAATGGAGCAGTCGCCGACAGTCAATTCTTTGAGCATCGGCAGCAGCCCGGCAATCAGTGCCTCCGTCTGCATCGCTTATTCCTTTTCAATCGCCATCATCTTATCGATGCGGCGCTGGTGGCGCTCGCCGTTACTGAAGGGCGTGTCCAGCCAGGTGTCCACGATCTCCAGAGCAAGCATCGTGCCGACGCAGCCCGCGCCCAGCGCCATCATGTTCGTGTCGTTGTGCTCACGGGTCAGGCGGGCAGACATCTTGTCGTGCAGCAGCGCACAGCGCACGCCCCTGACCTTGTTGGCCGTGATGCTCACGCCGATGCCGGTCGTGCAGATCACGATGCCGCGCTCACACTCGCCGGAGGCCACCGCCTCCGCCGCCGGGCGGGCAAAATCGGGATAGTCGCAGCTTTCCTTGGAAAACGTGCCGAAATCGCGGACGGCAAAGCCGCGCTTTTCCAGATGCGCCTTCACTTCATTTTTCAGATCGAGACCGCCATGGTCACAGGCAAGAGAAATTTTCATTGATACATCCTCCATAAATCAGGGTAACCAGAGTTCCATCAGGTAAAACAGGGGCATCGCCGCAGCGCTGAGGATCTCCGCAGCGCGCCAGCGTTTTCCGAGCGTGCTGAGCGCCCAGGCGGGCAGCGGCAGAAGCGCAAGCGCCATGGCTGGATACCCGCCGAGGAGCCAGAGCGCCGCAAAGGGCAGCAGCAGAAGCAGCATTGCCAAGCAGCACAGCTCACGGCGCGCGAACAGCCCGTAGAACGCCGGCGGCAATGACGCCGCGGCATAAAGCAGCAGATAGCACTCCCGCCATTGCAGCCGAACCGTGCGTCCCTCCGGCCGCAGCTCATGCAAAAGGCGCACGAAGGCAGTACAGAAGTCTGACAGCAGCGTTCTCGCGCCGGCCGGCGTCTCGCCCGCCAGCCAGAGATGCGCAAGATACAGCCCCGCCGCACAGAGCGCCACGGTCAGCGGTGTAAGCACCAGCGAAATCAGGAATCTTCCGCCGCGTTCCTCATCTCCGGCACGCCAGCGCTGCACCTGTGCAAATAGATAGGCCGCCGGATAAACCGGCGCCAGCCAGAAGAGCCTGTGCTCCAGCAGAACCGCCGCGCCGAACAGCAGCGTGAACGCCGGCAGCAGCAACGCCCAGGGAAACAACCCCTCCGCCGGGTCGCGTCCCAGCCAGAGAAGAAGGGCAAGGAGCGACGTCACCATCAGCGCCGCGGGCAGCGGCGTCTCCGGCAGCATGGCAGGCAGCAGCGCTGCAAAAAGCGCGGACGTCAGTGCATCGGCGCAAAACAGGCGCAGAGAGAGATAGAATTCCCCCGCACAGGCGGCATAGAGCAGCGTCTGCCAGCCCAGCTGACCGCCCGCCAGCAGGGAAATCCCCACGCCGCCCAGCGCGGTAAGGGCGAACCATAGAAGGTCCGTCAAGCGCAGGCGCCCGCAGCGCAGCGCTGTCGGGCTTTTTCTGCCGATGCGGGACATCCACTCCGTTGTGCCCCGGCGCGGCGGTACGGCCAAAAAGAAGAACAGCAGCAGCGCCGCCGCCAGAATGGCAAAGCCGAGCACCGGCACGATGTGGCCCGCTTCCCAATCCGTCATCTGAAAGGCCACGGCATTCCCTCCCCTACAAAAAGTTGTAACTCATTTCTGTCAGAAAACGCTCAGCCGTGGGGCCGCAGCGCAGTGATTGCCTCGGCAAGCGCCGCAGCAAAGGCGCGGATCTCCTCCTCCGTCGTCTCGTCGGAAAGGGAGACACGGATGGAGCCGTCAATGAGCTCCGGCGCAACGCGCATGCTCTCGAGCACGTGGCTGCGGTGGCCCTTGCTGCACGCCGACCCGGCCGAGACGTAGACCTCACGGTCCTGTAAGGCGTTGATCAGCCCCTGTGAACGCACGCCGCGCACCGCCAGGTTCACAATGTGCGGCGCCTCCTGCGCGCCAAGCAGCGTCACGCCGTCCATGGGCGCAACCAGCTCTCGGCAGAGCTGCTTCAGCCGGTTCTGCTCGGCAATGTCTCGCTGCCGCGTGGGCAGCTTATTTTCGCAGGCGGCGGCAAAGCCCGCAATCAGCGGCAGCATCTCCGTCCCGCTGCGCAGGCCGGATTCCTGCCCGCCGCCATAGAGATAGGGCGGCAGGCCCAGCTGCGGCCGGATATAGAGCGCACCGACGCCCTTGGACGCATGAATTTTGTGCCCGGAGACGGAAATCAGATCCGCTCCCAGCGTTGCCGCACGGAAGGGCACCTTGAAAAAGCCTTGCACCGCGTCGGTATGAAAAATGGCATCCGGACAGACACGGTGCGTCAGCTTTGCCATTTTCTCGATCGGCATGACCGCGCCGGACTCGTTGTTGACCATCATGATGCTGACGAGCACCGTATCCCTCCGCAGCGCCGCCTGAAGCGACTCCAGAGAAATGCGGCCCTGCTCGTCCGGCTGAAGCCAAGTGACCTCAAAGCCGCGCTCTTCCAGCTTTTTAAAGGGATTGAGCACTGCATGATGCTCCACGGCAGTAGTGATGATATGCCTGCCGCGTTTGGCCATACGCTCCGCGGCGGAAAAAATCGCCCAGTTATCCGCTTCCGTACCGCAGGAGGTGAAAAACACCCGGTCCGGCTGGGCGCCCAGCGCCTGCGCTACCGAGCGGCGCGAGGCTTGCAGCAGTCTTGCGGCGTCAATGCCGAGGCGGTGCACGGAGCTGGGATTGCCCCAGTCGTCGGTCAGCGTGCGTGTGATTGCCTCTACGGCCGCCGCACAGGGGCGCGTAGTGGCGGCATTGTCCAGATAGATCATTGCGCATCCTCCCGAATCATTTGCAGATAGTCAAGGGACGCAAAACCCATTCGGCGGTAGAGGCGGCGCGCGCCGGTGTTTTCCTCCTCCACCTCAAGGCGCAGGCGGCGCGCACCGATCGTTTCGCCGTAGCCGCGCAGGAAGGTAAAAAACTCGCTGCCTGCTCCCCTGCCGCGCGCCTGCGGCCGCAGATACAGCTCCTCGAGCCAGAGCTCGATGCCGCCCGCCTCGTGGGAATACTTCTGCGACAGCAGGGCGTAGCCCGCCGTCTCCCCCTCGCCGAGGAGGAAGCAGCGCTGCGTCGTTCCCGCCGAAAACAGATCGTCCAGCGTGGCCTCGTGGTAGCTCGCCGGAACGGGGTGCAGCACCGCGTCCGAAGCATAAAATTCGTCAAACATCTCCCGCAGCAGCTTGCGGTCTGCCGGAGTTGCCGGTCGGATCATGAAAAACTTCCTCTCCTATGGTAATCAGAACGCCCAGTTTCCCTTGCGGAAAATCGGGACGGTCTTGCCGTCGCGGGTGTGCGCGTCGATGTCCAGATCCTCGGAGCCGATCATGAAATCGACATGGATCATGGAATCATTGATGCCCATGGCGCGGCACTCGTCGAGCGTGTAGTTCTCGTAATTCTTGATGGTGTCCGCAAAGCCCATGCCCAACGCCAGATGGCAGGCGGCGTTCTCATCGAACAGCGTTTCCATGAACAGCAGGCCCGTGTTCTGGATGGGAGAATCATAGGGCACCAGCGCGCATTCGCCCAGATAGGCTGCGCCCTCGTCCATGGAGATCATTTTTTTCAGCAGTTCTTCGTTCTTTTCCGCGTGCACCTCGACGGCCTTGCCGTTCTCAAAGCGGACGGAGAAATTCTCGATCAGCTGACCCTGATAGGACAGCGGCTTGGTCGAATAGACAATACCCTCGGCGACGCCGCGCTTCGGGGAGATGAAGACCTCCTCAGAGGGGATGTTCGGGTTGAAATAGTGGCCCAGCAGAGAGTTCTCGCCGCCGCCCTTGAATTCGGCTTCGGGAATCATGCCGACGCGGAAGTTCGTGCCGTTCGCGCTGTGATATTCCAACGTCTCGATGTTCAGAGAATTGAGGTAGGCGCAGCGGTTGGCCAGATCCTCGTTGTGCTCCTTCCACGCCTGCACGGGATCGTCCGTCACGCGGGAGGCCGTGAGGATGGCGTCCCACAGCTTCTCGATCGCCTGCCCCTTCGGCAGCTCCGGGAAGAGCTTCTTTGCCCACGCAGCGCCGGGCACAGCCGCGATGCACCACTGATACTTGTTTTCGATCTTGTCGCGGTAGGGGCGAATGACCTTATACTTCGCCTGCTGCGCCTTGGCGTACTTCTCCATGTTGACGCCCTTCAGGCCGTCCGGATCCTCGGAAATCAGATAAATACGGCAGGGAATTTCGTCCACATAGTGCTGCCAGCGAGCCTCCTCCCAGTTTTCCAGCGTGGAAAGGTTCTTCTGGCTGCGCCAACGCAGATGCAGCTTCGTCAGCGGCTGGTAGTCCCAGTCGACCACGACGCGCTTTGCGCCCGCGCGATAGCATTCCTCAACGACCATCTTCACGAATTCCGGCTGATCCAGCTCGGCAGCGATGAAGACCTCCTGCCCCTTCTGGACATTGATGCCGACGTTTGCAATCAGATGCGCATACTTGCGCAGAACCGTTTTTTTCATTTTGTGCCTCCTGTTCGGTTTTTTCTTCATTTTAGCAAACTTTCCATAAAAATTCAACCATTGCAATCAGGAGAAAAAGCGGGTAAAATAGGAGAAAACAAGTCAGGTGAGGAAGAAATGACAAAAGAAGAATTTTTCGCGCTGAAACGGCCAATCCTTCTGGACGGTGCAACCGGCTCCAATCTGATGAAGCGCGGCATGCCGCGCGGCGTTTGCACGGAGCAGTGGGTGCTGGAGCATCCGGAAGCGCTTTTGGAATTGCAGCGCGCCTACGTCGCGGCAGGAACGCAGATTCTCTATGCGCCCAGCTTCTCGGCCAACCGCTATGCGCTGCGCCAGCACGGGTTGGAGGACAAGACCACCGAAATGAACCGAGCGCTCGTCGCGCTCAGCCGCAAGGCCGCCGCCGGGAAGGCGCTGGTGGCAGGCGACCTGACCACGCCCGGCGTCCCCCTTGCGCCGGACGGCCCGCTGCACGCGGAGGAGCTATTCGATATCTATGCAGAGCAGATTCGTGCGCTGGCAGAGGCCGGGGCCGATTTGCTGGTTGCCGAAACGCTTCTGAGTGTAGAAGAAGCCGCCATCGCAGTCGATGCGGCGCAGAGCGTCTGCAAGCTTCCGATCATTTGCAGTCTAACGGTGCAGTCCGACGGCTCGGCCTATTTCGGCGGCAACTGTGTGGAAGCCGTCCAAACGCTTCAGGAGCTTGGCGCGGCAGCTGTCGGCATCAACTGCTCCTTCGGCCCGGAGCATATGGCAAGCCTTGTGAAAAACATGAAGGCCACCGCACAGGTGCCGCTGCTCGTCAAGCCGAACGCCGGCATGCCCGTGATTGCGGACGACGGCACAGCCGTCTATCCCATGGGTCCGGAGGAATTTGCCGCGCAGATGCAGCGGCTCATTGCGCTGGGCGCAGAGCTGGTCGGCGGCTGCTGCGGCACGACGCCGGAATTCATCGCCGCGCTGCATCGGGCGCTGTATTAAAAAACGTCCCGGAGAAATCCGGGACGTTTTGTTATCTTTCGTAAAGCTTTGTCATGCGGGCGATTCTGTCCGCCAGTTCGTCGGTCAAGAGGCTTGCGTCCACGCGCCAGCTCCAGTTGTTGGTGCTGAGCGTGCCGGGCTCGTTCATACGCGCCTGCGCGCCAAGCTCCAGATAGTCCTGCATCTGCGCAATGAAGGTATCGGCGACGCTGGCCATGCCCGCGCGAAGGATGCCCCAGACGCACTCCGCGCGATCGTGTAGGCCGAGGTACTCCATCGCATAGTCGACGGTATGCTCCGGCGCTCCATCCAGCCACTGCACAAGCGTCTCGTTGTCATGCGTTCCGCTGTAGCAAATGCAATTGGGCAGATAGCGGTGCGGCAGATAGTTGCTCGGCTCCCGTGAATCAAAAGCAAACTCCAGCACCTTCATACCCGGATAGCCGGACGCCTTTTGCAGCTCAATAACCTCAGGCGTCAGGAAGCCGAGATCCTCCGCGATCAGGTTCAGATTTGGGAAATTACGGTGCAGTGCATTGATAAACTCGTGGCCGGGGCCCTTGCGCCACTGGCCTCGGCGAGCGTTGGTATCGCCGTAGGGCACCGCCCAATAGCTCTCCAGGCCGCGGAAATGGTCAATGCGGATGACGTCAAACAGCCGTCCGGCGGCAGCGATACGCTGCATCCACCACCGGTAGCCATCCTCGCGCATGCGGTCCCAATTGTAGAGCGGATTGCCCCAGAGCTGGCCGTCCTCACTGAAATAATCTGGCGGAACGCCCGCAACACCGGTAGGCAGGCCGTCCTCGTTCAGCTGGAAAAGCTGAGGATTCGCCCAAACATCGCAGGAATCGTAAGGGACATAGATCGGCAGGTCGCCGATGATGCGGATGCCGAGGCTGTGCACATAGTCGCGCAGGCGGTTCCACTGGCGGAAGAAAAGGAATTGCAGATAGATGAAGAAATTCATATCCTCCGCCAGAACCGTCGCATAGGTTTCCGCTGCACCCGGACGGCGCAGGCGGATCTCCTCCGGCCAGTGCTCCCAGGACTGCATTCCGCGGCTGCGCTTTACGGCCATGTAGAGCGCATATTCCTCCACCCAGGGATTTGCCTCACGGAATTCGCGGATGGTGTCCTCTTCCTTGTCCCAACCACGCCGGAACGCCTTGCGCAGCAGATCAAAGCGCACGCTGTACTGGAAGCCATAATCCACGCGCTGTTCCGAGGGCGTCCAGTCGATGGCCGCAATCTCCTCCGGCAGCAGCAGGCCGTCCTCGGCGAGCAGATCCAGATCGATGAAATACGGATTGCCGGCGCAGGTGCTGAAGCTCTGATAGGGGCTGTCGCCATAGCTGGTCGGGCCGATGGGCAGGATCTGCCAATAGCGCTGCCCCGCGCGGTGCAGAAAATCAGCGAATTCATAGGCCGCCTTGCCCAGCGTTCCGATGCCGTAGGGCGAAGGCAGGGAGGAAATGTGCATTAAAATTCCGGAACTTCTCATAATTGTTACACTCTCTGTAATTAAGGTTTCTCCTGTGCCGCCGGCAGCTGCGCGACACTCTCCCCTTCCCGCAGGGAGAAGGAGATGATCTCGTGGCGCGCCGGCGCATGTTTTTCAATATTCTCCAGCAGCAGCCGCACGCCGCGGTCTGCGATGCGCAGGACGGACTGCTGAACGGTCGTCAGCTTCGGCACGCAGTAGGCACACATCTCCAGTCCGTCGAAGCCGACGACGGAGACGTCCTCCGGCACACGGCGGCCGCTGTCGTGCAGCGCACGCAGCGCGCCAAGCGCCATGACATCCGACATGGCGAAAATCGCCGTGACCGGCTGCTCAAGCAGGCGCTTCGCCGCAGCATAGCCGTCAGCCAACGCATAGCGCGCGGTTGCGCAGCGCTCCTCCGGCAGGCTCAGGCCATGCCGGGCCATGGCGTTCTGGCAGCCCTGCCAACGCAGGCGGGACGGACCGGAACAGGTCCGGTCGCCGCTGATCACGCCGATATCACGGTGACCCTGCGCAATCAGATGCTCCATCACGCACTCTGCCGCGGCGACGTCGTCCGTTGAAACGGAGGAGAGGTTCTGCACATGCAGCTCAGAGACATCCGTCGTCAGAACCACGCCCGGCAAGGCGATCTGGCCATAGCTGCGCTCGTACATTCTCGCATCGCCGCCGAGGAACAGCAGACCCTGCGGCTTTTTCTCGCGGCTGAGCTGGAGCGCCCGCAGCACGGGATCCGCATCCTCGTCCACGTAATCCACCGTCAGCGGATATTGCGTGGCGGAAAGGGTCTGGCCGATTCGCTCGATCATGCGGGAAAACAACTCGTTTGACGTACCGGTAACAACGGCAAGAATGCCGTCGCCGTACAGCTGCTTCAGATTTTTTGCATTGCTGTTGCGCTCAAAGCCGAAGCGCTCCACGGCTGCGAGCACCTCCCGCCGCGCACGCTCGCTGACATTCGGCTGATTGTTCAGCACGCGGGAGATGGTACCGACGCCGTAGCCCGTCTCACGGGAAAGATCCTTGATCGTCATGATCAGCCCTTCACCGCTCCGGCGGCAACGCCCTTGATGATATACTTCTGGCAAACCAGGTAGACAATGATGATCGGCAGAATGCTCAGCATGATGACCGCCATCGTCGCACCGAGGTCAACGGTGCCATAGCTTCCCTTGAGATACTGCACATGGATGGGGATGGTACGGTACTCGGTGATATCCAGAACCAGGTACGGAAGCAGATAGTCGTTCCAGAGCCACATCAGCTCCAGAATGCCCACGGAAATCAGGCTCGGCTTGAGCATGGGCAGCACCACGCTGAAGAAGGTGCGCACCGGGCCGCAGCCGTCGATCGCGGCAGCCTCTTCGATTTCCAGAGGCAGGCTCTTGACAAAGCCGGTGAACATGAAGATTGCCAAGCCAGCACCAAAGCCGAGATAAACTACGGGAATCGTCCACGGCGTGTTCAGATGGAACATTTTAGCCGTGTTGGTCAGGGTGAACATAACCATCTGGAAGGGCACGATCATGGAGAACAGGCAGAGATAATAGAAAAACTTCGCAAACTTGCTCTGTACACGGACGATGTACCACGCCGCCATGGAGCAGCACAGCAGGATCAGAATCGTTGAAGCGATGGAGATAAACAGGCTGTAGCCCGCGGATTTCAGGAAGGGATAGTTGCCGAAGGTCATGCCGGTGACGTAGTTATCCATCCCGGCAAATGTCTCGGAATCCGGCAGGGCAAAGACGTCCAGCGAAATTCCGCTGTTGGTCTTGACGGAATTGATGGCGACCTCAATGATCGGCATGACCCACGCCAGGCAGATCAGAATGAAGACACAGGTCAGGATCGTGCTGCCGAGAGAATACTGCTTATGCTTGATTTGCTTGCGTTTCATTGCTGAACCTCCTTTCGGCTCGTTGCCTTCTGCTGTGCGATTGCCAGAACGGCAACCAGCAGGAAGAAAACGACTGCCTTTGCCTGCGCTACGCCGTGATAATTCTTGCTGATATTATACGTCGAATAGATGTTGAGCGCAAGCAGCTCGGTTGCATTGATTTTGCCGCCGTCAACGAGCATGCTCGGCATGCCGCCGGTCAGGGCAAGGTTCTGGTCAAAGAGCTTGAAGCCATTGGTCAAGGTCAGGAAGGTGCAGGTCGCGATGGAGGGCATGACGTTCGGGATGATGACCTTAAAGAGCGTCTGCCGTCCGTTGGCGCCGTCGATGTGCGCCGCCTCAAGCATATCCTCGGAAACCGCCTGCAAGCCCGCGATATAGATGATCATCATATAGCCGATCTGCTGCCAGGCGACCAGAATTACCAGTCCCCAGAAGCCATAGGTCGCGTTTGCGGTCAGGTAGGTCGCATAGCGGCGGAGAACGCCGTCAAAAATCATGCTCCACACATAGCCCAGCACGACGCCGCCGATCAGGTTCGGCATGAAAAAGACCGTGCGGAAGAGGTTCGCGCCGCGCATCTTCTGCGTCAGCGCATAGGCAATGGCAAAGGCGATCACATTGATCAGAAGGATGGTAACAACGGCGAAGGCGGCGGTGTTTTTAAAGGCATGCCGGAAGCCGATATCGTTCCAGATCTTCACGTAGTTTGCAATTCCCGTCCATTTGGCGTCCGAGGGCGTGACGAAATTGCAGAAGGACAGATAGATGCCCTGGACAAAGGGCCAGACGAAGCCGATGCAGAAGGCGGCGAACACCGGCAAAATGAACAGCGGCGCCCAGCGCTTGATGGGCTTGCGCAGCAGCGGGCCGTTTCTGCCGACAGCGGATTTACTACTCATGAAGGTTCCTCCCTTTCCCAAACCGTTTTTTTGCTTATGCGCTTTCTTGATGGAGCACCCTTGCCTCCCTCAGGAAAAGGCACAAGCATTCTTTCTTTTTCTATCTCTATGCGAAAGGGGCGGGCTGAAGCCCGCCCCTCGATTCAAATATTCGTTTGTGTGACAGCGATTAGCCGTTGACAACGGTGTACTCGTATGCCCAACCGTCAACAAATGCCTTCTCGACCTCGCTCCAGTCGCCGGAGCCTGCGGAGTAAGCAGTCAGAGCGGTAACAACGGTAGCTCTCCATGCATCCACGTTCGGGGTGTAGTTGAAGGCCCAGGAAATGGGGGTCTTGCCCTCAGCCAGAAGGGCGTTGCCGTCGTTGACGAACTTATTGCTGGATTCGGGGCAGTTCTTGAAGGGAACCGCGCCGAGCTGCTCAACATAAACTGCGGAAGCATCGGGATCGGTGACCAGCCATACAAGGAAGTCCATGGAGGCCTTCTGGTTGGCTTCGCTGGTCTTGGCGTTGATGGCCCAGCGGTTCTCGGTGCCGGAGCACAGAGCAGCATTGGCGTCGTCGTCAGCGCCGCAGTAGATGGGAATCATCTGCAGGTCGTCAGGGTTCATCTTGAAGTCGCCGTCAGCGCTGGTCAGGTTGGAGAATTCCCAAGTGCCGTTCTGGAAGAAGACAGCCTTGCCGGTGCCGAATTCCGCACGGGACTCGTCGCCGGTCTTGGTGGACAGCTCGGACGGAGCGCAGGTGGAGTTGTTGATGTACAGATCCCAAACGTTCTTGAAGAGGTTCAGGTACTTGCCGGTGATGGTGGGAACGTTGTCCACGATGCCCTCATAGTGCAGGGGCAGGGTTGCGAGGTGGCCGGAGAATCTCCAGGAAGAGGAGCTTTCCAGACCTGCGGAGGAGAAGGCGTCGAAGCCCAGCTCGGAGGCGCGGGCATGGATGTCCTCCGCAACCTTTTTCAGGGAAGCGAAGTCCTTGATGTCCTCAACCTTGTAGCCCGCCTTTTCCAGCAGAGCCTTGTTGACGATGATGCCGAAGGACTCGTAGCAGTTGCCGATGGCCTTCAGCTCGCCGTTGGCGTTGTAGAGGTTGAAGCCGTCGGTGTTGAGCTCAGCGGCGATGGCGCTGCCGGTCAGATCAAGTGCATATTCGTCCCAGTCGTTCAGAGCGGCGGTGTTGCCGATGTTGAAGATGGTGACGTCGCCGATGTTTGCAGTCAGGGTGTTGTTATAGTCGCCGGAAGCGGCGGTAACGACCTTGACCTCTACGCCGGTCTTTTCGGTGTAGGTGGCGGCCAGCTGGGTCAGAGCCTCATCGAACTCCGGCTTGAAGTTCAGATAGTAGACAGAGCCGGTCTCGGTGGTGGTGCTTTCAGACGGGGTGTCGGATTCCGAAGGCTTCTGAGAGTCGGACGGAGTCGAAGGAGTCTCGTTTCCTGCGCAGCCTGCGAAAACGCAAACGACCATTGCAAGAACGAGAAGCAGTGCGAACAGTTTTTTCATTTTCTTTCCTCCTGAATTACAATTTCGGATGAAGTTTTTGCTGATGCTTCGTTTTTGGAAACGTTTCCAAAAGCTTGTATTTAGTATAATCTCTTTTTTTTGCGTTTGCAATCCCTTTTTGACGCAGAAATGAAAGTTCATATACCTTGTATAAAAACCACCCTGTCTATTTGTGCACTTTTCACAAGGTCGGTTTTGCCGTCCGCCGCATATCTTCTTCCGCCCGCGCATACGCTTGTACCAGAATTCACTGAGGGGCTGATATTTATGTGGAAACGATGGCTAACAGGTCTTCTGGCCGCAGCGCTGACGCTGCTGCTCGCGCTTCCGGCAGCTGCGGCAGGGCCGGATATCCCCGCACCGTCCGCAATTCTCATCGACGCGGCGACCGGAACTGTTCTCTATGAAAAGAACGCCAACGAGCGCCTGCGCCCGGCGTCCGTCACCAAGGTCATGACGCTGCTTCTGGTCATGGAGGCGCTGGACTCCGGCAAGATCGGCTGGGACGACATGGTCGTCACCTCGGATACGGCGGCGGCCAAAGGCGGCAGCCAGGTCTATCTGGAGCCGGGCGAGCAGATGAGCATGGACGAAATGCTCAAATCCGTGGTCGTCAGCTCTGCCAATGACTGCGCCACGGCGCTTGCCGAGCACGTTTCCGGCAGCGAGACGGCCTTTGTAGAGCTGATGAACCGCCGCGCGCAGGAGCTTGGTCTGACGGACACGCACTTTGTCAACTGCACCGGCCTGGACGACGCAGAAGAGGCACAGGAGCACCTGACCACGGCGCACGACATTGCCGTGATCTCCCGTGAGCTTTTGAAGCACGAGGCAATCAAAAAATACACCACCATCTGGATGGACACCGTCCGCGGCGGGAAGTTCGGTCTGGCCAATACCAACAAGCTTGTCCGCTTCTACGACGGCACAACGGGCCTGAAAACGGGCTACACCTCCGCCGCCGGGCACTGCCTTTCCGCCTCCGCCGAGCGCGACGGCATCGAGCTGATCGCGGTCGTGCTGCACTGCAAAAGCTCTGCTGACCGCTTTGAATCGGCTAAGGCGCTGCTGAACTACGGCTTTGCCAACTATGCTCTCGTCTCGGCGGAGGCGCCGGAGGCGCTGCCCGCAGTCCGTGTCCGGCTGGGCAAAACGGCGCAGCTCCAGCCGGTCCTGCAGGAGTCCTCACCCATCCTCATCGAGAAGGGCATGCAGTCCTCCGTCACCAAAGCCGTCACACTGGCAGAGGAGGTCACGGCGCCGGTCGCTGCCGGGCAGGAGCTGGGAAAGCTGCGCATCTCCGCCGGTTCTCAGGTGCTGGCGGAAATTCCCATCATCGCGCCCGAGGCAGTGGAAAAGCTGAGCTGGTGGGATCTGACCGTCCGCCTGCTGAAGAACATCTGCATGGGGGCATAAGAAAACACACCGTGGTGCTCCACCCGGAAGCGCCACGGTGTGCTTTTATTTATCAAACAGCTCCTTGAGCTTATCGAAAAACTTCTTTCGCTTCGGCTGTGTGCTGTCCGTGGACAGCTCGTCAAAGCGCCGCAGCAGGTCCTTCTGCTCTCGCGTCAGGCGCGTCGGCGTTTCGATCACCACCGTCACGTACTGGTCGCCGCGTCCGCGGCCGTTGATTGCGGGGATACCCTTTCCGC
This sequence comes from uncultured Oscillospiraceae bacterium, assembly GCA_934622035.1. Lineage (GTDB taxonomy): Bacteria > Bacillota > Clostridia > Oscillospirales > Oscillospiraceae > JAZOXB01. The sequence continues at coordinate 68,589 of CAKTVG010000010.1, forward strand.
GCAGACGGAAGGTCGTACCGGTCTGTGTGCCCTCACCGATGGTATAGCGCACCTTGCCGTCCAGCGTCGGAACCTCGACCTCCGCGCCGCAGGCCGCCTGCGTAAAGCTGACAGGCATCTCACAGTAGACGTCCTGCCCCTGGCGGGTAAAGAGCGGGTGGCTGCGCACGCTGACGGTGACCATCAAATCGCCGTTCGGGCCGCCGTTGTAGCCCGCGCTGCCCTCGCCGCGCACGCGCAGCGTCTGACCGTCGTCGATGCCGGCGGGGAACTTGACCGTGACCTTGTGACTGCGGCGAATCTTACCCTTGCCCTTGCAGCGGCTGCACGGTGTGCGGATGATCTTACCGGTGCCGCGGCAATCGGGACAAGCCGCAGTGGACTGCATGGTCATGCCCATGAAGCTCTGCTGCGTGCGAACGCTGCCGGTGCCCTTGCAGCGCGGGCAGGTGTCCGCACTCGTACCGGGCGCCGCGCCGGAGCCGCCGCACTGGTCGCAGTTTTCAATGCGCGAGGTCGTGATCTCCTTTTCGGTGCCGAAGGCTGCCTCCTCAAAGGTAACCTCCACGCGCGCACCGACGTCGTCGCCGCGAACGGGCGCATTGGCGCTGCGGCGGGTAGAGCTTCTGCCGCCGCTGAAAAAGCTGCCGAAGAGGTCGCCCAGGTCGCCGAAATCGCCGAAGCCCGCTGCACCGCCGAAGGGATTGCCCGCATTCGGATTGAAGTTGGGATCGACGCCTGCAAAGCCAAACTGGTCATAACGCGCGCGCTTTTCCGCATCGGAAAGCACCTCATTGGCCTCGTTGATCTCCTTGAAGCGATCTACGGCATCCGGATCGTGGTTGACGTCCGGATGATATTTTGACGCCAGCTTGCGGTAGGCCTTCTTGATATCCGCCTCGGTCGCGTCCTTCGGGACGCCCAGAACCTCGTAATAATCTCTCTTGTTCTCGTTTGCCATAACGTCACCTTCTTACTGGTGATTGCTGCGTAAACCCGTAAAACGGGCGGATGCGATCCGCCCGTTGTTACCGGTTCAAATCATCAATCGTTGACTTCCTCAAAATCTGCGTCCACGACGCCGTCGTCGTTGCCGCCGTTGCCGCCGTTGCCGGAGGCTGCGCCGCCGGTAGGAGCGCCGTCCTGCGGAGCCGCATTCTTATAGAGCTTCTCGGAGATGGCATAGAACGCCTTCTGCACCTTGTCGGTCGCCGCCTTGATGGCCTCGACGTCGCTGCCCTTGTTCTTCTCCTTCAGCTCTTCCAGAGCGGCCTGTACGTCGGCCTTCTCGGAGGAGGAAATCTTGTCGCCCAGCTCGCCCAGGGTCTTTTCGGTCTGATAGATGACCTGGTCGGCCGCGTTGTGCGTATCGACCTCGTCCTTGCGCGCCTTATCCTCTGCGGCAAACTGCTCTGCTTCCTTCACAGCCTTGTCGATGTCTTCCTTGGACAGGTTGGAGGAGGCGGTGATGGTGATGTTCTGCTCCTTGCCGGTGCCGAGATCCTTCGCCGAAACGTTCACAATGCCGTTTGCATCGATATCAAACGTGACCTCGATCTGCGGCACGCCGCGGGGCGCCGGAGCGATGCCGTCCAGATGGAACTTGCCCAGCGTCTTGTTGTAGGCCGCCATCTCACGTTCGCCCTGAAGGACATGAACCTCAACGGAGGTCTGGCCGTCAGCCGCGGTGGAGAAGACCTGGCTCTTCTTGGTCGGGATGGTGGTGTTGCGGTCGATCAGGCGGGTGAACACACCGCCCATCGTCTCGATGCCGAGGGACAGCGGGGTCACATCCAGCAGCAGCAGACCCTTGACGTCGCCGCCAAGCACGCCGCCCTGAATGGCTGCGCCGACTGCGACGCACTCGTCGGGGTTGATGCCCTTGAAGCCTTCCTTGCCGGTAATGCCCTTCACGGCCTCCTGCACGGCGGGGATTCTGGAGGAACCGCCGACCAGCAGGACCTTTGCCAGATCGGAGGCCTTGATGCCGGCGTCTGCCATTGCCTGACGGACGGGCTTCATGGTCGCCTCGACCAGATGCGCGGTCAGCTCATTGAACTTCGCGCGGGTCAGCGTGACGTCCAGATGCTTCGGGCCGGTAGCATCGGCGGTGATATACGGCAGGTTGATGTTGGAGGAGGTCACGCCGGACAGCTCGATTTTCGCCTTTTCGGCCGCTTCCTTCAGACGCTGCATGGCGACCTTATCGCCGGACAGGTCCACGCCCTCTGCCTTCTTGAATTCGGAAACAAGATAGTCGATGATGCACTTGTCGAAGTCGTCGCCGCCGAGGTGGGTGTTGCCGTTCGTCGCCAGAACTTCGATGACGCCGTCGCCGATGTCCAGGATGGACACGTCGAAGGTGCCGCCGCCGAGGTCGTAGACCATGATCTTCTGCTCGGCTTCCTTATCCACGCCGTAGGCCAGTGCAGCGGCCGTCGGCTCGTTGATGATACGCTTGACCTCGAGGCCCGCGATCTTGCCGGCGTCCTTGGTTGCCTGACGCTGTGCGTCATTGAAGTAAGCAGGAACCGTGATGACCGCCTCGGAGACGGTCTGGCCGAGATAGGCCTCCGCATCCGCCTTCAGCTTGCGCAGGATCATTGCGGAGATTTCCTGCGGAGTGTACTTCTTGCCGTCGATGTCGACCTTATAATCGGTGCCCATGTGGCGCTTGATGGAAGAGACGGTGCGGTCGGCGTTGGTGACGGCCTGACGCTTTGCGACCTGGCCGACCATACGCTCGCCGGTCTTAGAGAACGCCACGACGGACGGCGTTGTGCGATTGCCCTCTGCGTTGGCAATGACGACGGGCTCGCCGCCCTCCATAACTGCTACGCAGGAATTTGTAGTACCAAGATCAATACCAATGATTTTTCCCATGATGAATATCCTCCTATATGAATGGTAAATTATTTACTGTTTTATTTGCCGCCGGGCGGCATGTGCATTAATTTGCAACCTTGACCATGGCGAAGCGGATAACGCGCTCGCCCATCAGGAAACCGGTCTGGAAGACCTCCGCCACGACGTTTTCTCCGAGGCTCTCGTCCTCGATGTGCATCACGGCGTTATAGCGCTGAGGATCGAAGACGTCGCCGTTGGCGCCGAAGGGCTTGATGTCCATGGCCTCCAGGATCTTTACCAGCTCCCGCATGGTCATTTCCACGCCCTTTTTATATGCCTCGTCGGCGGTTTCATTCTTCAGTGCGCGGTCCAGGTTGTCATAGACCGGCAGGAACTTCTTTGCCGTTTCTGCCTTGGCATCCTGATAAATGCCGTCCTTTTCCTTGGCGGAACGCTTGCGGAAGTTATCAAACTCCGCAGCAAGCCGCAGGTACTGATCGTGCTCCTTGGCCTGCGCGGCAAGCGCCTTGTCCAGCTCGGACGGTTCCTTTTCCTCCTTCGGCTCCGGTGCGGCCGTTTCCTGCTGCACTTCCTCCTCGGGAAGGTCTTTCTTTGTCTTAGCCAATGCTTATTCCTCCGTCTTCTCCTTTGCCTCCGGCAGCTCGGGCTTTCCAAACATCCGGCCCAGGCCCTCGGCAAAGTAACTTAATCTCGCGGTGATCTTTGCGTAGTCCATACGCTGCGGCCCGACGACGCCGATCATGCCCTGCATGCCGTCGCCGATATCGAAGCGCGTGACCACCACGGAGGTGTCCTTCAGCTCCTGCGCAACGTTTTCCGGACCGACCAGAATCTGCACCGGACTGTTGGGGTCCAGCTTTGCCGGAAGATTGGAAATTGTCTCCTCATCCAGCGCGCCGAGCACCTCCTGCGCCTTTTCAAGATCCTGGTATTCCGGCTGACCCAGCAGCCGGGTCTGTCCGGTGAGGTAAACCTCCGCCTTGCGGCACTCCTCAAGCACATGCGTGGTGAAGTCCACCACGACAGGCACCAGGCTCGCCGCCGCGCCCGCGCTGCGGGACACGCGGTTGAGTACCTCGGGGGTAAATTCCTCTGCGGTCATCTCCGTCAGGCTGGCGTTCAGCACGGCGGACAGGAGCTTGAGATCCTGCTCCGTCACCTGAATCGGCAGCTTGATGAGCTTGTTCTTCACGGTTTCATCCGAGGTCATCACGACCAGAATGAAGCTGCCGTGATCGGCCATCAGCAGCTCAAAGCGGCGTACCGTCACGGTGCCGGCATGCGACGCCACGGCGTAGGCCGGCAGATTCGTCAGCCGGGAAACCATTTTGCCCACCTGGCTCATCGCCTTGTCAAACTCCTGCATCCGAAGCTCCATCGCCTCGTTCATGCTCTTCGTCTCATCGACGCTCAGGCGGTAATCCTGCATCAGACGGTCAATGTAAAAGCGGTAACCGAGGGGGCTGGGGATTCGTCCTGCGGAGGTGTGCGGCTGCTCGAGATAACCAAGGTTTGTCAACTCCGCCATTTCATTCCGGATGGTCGCGGACGAGAAATTCATGTCCGGCATCTCGGCAATGGTCTTGGAGCCGACCGGCTCGGCGGTACGGATATACAGATCCACAATTGCCTTGAGAATCTTCTGTTTTCTTTCAGACAGCTCCATGACGCCGGCCTCTTTCTTTCGTTTTAGCACTCCACATCTCTGAGTGCTAAGCACACTATACACCCCGCTTTCGCTTTTGTCAATAGTTTGGAGAAAAAATTTTTTGAACGTTTTGTGACGTCCGTTTTCCCCGCCCAGTATGCGCACTTCCGCGCCGAAATACGCCCTATTCCTTATATATATAAAAATACGGGGAAGCATTTTCATGCTTCCCCGCGGAGAATTATTGTCCGTTTCTGGTTTTCATCAGCTGGCGCATGCGTGCGGCATGATCCAGCTCACGCTTGCGGATACGCAGGCTCTTCGGCGTGACCTCAAGCAGCTCGTCGTCCGCAAGGAACTCCATACACTGCTCCAAAGAGAGCACGCGCGGAGAGGTCAGGCGCAGCGCATCGTCGGCACCGGCAGCGCGCATATTCGTCAGCTGCTTCTTCTTGCAGACATTGACCGTCATATCCTCGTTGCGGGAGCAGACGCCTACGACCATACCGGCATAGACCTCCGTGCCCGGCCCAATAAAGAGCTGGCCGCGCTCCTGTGCATTGTAAAGACCATAGGTGCAGGCCTCACCGGTTTCAAACGCGACGAGCGAGCCGGTCTTGCGGCGCTCGATGTCGCCCTTGACGGGCGCATAGGAATCCAGCACGGAGGACATAATGCCCTCGCCGCGCGTGTCGGTCAAAAACTCGCTGCGGTAGCCGAACAGGCCGCGGGACGGAACCAGGAATTCCAGGCGATAGCGGCTGCCCACGGGCGTCATGCTCAGCAGGTCGCCCTTGCGGCGGCCCATTTTTTCAATAACGCTGCCCATGGACGTCTCAGGTACGTCCGCGACCATGCGCTCGATCGGCTCGCAGACCTTGCCGTCGATGACCTTTGTCAGAACGCGCGGCGTGCTGACCTGGAACTCATAGCCCTCGCGGCGCATCGTCTCGATCAGGATGGACAGGTGCATCTCGCCGCGTCCGGCGACGTTGAAGGCATCCGTTCCCTGCTCGGAAACATGCAGGGACACGTCCTTCAGGAGCTCGCGGTTCAGGCGGTCGCGCAGGTTGCGGGAGGTGACGTACTTGCCTTCCCTGCCCGCGAAGGGAGAATCGTTGACACTGAAGGTCATTTCGATCGTCGGATCGGAAATCTTGACAAAGGGCAGCGGCTCGGGCTGATCCGGCGCGCAAACCGTCCGGCCGATCGTGATATCCGCCATGCCGGAGAAGGCAACGATCTCGCCTGCGGATGCCTCGGTAATTGGGTTCTTGCCCAGGCCGTCGAATTCATACAGCGCAACAACCTTGCCCTTGGCGCTGTGAGAGGGGTCATGGTAGTCGCAGATGCTGACCTCCTGGTTCTGGCGGATCGTGCCGCGCTCGATGCGGCCGATGCCGATTCTGCCGACGTAATCATTATAATCAATGGAGGAGACGAGCATTTGCAGCGGTCCGTTCGGGTCGCCGGTGGGCGCGGGGATATAGTCCACAATGGTCTTGAACAGCGGATCGAGATTGACGCCCGGCTCCGTGGGGCCATAGGAGGCGATGCCCTGACGTGCAGAGCAGAACAGCGTGGGAGAATCGAACTGCTCCTCCGTGGCGTTCAGATCGAGCAGCAGCTCAAGGATTTCATCCATGACCTCCTCAATGCGCGCATCCAGACGGTCGATCTTGTTGATAACGACAATGACCTTGTGGCCCAGCTCCAGCGCCTTCTGCAAAACGAAGCGCGTCTGCGGCATGGGGCCCTCCGCGGCGTCCACCAGCAGGATAACGCCGTTGACCATCTTGAGAATACGCTCGACCTCGCCGCCGAAATCGGCGTGGCCCGGCGTGTCGACGATATTGATTTTCGTGTCCTTGTAGTGCACGGCGGTGTTCTTGGCAAGAATGGTGATACCGCGCTCCCGCTCCAGATCGCCAGAGTCCATGACGCGGTCGACAACGGTCTGGTTTTCGCGATAGATGCCGCTCTGCTTGAGCATCTCATCGACCAGCGTGGTCTTGCCGTGGTCAACGTGCGCGATAATGGCAATATTTCTGATATTTTTCTGATCGTACATGCAGTACATTCCCTTCTGAAGCAGCGGCAGCGCCGCCGCGGCTGATTTGATCTTCGGTTCAATGCTAAAATATATCACAAAAATCGAAAAACCGCAAGTAAAAACCTCTGATTTCCTCCGGATTTCCCGGATTTCTTTTGCCGCGTGACGGACCGCGGCGCTTTTTTTACAAATTGTTCACCCAAAACGAAAAATCCGGGGTATAATGAAAAAGAATTTAAAGAGAGAGTGGGGCATATTCTATGGCAAAAACCGTACTTATCGTGGAGGACGACCGCAACATTGCGGATCTGCTCCGCCTGTATCTGGAAAAGGAAGGCTACGAGGTCGTCATCGCACCGGACGGCCTGAAGGGCATTGAGAAATTCCGCGAGGCGCAGCCCAGCCTTGTGCTGCTGGACGTGATGCTGCCCGGCATGGACGGCTGGGGCGTGTGCCGCACCATCCGTTCCGAATCCAAGACGCCCATCATCATGCTCACCGCGAAGAGCGAAACCGAGGACAAGGTCTCCGGCCTCAAGCAGGGAGCGGACGACTACATCACCAAGCCCTTCGAAATGAAGGAGGTGCTCGCCCGTATTGAGGCGGTGCTGCGCCGCAGCGGCATCGAGCCGGAGAAAACGGCCCACCGTCTGGTCTTCGACAAGCTCATCATCGATATGGATGCCTTCGAGCTGACCGTAGACGGCAAAAAGGTTCCCACGCCGCCGAAGGAAATGGAGCTTCTGTACCACCTGGCCTCCACGCCGAACCGCGTCTATACGCGCAATCAGCTGCTTGACGAAGTCTGGGGCTTTGACTATTTCGGCGACACCCGCACCGTGGACGTGCACATCAAACGTCTGCGCGAAAAGCTGGAAGGCGTATCCGACCAGTGGGAGCTGAAAACCGTCTGGGGCGTGGGATATAAGTTCGAGGTGAATCCGAAATGAACACCACCTTCCGCCGCCAGCTGACGCTGATGCTGTGCATCCTGCTGGCGGCGACCATTCTGCTCGGCGTGTCCTTCTGGTTCATTTTCGACCGCTACGCCGCGCGCAAGCAGGAGGCTTCCCTGCAAAGCACGGCCAACAGCCTTGCCGCGCTGACGCAGCTGTACTCCTCTCCCCTCTCCATGTATCAGGATTGGGATTTTCTCATCAACCTTTCCCTTGCCTCCGCCGCCTCGGAGAATGACATTCTGATCTGCGCCACCGACGGCACCGCCATCCTGTGCGCCGAGGACATTCAGGGCTGCGAGCACGTGGGCAAGCAGCTCGGCAATGTGACCGTGGAGGAAATTCTCTCCCGCAGCGGCCCGATCAACCTGGACGAGGAAGCCTCGGCGCTCTACGGTGAGCGCCGTCTGGCCGTCGCCACGGCCGCCTACTCCGCCAGCGGCGATGCGATCTGCATCGTCATTGTCTCTGTGGAGCACACGGAGCTTTCCAGTCTGACCGGCGGCGCCTTGAAAATCTTTGCGCTCGCCGCGCTGACCGTGCTTTTCATCGTTCTTCTGGCCATGCCCTCGCTGACGCGCCGCGAAACCAAGCCCATCAAGGATATGGCCGCCGCCGCGCGGCAGATTGCGCACGGCAACCTCTCCGTCCGCGTGCCGACCGGCTACCAGAATGAGGAAATTGAGGAGCTGGCCGTCGCCTTCAACAACATGGCCGACTCCGTGCAGCATTCGGAGACCATCCGTCAAGAGTTCGTTGCCAACGTCAGCCACGAGCTGAAAACGCCTATGACCACCATCGCAGGCTACCTCGACGGTATGCTTGACGGCACCATCCCGCCGGAAAAGCAGCGCTCCTATATGGAGCTCGTCTCCACCGAGGTGCGGCGGCTGTCGCGCCTCGTGCGCAACATGCTCGACGTCGCCCGGTTGAAGGATCAGGGCATCCCGCCGGAAAAGCTGAGCGACTTCGACATCTGCGAGGAAGCCAGCCAGGCGCTTCTGAGCTTCGAGCAGCGCATCAACCAGAAGCATCTGAATGTGGAGATCGACATGCCGGAGTTCGGCCTGACCGTCCACGCCTTTGCCGATGCCGTGACGCAGGTGCTCTACAACCTGCTCGACAATGCCGTCAAGTTCATCAACGACGGCGGCACTCTGAGCATCCGCGTGGTGCAGCAGGGCGCAAAGGCTGTCGTTTCCGTCGGCAATACCGGCCCGACCATCGCGCCGGAGGAGCTGTCGCTGATCTTCGACCGCTTCCACAAGACGGACAAAAGCCGCTCGACCGACCGCGACGGCGTCGGCCTCGGCCTCTATATCGTCAAAACCATTGTACTCGCCCACGGCGAGGATATCTACGTCACCAGTCAGGATGGCAAAACGGAATTCACCTTTACCATGCCGCTGAAGAAATAATCCACAATAAAGGAGGTGTGCAAAATGGATGACCTGACTCCCATGGATCCGGAATACCGCGAGGCTGTCCCCGAAACGCCGCAGTCCTCCCCTGGCTATTACGGCACCGGCCGCCAGCCGGAAAAGCGTCCCTCGCATCTGCCCGTCATCATCGTTCTGATCTGTCTGCTCGCAGCGGCGAACTTTGTCACGATTTTTGCACTTCTCGAGCTGAAACGAACCCATGATACGCCCGCCGCGCCAAACAGTCTCGGCGCGCTTGTCGCCCTCAATCCCACTGGGGAGTCCGCCTCTCCGAGCGAAAGCGGAACCAACAGCGGCGATATGATTCTCCAGCAGGAGTCAGACAGCGTGCTCTCGCTGCCGGAGCTTTACAAGAAGGTCGTCCCGAGCGTGGTTACCGTCTTCACCGGTACGGACGGCGCGGCAGGCACAGGCGTCGTTCTCTCGGAGGACGGCTACGTCATCACCAATGCACACGCCGCCGCGCAGGCATCCGCGCTGCGCATCAGCACAAGCGACGGCACAGTCTATGAGGCCGCGCTCGTCGGCTGCGATACCGCCAGCGACCTGGCGCTGCTCAAGGCGGATGCCGCCGGGCTGACTCCCGCAGAGTTCGGCGATTCCGACCTGCTGGAAACCGGCGACAGCGTCGTCGCCGTCAGTCACCCCTTCGGCCAGACGCTGGGCGAGGCGACCATGTCGCAGGGCATCGTCTCCGCCATCAACAAAAACGTCAATCTCTCCGGGCGCACCGTCAGCCTTCTGCAAACCAATGCCGCGCTGGATGCCGACGGCTCCGGCGGACCTCTCTTCAACGCCAGCGGCCAGGTCATCGGCTTCAATGTCGCCCATGCGGGCACGCTGGTCTCCTATGAATCCGTCCCCGCCATCGGCTTTGCGATTCCCACGCGCGACGTCAAATCGCTCCTGCGGGAGCTTCTCAACAGCTCCGGGAAGGAAACCACCGTCAGTCTGGGTCTTGAGGTCATGGACATTCCCAAGGGCTCCCGTGTCTACTGGAAGCTGCCCGCGGGCGTTATGATCCGCAGCCTTCCCGAGGACAGCAGTGCCTATGCCTCCGGCCTTCGCGCAGGCGATATCATCGTCCGCATCGGTGAAGAGGCCGTGCAGAGCGTGCAGGACTACGACGAAATTCTGAAAACCGTCTCCGCCGGACAGAGCATCCGCATCTATATCTACCGCGGCGGCAGCCTGTATTACGCCGACATCGTTACAAGCGCAGAATAAGCACAAATTCCCTCCCAGTTTCACCGGGAGGGAATTTATTTTCTTTATTCCATTGTGCCGTAGATCCATGCGTTCGGCAGAAGACGCGAAACGATGGAGGTGTTGGAGCACTTCGTCACATACTGCCCGTCGTACCACAGCACGGCGCTCGTGCCGCCGTCAAGGTTCATCGCCTGATAGCAGTTGTGCCGCTCCAGAATCTCCACGCAGGCCGCCAGCTCGCAGCCGAGCGACCGGCCGATCATGCGGCCCTCAATCACCAGCATCAGAATTTCCTTCTTGTCTGACTGTCCGATGCAGGCGCGGGGATTGATGGCGTACCAGCCGGAATATTCGTCCACCAGCGCCTTACCGTCTACGATCAGCGCCGGAGAAAACTCCACCGCATCGGTCGTTCCCGGAGAAACCGGCTGATCCGCATCCGTCACATAGAGCAGGTTGTCCTCGTGCAGCTCGATGCGCTTATACCCGCTGGAAAAGTGCGTGCCGTAGGACTCCCCCTGGCACATCGTGTAGCCCGCCAGCTCACCGCCGCTGCCGTCGCCGCCCGGATCCATGAAGCCGCTGCCCGTCATGGCGAGCAGCGCGCCGTTCTCCTCCGCAATCGCATGCAGCTGCTGACCATAGGAGCCGATGTACGCCGACGGCGCAAGGCTGAGCTGGCTCGGGTCCTTGGCAATTGCCAGCGCACCCATGAAGCCGCTGCCCTCCACGCGGACGATGAGGATTTTGTTCTTTGCGTCGATGGCAAGCACCTGTTCGCCCATCGTGGTGTAAATGCTCGTTCCCTTGTCATCCAGCCCGGATTCATTGATCTTGAGATTCTCCCAGCCGCTTTCCAGCGTCTCGGGATGTGCGGAAAGATAGGATTCGAGGCTTTCCTGATCCAGCTCCCAGAACAGCTCATAAAAGCTGTCCTTTGCCGTCTGCTCCGGCGCATGTGTCGGCGTCTCTGCATCCTTATCCCATTTGCTGATGATGCCGATCTGCTGCTTTTTGGAATCGTCCATGCGGTTGACAACCTCCTGCACCATGGACTCCGGGAAAAACCACTCCGCCAGCCAATGGTGCGACATGGTAGACATGGCCGTTTCTATGTAGGCCTCGCGCAGCGAGCGGATCGTCGGGTTGTTCGTAAAAACAATAAAGCAGTACAGGCACTCCAACAGCAGCGCGATGCCAAGCAAAATCGCCGCCACACGAAGGCCTCTTCCCGGCTTCTTCGTCTTTTTCCTTCTCGCAGGCGCTCCGCCTGCGTTTGATTTCATCTGATTTTCTATGAGAAGCTCCTCCTCTCTTTAATGCAGGACATTATAGCACAGTTACGGCGCCGTGTAAACAATTGTTAAGAAAAATTAACAGGTCAATTCTGTCTCTGCGCCGCTTTCCCGCCGCTTCCGCGGATACGCTGCACTCTTTGCGCCGTAAATCCGCTTTTAAGACGGCCTCTGCGTTGTTTTTGTTCCCGATTTCCGCAGAAAAAACTTATGTTATGCATTTTCTGTTCGTGCATAAGGAATCGCTCCCCTGCATTACACAAAGTAGCGCTGCGGAAAAGCACCTTATTCCAGCAAAGGCTTCGGCAAATGGCTGCAAGCTCCCCCCGCAGACATTGCTTGCCGGAGGATGATCGATGTTTGTTGATCTGGATCCCACTTCATCAGTCTGTTTGGGCCGAAGAAAAGCCGTAAGCAAATCTTCCCGCAGTCGTTTCCCGCAAGAGCTGATCTGTGCTTCCCTGCGCATTTCCACTTTGTCCCGCGCCCGAGTCCCGTTTCGCCGCCTCGCCGGATATCTTATTTTCAAAAAAATGTGCCGGACATCCCTTGATTTTTTCCGGCATTTCGGCTATTATGTATAAAGCATTCGTAGCCGCACCCTTTTTCGCGCTGCTGCCGGACGCAGCCGCCCCCGGAGAGGGATCGAAGTGGTCATAACGGGGCTGACTCGAAATGCGCGTTGGCTCTGGCCGTTTTCTCCGCTGAAAACCCTTGATTTATAAGGGTTTTCGCCGGATCGAA
>CAKTVG010000011.1 GCA_934622035.1 uncultured Oscillospiraceae bacterium
AACAGGTGAGCTATATCGATATGATCGATGCTACCGGATGGGAAGCGTGTTCGGATTTGGAAGCACATGCCCTGCCACAGAGGTTTTCAAGATTCAGGTCTTGAAAACCTCTTTTTTGCTATTTAAATTTCTTGTCTTTGTTATTAGTATCCCCTGCAAATCTAACATTTGCAGGGGATTTTTCTTTATCTTCAACGTTCTGTACGTATTTTTGAAGCTGCAAATGCTTATGAAAATGCTTACGCCGGATGAAAATGATAAGGCGCATTCTATTTTCTCCCATCTGCACATTCCATATTGATAGTCATTTATAATATACCGAACTCAGCGACCTTGCAATAGACTGCTTACAACTATCCCCCCGTGTGCTGCATGGCTCTTGCAGCACACGGGGGGATTTGTCTATGTAATCCATTTCGCAGAGTATGCCCCTCTGCGAGAAAGCGCAAAAATCGCTGCAATTCCGCGCCCGCAGCAGCTGTATCCTTCCCGGCAGACACCATTTTCTGACTGCGCTTCAGAAGCCCACTGCCGAAAGCTTCTGCATATTGTTCCTCTTCAGCTCGATGGACGCGTGCACATAGCGCTCGAGCGTAATGCCGGTCGTTGCATGCCCCAGAATCTCAGAGAGCGACTTGATCTCAAAGCCGACCTCTACGGCACGGGTTGCAAACGTATGGCGCAGTGTGTGGCAGTGCACGCCCTCCAGGCCGCAGGCGCGCGTATACTTGCCCAAGCGGTATTGCAGCGCGCGCGGCTCCATGAAGGCCTCCGTTCCGGTCAGAACATAGCATTCGGGTCTGCCCGGCGACATTCTCGCGCAGAGCTGCGCTGCATTCTGCGTCATCGGAATCGTGCGCACGGATGTGCTGCTTTTCGCTGTGCCGATGTGAATTTCCGTTTTTCCCGTGCTTTGGTTGCGCAGGCGCTGCATGGTAGAGGTGATTCGGATCGTCTGATCCGGCAGGGATATGTCCCGCCACCGCAGCGCACACAGTTCTCCGATGCGAACCCCCGTGAACAGCGCAAGCAGCAGGCCAAAACGGGCGAAATCCAGGTCTGCCAGAAGATACGCAACGAGGCGCTCCTGCTCCGGCAGGGACAGCACACGCATCTCCCGGCGCTCCAGCTTCGGATAATGAAGCTCCGCGGCAGCCAAAGCGCTGCCGGGCTGTGCGGCGGTATATTTCAGGATGCCGCGCAGCGTCACCAGAATGTCGTGGACGGACTTTGGCGCCAGTCCCTTTTGACGCAGGCGTGCGGAGAAGCCGTCCAGCAGCGCCGTGGAAATCTGCCGCGGCAGGCAATCGCCCAGCTCCGGCTGAATGTGCCGCAGAACTGCGGTTTCGTATTTTATATAAGTGGAGGGCTTCACGCAGCTCCTTTTGGATTCCAGCCATTGACTGCAATATTCGCCAAGACGGCGGCTGCCCGTGCGTGTGGGCGGTGCGCCCGCCAGGAGCGCCAGCCTGCACTGCGTGACCTTCTCTTTTGCCTCCTTATAGGTTTTTCCATAACAGTAGCCGTACCGTGCTTTCCCGGAAAGCGTGCGTTCCTTGATATACCGCGCCTCCCAGCGTCCGTCCTTTCGCTTGAAAATGTTTTCTCCTTTTGCCATGTGATGGTTCTCCTTTGCTGATGAATAATTGCAGCGGCCAGGTCGCCGTTCTTTGAGAAAAGTGTGTTATCTGACTGCCCTGTTGACGGCGCACCGCCGCTCCCGCGGTGGAATTCGCCGCCAATATTATGCAATATTCCCCGGCTGAAAAAAATCATCCCATTTTTATTCGTCGTAATTTACCAAAGCTATTGCTTTTTTTCCGATTTCTGCTATAATAATGTTAAATTATTTTTCATGCGGGTGCCCGCAGAGGGGCATACTCTGCGAATTCCCCATGCATTTCCCGGTAGATTACCACACTTTTACGCGGTGATTTACCGTTTTTTCCGGCGTTTCAGTTAGTAAGTACTTACTTTTTTCCAAAATCCACCTGATTTGTATCATGCAGAATGCAGGCCGATACGTGCGCTTTGCCGCTTTCTTTCCCCGTCTTCCCGGCGTTTTGCGGTTTTCCGCGCCGCAGGCTCTTCTGTGTTCTACGGTTCTGCTGTGAGCAGATATAAAAAGTGTTATTTGGCATCCTAGAAAATGTGGGGTCGAAAAACTATGGAAGCTGTATCTTCCTATCGAACAACTGAAAACGTTTCCAATCCGCGTACCTATTATATTCCCCGGCCGGTCGTTTGTCAGAAAAAGAGCTATCTGATTCTGAAACGTGCGTTCGACCTTATTTTCTCCTTTCTGGGGATTCTCATTTTATTGATCCCCATGGCGCTGATTGCGCTGCTGGTCGTGCTGGATTCTCCCGGAAATCCCATTTTCAAGCAGGAGCGGCTCGGAAAGGACGGCGTTCCCTTCCAGATCTACAAATTCCGCTCCATGCGCCTGGATGCCGAGACAGACGGCCCGCGTTGGGCGGACAAAGAGGATACGCGCTGCACCCGCTTCGGCGCGTTTCTGCGCAAGACGCGGCTGGACGAGCTGCCGCAGCTCTGGAATATTCTGAAGGGCGAGATGAGCTTTGTGGGGCCGCGCCCCGAGCGGAAGTACTTCTACGATAAATTTGAAAAGTACATCATCGGTTTTTCCTATCGATTGACGGTAACGCCCGGCCTGACCGGCTACGCGCAGGTCAACGGCGGCTACGAGCTGGAGCCGGAGGAAAAAATCGTCTACGACATGGAGTACATTGCCCACCAATCTCTGCGGCTTGACTTCGTGTGCATGCTGAAAACCGTGTTTGTTGTGTTTTGCGGAAAAGGTGCACGGTAATTTGTATTTGGAGGAGCTCCCCACGCATGAATGAGAAAAAAACATCCCAAAGTCCCACAGGAAATCACGAGGTTTCCCTGTGGGACGTGATCAGATTACTCCTGAGAAAATGCTATTGGCTGCTGATCGCAGCGATTTTGTGCGCCGGCCTTGTTTATCTGGCGGTATCGCTGCTGGTCACCCCGACCTATGAGTCGCGCGTCAGCTTCTATGTCTACAACGGTGCCAACAGTACCCCGCAGAACGGCACGATCAACAACAGCGACCTTCAGGCCGCCGAGAGTCTGGCAACGACGTATTCCAAAATCCTTGAAAGCAACTCCGTGCTTGACGCCGTGCTGGACGATCTGGGTGAAACCGGCATCAGCCGTAAAGAGCTAAGCCGCATGGTCGCCGTTTCAGTCGTGACCGACACACAGCTTCTCGAGGTCGTCGTTACCTCCACCAGCCCTGAATTCGCCTGCCGGATTGCCGACTCCTTTGCCTCCGTCGCGCCGACGGAGATCATCCGCATCACCCGCGCCGGCGGTGTCGAGGTGGTGGACCGTCCCGAGGTCGCCACAGAGAAATCCGCGCCCAGAACCGTTTTTGACAGCGCCATCGGCGCGGTCGTCGGCGTGATCATCGCCGCCGTGATCATTATCCTCAGAGCGCTCTCCGACACGACGATCTATCTGCCGGAGGACATTGCTGCGCTGGCCGGGATCACCGTTTTGGGGCAGATTCCCGCCATCGACGTATCTGCCAACAGTAAATTCACCGCCTGGACGCTGCTGGAAGGAGGTGCAGAGCATCATGCCGAGCAAGAAAAACAGTCATAAGGCGACCAGCGAGGTCATCGCCGTCAACCGCCGCAGGCTGCTCACCAATGACACGCCCTTCGCCATCAAGGAGGCCTACGTCAAGCTGCGCACCAGCCTGATGTTCTGCATGACGGCGGACAAAACCCGCCCCTGCACAACCTTTGCCGTCACCAGTGCAAAGCCCTCCGAGGGCAAGAGCCTGACGGCCGCAAACATCGCCATCAGCTATGCCATGCTGGGGAAGAAGGTCCTTCTCGTCGATGCGGACATGCGCAAGCCGACGCAGCGCCGCCTTTGGAAGGTGGATGTTTCCACCGGTCTGTGTGACTTCCTCGCCAAAATCTGGAAGCTTGAGGTCGTCAAGGTCAAGGAGCTGCCGCTGTGGATCGTCTGCACGGGCACCATCCCGCCCAACCCCTCCGAGCTTCTCGCCTCCGACCGCATGAAGCGCTTTGTGGAGGAATGCGCCAAGCGCTATGACTATGTCATCATCGACACGCCGCCGATCAACACCGTCGCCGACGCACAGATCATCTCCACCTTTGTCGACGGTGTCGTTCTCGTCGCAAAGTCCGGCAACACGACCTCCGACGAGCTGAACACCGCAATCGAGGCCGTCAGCCGCGCGGGCGGCAACCTCTGCGGCGTCCTTCTGAATGATTTGAATATGAAATCCGTAAAGTACTCCTATAAATATAAATACGGCGACAAGTACGGATACAAATACTCCTACAGCGACCCCTATGAAACGCGCTGACCTAGGGATCGACCTTACGCTCGATTACCACGCGCACATTCTGCCCGGCTGCGACCACGGCAGCGACGGCCCCGCGACCTCGCTGAAGCAGCTTGCGCTGGCCGCGTCTGCCGGAATCCAAACGATCTGCGCCACGCCGCACTTCTACCCCCACCGGGAGAGCATCGCCTCGTTTCTGGAGCGGCGGACGGAAACCGCCCGGCTGCTTGCCGCTGCGGCTCCGGCAGATGCGCCGAGGATACAGCTCGGCGCCGAGGTGCTGATCTGCGACGGCATGGAGCGTCTGGAGGAGCTGCCGCGCCTGTGCCGCGAAGGAACAGACGAGCTGCTTCTGGAAATGCCGTTTTACGCCTGGCCGGAATCCATTTGGGAAACGCTGTACCGCCTGCACGAAAGGTGGGATCTGCGCATCGTCCTTGCGCACGCCGACCGGTACCGCCCGGAGGACATCCTGCTGCTGGTGCAGGAGGGCATCCCCCTCCAGCTCAACGCCGAATGCCTGGCAAAGCCGCTGCACCGCAAGCGTTATCTCGACTGGGTCGAAGCAGGTTATGTGAAATACCTCGGCAGTGACATTCACATGCTCGGCAGCGGCTACCGCGATCTGGAAAAATGCAGAAGGCTTCTGGAAAGGAAGCTT
This sequence comes from uncultured Oscillospiraceae bacterium, assembly GCA_934622035.1. Lineage (GTDB taxonomy): Bacteria > Bacillota > Clostridia > Oscillospirales > Oscillospiraceae > JAZOXB01. Next base: position 5,034 of record CAKTVG010000011.1, read on the forward strand.
GGATAAAGAAAGGGAAATCGATGGATACTGCAAAAACACATCCTCTCGTTTCCGTCATCATGCCTGCCTATAACGCAGAGAAATACCTTGCGGAGGCCGTCGAATCCGTGCTTTCGCAGACTTATGAAAACTGGGAGCTTCTGATTCTTGACGACTGCTCCTCCGACCATACCGCAAAGATCGCCGCAGCCTTCGCCGCTGCGGACGAGAGGATCCGGCTGCAAAGCATTCCGGAAAATATCGGCGTCGCCGGAACGAGAAATCTCGGCTTCGATCTTGCGCAGGGCGAATGGATCGCTCTGCTCGACAGCGACGATGTCTGGCACAGCGAAAAGTTGGAGCGGCAGCTTGCTCTGGCGGAGCGCAGCGGCGCGGACATTCTCTACTGCTCCTATGCGCTGATGGACGAGCAGGGCGCGCACCTGTCAGACTTCATCGTACCGGAGACGACCTCCTACCGCGAGATGCTCAAGGAGAGCGTTCTGAGCTGCTCGACCGTGCTGCTGTCACGCGCCATTGTCTCGGCGCATCGCTTCTCTGCCGGCTGCTACCACGAGGACTACGCCTTCTGGCTCACGCTGCTCAAGGCCGGATACAAGCCCGCCGCCTGCCGCGAGATCCTCGCAGACTATAGAATTGTCCGCGGCTCCCGCTCCAACAACAAGCTCAAATCCGCGAAGAACCGGTGGCTGATCTACCGCCGGGTGGAAGAGCTCTCCCTGCCGTGCGCCGTCGGCGCCTTTGCAGCCTACGCCTGGCGCGGCTTCCGCAAGCACAAGAGAGTGTAACATGATAAAAGAGAAAGAAGAACTGAGCGCCCATCAGGAAATCCTGCTGGAAATGCTCAAGGACTTTGACCGCGTCTGCCGCAGGCACGGCATTCGCTACCAGCTGTTTGCCGGAACGGCGCTCGGCGCTGTCCGCCATCAGGGCTTTGTTCCCTGGGACGACGACGTTGACGTCATTCTTGAGCGGCGCGAATATGACCGGTTTTTCCGGGAGGCCGCCGGAGATTTTGACGCTGAAATCTACTATGTGCAGCAGGAGCACGGCCCGCACTGGCCGATGCAGTTTTCCAAGCTGCGCCGCAACGGCACAACCTGCATTGAAAAATACCACCCGAAGGATCCCGAGATCCATCAGGGCGTTTACATCGATATTTTCCCCTGTGACAATCTGGCAGATCGTCCGCTCGCGCGGCGGCTGCAATTCGCCGCCTCCAAGGCGATCATCGCCAAGGCGCTCTACGCGCGTGGCTACGAAACGGACAGCACCGCAAAAAGGCTGTTTTTGCAGCTGTGCCGCCCACTCCCCCGGCGCCCGCTCGAACGCATCTGCATGCGCAGGAGGGACACAAAATCGAAGATGGTGCACTCCTTCCTTGCCGCCGGAAAAAGCTATGAGAAGAACATCTTCCCCCGCGGCTGGCTGGAGGAGAACACGGAGCTGCCCTTTGAGGACGGCATATTCCCGGTTTCTGCGCATTATGACGCGCTGCTGACCAGGCTCTACGGCGATTACCGGGTGCTTCCCTCCCCCGAGGAGCGCCTGTGCAAGGAGCATGTTGCCATCTTCGACCCCGATCATTCCTATGAAACACATCTCGAAGAGCAGAAAAAGATGCGCTTCGCCGTCCATACCAGAAGTATTCGATAAAGCAGGAAAGCGTTTTTCATGGAAACACCGCGAGTTCTCGTAATCAGTCATAATGTATTCAGCTCCACCGGAAACATGGGAAAAACCATGACGCACATGCTTGCCGGAATTCCGCCGGAGCAGCTTGCGCAGCTGTATTTTCACCAGGAAATTCCGACGCAGCGCTGCTGTCTGCGCTATTTCAGAATTACGGACAGCGAGGTTCTGCGTTCCGTTTTTACCCGGCGGGCGGGCGGGCGCGCCTTCGGCACGGAGGATATTGACACCACCGCGGCCGCCAGCCGAACCGACCGGGGAAATCTGGCAAGGGTCTACCGGTTCTCGCGGCGGCGCACTCCGCTGATCTATCTGCTGCGCAACGGCATGTGGTTCCTCGGAAAGTGGAAGACCGCAGCCCTGCTGAAATGGGCGGAGGATTTCCGCCCGGACGTGATTTTCTTCGCCGCCGGCGACTATGCCTTTTCCTATCACGTCACGCTTTCCCTGGCAGAGTATCTGCACGTGCCGGTCGTCATGTGGTGCGCGGATGATTATTATCTCTCGCCCGCAAGACCCCATTCTCTCTTTCAGCAGCTGCAATGCCGTCACCTGCGGGAGCTTGCACGGCGGGCGACGGAGCAGTCAAGAGCCATCGTCACCATCAGCGACAAGATGGAGGAGGACTACGCACGTCTCTTCGGCTTCCCGTTGCAGACCGTACGGATTGCCGCCGATTGTAACCCCTATGCGCTTCCCTCCGCACAGCGCACCGGCATCGTCTACGCCGGAAATCTCGGTCTGAACCGCATTGTCCCGCTGGCTGCGCTGGGCCGCGCGCTCAAGCGTGCCGCACTTCCCGGTCTGCCCGCCATTGACGTATATACCGGCGAACAGGATCCGGCCATTCTGCGGCAGGTCACGGAGGAAAACGGGCTGCACTACTGCGGAAGCGTTTCCGCTTCTGAAATCGAGCGGCTTCTCGGCCGCAGCCGGTTCCTGATCATCACAGAGGCATTCGACAAAAAGTCCGCAAGACGCACAAAATACTCCCTTTCAACAAAAATTGCCGAGAGTCTGTGCAGCGGCGCCTGTCTGCTCGCCTACGGCCCGGCGCAGATTGCCTCCATCGATTATCTGCAAAAGCACAATGCCGCCCGTATCCTGCATTCCGCGGACGAGCTGCCCGCCGCTCTGCAAGAGCTGAACGGCAGGCCGGATGTCTATGAACAATATGTCAGCGCGGCGCGGGAGCTTGCGGCACAGTGTCACGAGCAGAAAACAAACGACGCCATTATGCGCGGAATTTTCCGCAAGGCCATTGAAAACGCTGCATTGACCCAGGAGGAGCTTCAAAAATGATACCACGCATTCACTCCGGAAAGTGCCGGTTATGCCTGCTTTTGTGTCTCGCGCTGCTGTGCGGGCTTCTCGCAGGCTGCGCCGGTTCCGCCGGGAAAGCCCCGGATTCCGCCAACGATCTTGTCATTCTCACCGCCTACGGCGATCTGCATTACCCGGAAAGCTGGCAGGAATATGTCATCATCCGTCAGGATCAGCGCGGCGACGATATCGTCGTGACCTTCAGCTCCAAATTTGAAGAGACGGACTGCACCTTATTTGAGGTTACCATCGGCAGCGAGGACGGCTCGCTCGTCGGCATGCTGAAGGCTGCCGACGGCACGCAGAGAAACGTGTATCTCCGCGTCACGCCCATGCCCGAAAATGCCGGTTGGACAGAGGCAGAGGAAAACCGCTTCTACGCCATGCAGGAGGATCTGAACTACCTGCTTGATCATTTGAAAAAGTAACATCGGAGGGATCATTATGAGGAAAAAAGCGACCAAACAGATTTTCGCAGCCGTTCTGACGATCATCATGCTGCTTTCGGTTCTTCTTCCCGCCAGCGCCTTTGCGCCGGACAGCCGGGAAGACGGCGCCGAAAACGCAGGATACCTCAGCTCTGCCGGGGACGACAACCTTGGAGCCGTCGTCCAGGCAGCCCAGGTGCAGGCGGCGCAGGACGCGCCGGAATATCAGGCATTTCTTCAGAACCTGAAGGTGCTGGAGGGCTATGCGCAGACGTATGCCCGCGAGCACACCGGTGAAGATGCCGTTGGTCTGGTCATCAACTATATTCGCTGCGGCGTGGAGAAGTACACCGGCGGCAGCTGGACCATGCTGGCCGGCGAAGAAAAGACCGACTTTACCAAATATGTAACCGATCAGGACGCGGCCAACGGCACGACGGCTGCGGCGCTGCGCAGCCTGACGGAGTTCACCCTGCCCAACGGCGACCGGGTAGACTTTGTGCACATGTTCGGCTGCATGGACATTTCCTATCACACCATGCAGACCAACGCATCCGCCGCCGTAACCAACGGCGATCTTGGCGGCTGGGGCGGCGACATCTGCGATCTCATCGACTACACCAAGAAATACAGTCCCCTCACCTCCACCACCGTGGAGGATATGGCCTATGAGCTGCGCACCGACGGCAAGCATCTGGGCTATGACGACCCCTCGGAGGACGACGACGTCCACAGCTTCGGTATTCTGGACCTGTACGGCGACCTGGACGCCTATTATATCGTCCAAAACCTCTCCGGCGGCAAGACCATCAGCGCCGTGATGAGCAACTACTTCGGCGGCAGCCTCACGGATAAATTCCGCGCGGAATTCCTGCTGCGCAGCCGTTTCCCCGGTGCCGGCACCAAGGAAGAGATCCGCGCCGCCGTTCTCAGCGCCTATAAAAACAACACCGCCATTGCCGCGCTGGAGACCAGCCGCAGCCTGACGGACATCGCCGATCTGCGCACGGCCTGCTGCTATGCCTTCGCCGACTATCTGTATGAGCTGACGGGCGGCATCACCGACAAGCCCAGCAACGATTACTACACCGTTTATTCCAGCGAGACCTCCACGCTGGCCCCTGGCGTCACGCAAACCCTCCGCAGCGCCACGGCCAAGGACGGCAAGACGCTGGTGTATTACATCGCCGAGGCGGATGTGACCCGCAGCGATGTCAATATCTACGCCAACTACAAGGACAACATCGGCACGCCCTGGGGCATGGCCCGAGTGCAGGACCAGATGGACGCCGCAAAGGCCCGCCACTCCGACCCGGAAAATTCCGATCTGTATATTCCCAACTACACGCCTGTTGTTGGTGTGAACGCCGACTTCTATAACATGACCAACGGCGCCCCCTCCGGCGCGCTTGTCATGGAAGGCGTGGAGTACCACGGCGCTGGCAGCGAGAACTTCTTCGCCGTACTCAAGGACGGCACGCCCATCATCGGTGCTCCCTCGGACTATGCCGCGTATAAAGACGATATCGTCGAAGCCGTCGGCGGCAGCATTATGCTGGTAAAGGACGGCAAGCTTGCCGTCAGCGGCGGCGGCAACTACTATGACACCCGCGCCTCCCGCACCTGCGTCGGCATCACCGCGGACAACCGCGTTGTGCTGATGGTCATGGACGGCCGGCAGGAGCCTGTCTCCGCCGGCGGCAGCGCCATCGAAATTGCGCAGGTCATGCTGGACGCCGGATGCGTCGTGGCCATGAACCTGGATGGCGGCGGCTCCACCACCTTTGTCGCCAAGGAAGAGGGCGAGGACGAGCTGTCCGTGGTAAACCGCCCCTCCGACGGCTATGCCCGCTCCGTCAGCTCCTCTCTGATGGTCGTTTCCACGGCCAGACCCTCCAACGAGTTTGACCACGCCATCGTTTCCGCAAGCTACGACTATCTCACCGTAGGCACCAGCCTCCCCATTACCGTGACCGGCGTCAGCGCCTCCGGCAACGCCGCCGAGCTTCCCGAGGGCACCGTCCTTCAGGTCGGCGACAGCAGCATCGGCACAATCTCCGGCAGCAGCTTCACCGCCGCCGCCATTGGCGACGTGCAGGTGCAGGCCGTGGCGGACGGCAAGGTTCTCGGCAGCAAAACGCTACACGTGGTGGTTCCCACCGCGCTGAAATTCGGCAAGGAGAGCATCAGCGCCATTTACGGCGTTCCCGCCGAGCTGCCCCTGACGGCTCTGTATAACGGCAATCAGGTTGCGGTAAACACCGCCGACGTGATGCTGGGCTTTGTGGAAAACGGCCAGGCCGTTCTGGAAAGCAAGGCAGGCAAGATCAACGGTTTAACCTTCACCGGCGACGAAAGCTCCGGCATCCGCTCCGTCGTCATCGGCGCGGCCCTGCTGAAAAATGGTCAGCCGGATATGTCCAGCGCCGTGATGCTCACCGTCTACCTCTACAAGGAGGGCGAGGCGTCCTTCGACTTTGACGACATCACCGGCGGCGACCGCCTGCTTGCCTGGAAGCGCGAGGTCTCCAACTCCAGCACCCGCGGCGACGGCGTCTACTATATCGACAAGCCCGGCGTCTGCATGGATACCTCCTACATCTTCGCCGTGGATATGAAGCAGATCCCCATTCCCGAGAAGATCAAGCCTCTGATGGCCCTGCTGCCCGGCGGCGACGATTCCAGCGCCACGGCATGGGATTTCCTCTTGCAGCTGGCAGAGCGTGTCAGCCAGCACACGGAGGTGAGGATTCAGCTCCAAGCCCCGGCGGGTGTCACGATCGATACCACCGGCATGAAGCTGGTCAATGAGTATTTCGATCTGACCTCCTATGAGGTTGACGCCGAAACAAACACCCTGACGCTGGTCTGCAACTTCAAAAACCAGACGCAGGCCATCGACCCCTCCACCGCCAACTCCCTTTGCATCCTCAGCGGTCTGAAGCTCATTCCCACGGATGATGCCGCCTGGCAGAACAACCGTCTGGCCGTCACCGTCAGCGGCAAGCTGAGCTATGACATCTATCTGCGCTCCAGCGCGGTGTATAGCATCGCCAGCAACAAGGACAATCAGGAAAAGTACGGCATTTATCCCTACGAAAGCGACAAATACACCTATAACGGCGCTCCGGAAAGAGGCGCGCACTTCTACGAGGACAATCTCCGCTCCTTTGAGGATATCTACACGCTGGACAAATCCGTCAAGCAGGGCTGGGTGCAGGAGGATGGCAAGTGGTTCTACTATCAGAACAACGAGCGGCTTACCGGCATTCAGGAGCTGCCCAGCAACGTCACCGGCGAGAGCGGCAAATTCTTCTATGACCTCGGCGAGGACGGCGCCTCCAAGGGCAAGATCAGCGGTCTGTTTACCCTGAACGGCAAGCTCTACTTCGCCGAAAACGGCACACGAATCACGAAGTGGAAAGCAATTTCCCATCCCGGCGGCAAGGTGGAAAACTATTTCTTCAGCACCTGGGATTACGCTGCCCTGGACGGCGAGCAGACCATCGGCGGCTATCACTACACCTTTAAGGACTGTGTTCTGATCCGCGGCGATCTGATCAAAAACAGCACCGGCACAAAGTATATGTGGGCCGGTTCCTGGGCCACCCAGCAGTGGCACACCGTTGACGGCAACAAGTACTATTTCCGCTCCAGCGAATATGCCGCCACCGGGTTTTACGGCTTGAACGTCGGCGGCAAGAATATCATTTATGCCTTCGCCGCAGACGGCGTCTGGCAGGAGCACGTCAACGGCTTCTATGATTGGAACGGAAACACCTATTGGGTGGAAAATGGTATCAAGAACACCGAGCCGGGCCTGCGCTATGTCGACGGATACTACTACTATTTCAAGTTTGAAACCGGCGGCGCCATGGTCAAAAACGGCACCTATTGGGTAGAAACCACCAACGGCCTGATGAGGCAAGGCAACTACCAGTTCGACGAGCAGGGCCGCATGGTGAATCCCTCCCCCTATCAGGGCACAATCACCTGGAAGAATGACGACGGTACCGTGCTGGCGACTGAAAAGGTGAATTACGGCGTAACGCCGTCTCACACAGCGGCCAAGCTCCCCGATGCGCAGTACAATTACCGCTTCACCGGCTGGACGCCGGAGCCGGTGCCCGTGATGGGCGACGCGGAATATACCGCCGTGTATGAAAAGGAGCTGCGCTCCTACACTGTCCGCTGGCTTAACTGGGACGGCACGGAGCTGTTCCGCTCCACCGTGGAGTACGGCACAACACCGGTCTACGGCGGCGTTACCCCCACCCGCGCGGCGGATGAAAACAACACCTATTCCTTCTGCGGCTGGGATAAGCCGGTCACCGCCGTCACCGGCGATGTGACCTACACCGCGCAGTTTACCACCGAGTGCCGCCATCTGCTTTCGGAAAAGCGCGATGCGAAGGACGCCACCTGCACCGAACCCGGCTACACCGGCGACACCTACTGCAAAAACTGCGGCAAAAAGCTGTACGAAGGCGAGGTCATCCCGGCCAAGGGCCACACCGAGGTTGTTGATGCGGCTGTTGCACCCACCTGCACCACGCCCGGCAAGACCGAGGGCAAGCACTGCTCCGTCTGCAACGAAATTCTGACTGCACAGACGGAAATTCCCTCCCTGGGCCACGACGAGGAAACCCGCGGCTATATCGCCCCCACCCTCTCCGAGGACGGCTACACCGGCGATGTATACTGCAAGCGCTGCGGTGAGAAGCTGCGCGACGGCACCGTTATCCCCAGAACCGGCGTCAAGGTGACCTGGCAGAACTGGAACGGGGAAGCGCTGAAAACGGAATACGTTGCAAAAAACACCGTTCCGGCCTATGACGGCGCCCCCGTCAGAGAGGAAACGCCTTATTATACTTACGAATTTACCGGCTGGGATCCTGTCCCCGCTGCGGTCACGGAGGATACCGTCTACACCGCGCAGTTCAAGGAGACCGGCAAAAACGGCCTGTGCATCGACGGCGATGACACCTACTGGCTGGAGAACGGCAAGCCCGTTCAAGGCAAGGGGCTGACGCAGGTAAAGGACGAAAACGGCCACAATCTGTATTACTACTTCGGCGAAGACGGCAAGGCCGTAAAGAACGTGCCGCAGGGCGGCAAGGACTTCTGGATTTCCGCAGAAAAGGCCAACGGCCTGCTGCCCGAGTGGGGCTACTACTTCGACGAAAACGGCGTCATTCTCCATGACGACCTGTTCCAGAACGGCATTACCGCCGTGGACGGCGTTCTGTACTACTACATTGACGGCATCCGCGTCCACATGGGCATGTTCCGCATCGACAACGACTATTACTACGCCAGAAGCAACGGCGCACTGGTCGTCAGCCGGACCTACTACTGCGAACGGATGAATGACACCGGCCTTGCCGAGGGACTGTACGCCTTTGATGCCGAGGGCAAGCTCAGCGACAAATCCGGCATTTTCGAAGAGGACGGCAGCCTGTTCTACTACGAAAAGGGCGTGCGCACCTATGCAGGCCTCATCCGGATCGACGGCAGCTACTACTATGTCAAAACCTCCGGCGAGGTCGTCCACGGCAGAACGTACTGGATCTCCAAGACCAACGGCCTGATGCCCGAAAAGAGCTACAAATTTGCCGACGACGGCAAGATGCTTGATCCTGTGGATATCGGCAAGAGCGGCATCGTTTCCGAGGACGGCAGTCTGTTCTATTACGTTAACGGCGTACGCACCTATGCAGGCCTCATTGAGATCGACGGCAGCTACTACTATGTCAAAACCTCCGGTGAGGTCGTGCATGGTCGCAGCTACTGGATTTCCAAGACCAACGGTCTCATGGCCGAGCGCAGCTACGAGTTCGGCGAGGACGGCAGGATGCTGAATCCCGAAATCAAGGACGAGTCCAAACAGGGCATCGTTGCCGAAGACGGCAGCCTGTATTATTACGTTGATGGTCTGCGCACCTATGCGGGCCTCATCCAAATCGGCGATGACTACTACTATGTCAGGACCTCCGGCGAGGTCGTCCACGGCCGCAGCTATTGGATCACCAAGACCAACGGCCTGCTGCCCGAAAAGAGCTACACCTTCGCCGATGATGGGAAGATGATCCCTGCGTAAATCCACACGCGCCGGGGCGCGAAACCGCCCCGGCATATCAGAAGAGAGGGAGAAGAATGAATCAACTGCTCAAGTATATTGCAGAGCAGGGGCATGGGCAACTATTCTATAATATCTTCTTCGCCTCGGGCTTTGTAGCAGTCTTCCTGTTTGCATTGCTTTTCGGTAAGAAGTATCGCCTTCCCCGATGGAAAGCACTGGTTTTCGTTGTAGGTGTGTACACCGTCTCAGTGATCTGGATGTTCGTTCAGTGCTGGATAGAGAACGGCTTCAAGGGCTGGGGCGGAAACAACATCGTGCGGACCTTTGTATGGGTTCCGCTAGCGGTTCTGCTGGTCGGAAAGATCATGAATATCGAATGGAGCCGCGGCTGCGATTTTGTTGCGCCCTGCGTTCCTCTGGTACAGGGCGTAGCCCATTGGGGCTGCCTGTTTGTCGGCTGCTGCCATGGTTATCCATGCAACTGGGGCATATACAATCCCCTGCTGGAAAAGAACGTCTTCCCCATGCCGGTGCTGGAAGCCTTGACGGCGCTTGTTGTCGTGTTTCTTGTGTGCCGCTATGAGAAAAAGCGAGACTATCGGCCAAACGGTCTGGCCTATCCCCTGATGCTGATGCTGTTCGGCTATTCCCGATTCCTGCTGGAATTTGGAAGAGATAATGAGAAGCTGTTCCTTGGCATCTCGTCTCTGGCACTCCACGCATTGTTTATGGCACTTGTCGGGACGGTAATGTACGTCACGATAAAAGAAAAGAATCAAAAGCAGCTCACCCAAAAACGAAACAGGAGGAAATGAAAATGGTAAAAAACGCATTAAAACGGTTCCTTGCTCTGGCGTTGTGCGTTCTGCTCGTGTTCGCCATATTCCCTGTTGTGGCAAACGCAGCAGATTTGACAGGCTTTGGCGTAGACGGACTGACCGCAGACTCTGACTCGTCATGGTCAGCGTATTCCGGAACTATTGAAGGAAATGTACAAACCGGGGGTTGCGACTCAGCTGCATCATCGACCCTAACACTAACAAACAAAAAGGGAAATAATGCTATTCTTTCCTTTGATTATACGCCAACAATCAGCGGCAGCGCTTCCGTTACGATCGGAGGTACTGCCTATACAGAAGCCGGACGCTATAGTCAGCCAATCGCGGCAGACGGCACTCTGACAATTGTGCTTTCCTGTACCGCAGCTTCTGCGTCTGCAAAAATCACAATTACCAATATTTCACTTATTATCGACACAACCGCCACCGCCACATTTGTACCCTCTCAGAATGGTAGCTATACGGTAGATGGAACGAGTATAACAGAAGAATACACAAACACCCAAAGTTCCCTGACTGCCTATCAGGTAGTGGCTACTCCGGATGCTGGCTATAAATTTATGGGCTGGTATAATGAAACTGCGAGCAAGTACCTGTCAATAAATGCATCCACCGCACTAAACATCGAGAGTGACTGCACCATATCAGCCAAGTTTGTTGCTGATAATACCGCGATTTTTGAGGTCAGCGGGCAGCCATTTGCTGATCTAAGCGAAGCAATCTCCTACGCGCAAGCAAATAGTCAATCCAAAATCACCTTGATTTCTAATGGTATTATTTCTGGCAATTATACCATTCCGGCGGGCATCACGCTGCTGATTCCCTTCGATGCAGCTGGAACATTGTTCTTAGACACTCCAACTGCACTGGTCAGCGGCAATGTTTCCACAAAAAGCAACGAGTATAAGCGTCTGACTCTGGCAGAGGGCGCGACCCTCACTATTCAAGGTGGCTTAAGTGTTGGTGGCCAGCATCGAGCGTGTGCTGGTTCCTCCGCCGGCTATATGTCCGGCAACTACGGCCAGGTCTGGCTGAATTCGGGTAGCTCCATTGTCGTAGAAAATGGAGGCAGCCTGTATGCCTGGGGCTTTGTATCTGGCGACGGCGCTGTCACGGTAAGATCCGGCGGTACGGCCTATGAATGGTATCAGATCACGGATTTCCGTGGCGGCACTGCATCCTCTGCCATGGGAAACAGTGTATTCCCTTTCAGTCAGTACTACGTTCAGAATATAGAATCAGCAATTACCTTGGAGCAAGGAGCTAGTGAAATTGCCTATGTGGCAGTTTATGCTATCAGCCGCATCAACCCCTCTGCGATTCCCTTTGTTGGGAAAAACGGTATGTTCAACGTAGTTTCTGGTAGTCTCACTAAAAAGTATGACGGAACAACAGATCGCACCATCTATACAGTCAACGGAGAAGCAGAAGTCAATAACCTGAACCTGAAGCTCGCAGGTCAGAGCGTCAGTTCCAAGGATTATGTTCTTCCCCTGACCAACAACATGACTGTGAACCTGTCGGAAGGCAGCAAGCTCACCATCAATCAGACAGCAGCTCTGCTGCCGGGTGTGCAGGCCAACATTGCACAAGGTGCCGAGTTGGTTATTTTCAGCGGTAACAGCGTCTATGTTTATGACCGTGACGAGTGGGTTGCGAACAGCTATACTTGCAGCGGTAAGTTTGTTGCGGTGAAGTACTCACCCAGCAAGACCTACAACCGCACGGACGCAGATTTGGTAGATGCCAAGGTGAATATTGATGGCACACTGTCCGTAGACGGAACAATCTACACAACAGCGAGTGGTGCAGACATTTGCTCCACTGGTACCGGTGTGTTCAAACAAAATGCCGCTCTCGGAACGGAGACGACAACTTATCAATACACGCAGTCTGGCTCCAGTGTAACGGCACATGAGATTGCTATCACCCCCGCGAAGCTGCACAACGCAGATGGCAGCTACACCGAAACCGCAACGGTGGTTGAGGGGACCACAATTCCTTATGTAAGCGGCGTTTGGGGCGGAACTGCAAAAGCAACGATTACCTTTGACCCCAACGGCGGCACAGGAACAATGTCCACAATGGAATTCCAGCCCGGCACGAAAATCAGCCTGACGCCGAACACTTTTACCCGCGAGGGCTACACCTTCACCGGCTGGAATACGGCAGCAGATGGCACTGGCACGGCCTATGCCGATCAGGCAACCGTGAATTTCGACGCAGATACCACGCTCTACGCCCAGTGGACACAGAACCCCGTCATCACCTTTGACGCCAACGGCGGCGAGGGAATCATGGGCGCGCAGGCCGTGAAGCCCAACGAAGCAACCGCTCTGAACGCCAACACCTTCACCCGCGCGGACTACGATTTTGCCGGTTGGAACACGGTGGCTGACGGCAGCGGTACGGCCTATGCTGACACGGCGGAAATCACCGTCGGCGAAAACACTACCCTCTACGCCCAGTGGACCCTGCACAAGTATCATGTCCGCTGGCTCAACTGGGACGGCTCTGTCCTGCAGGAGGGTGACTACACCTGCGAGGATTACGCTGAGTGGAACATGGACAACGAGGATCCCAGCAGACCCGCAGATGAAAATTACACCTACATCTTCCTGAATCGCTGGACTCCCTATGATGAGGCAGCAGGAATCGACGGTTGGGGCTTTAACCCCCACCAGGATGTTGATTTCACGGCAGTATTCAACCAGTTTGAAAAACTGACCGTCACCTTTGACGCCAACGGCGGCGCCGGTACGATGGACGCCGTAAAGATTCCCAACGGCAAATCCGGCGAGTATTACACGCTTCCCGAATGCGGCTTCACCCGTGAGGGCTACACCTTCGACGGCTGGCTCATCACCGGCACCGTGGGCTATAATGCTTCCGAGGCAGAAGACCTTCAGGATGAAAAATGGGATGACACCATGCTCCTTGCCTTCTCCGACCTGACCCTCAAGGCCAGCTGGAAGGAAGAAATCACCTCCTACACCATCACCTGGAAAAACTGGGATGGCACGGAACTGGCAACCACTACGGTAAATGCCGGCGAGGTTCCCGCCTACACCGGCGAGACGCCCACCAAGGCGGAAACGCAGCACCACACCTATGAATTCACCGGTTGGGATCCCTCTCCCGCCGCAGTGACCGAGGATACCGTCTACACCGCGCAGTTCAAGGAAATTGGCAAGACCGGTCTTTGCATCGAGGGCGACGGCACCTATTGGCTGGAAAACGGTGAGCACGTTCTGGACAAGGGGCTGACCCAGGTGAAGGACGTCGAAGGCCATAACCTTTATTACTACTTCGGCGAAGACGGCAAGGCTGTGAAGAACGTTCTGCCCGAGGGGGGCAAGGACTTCTGGGTCAGCAAGGAAAAGGCCAACGGCCTGCTGCCCGAATGGGGCTACTACTTCGATGAGAACGGCATCATCCTCCATGACGACCAGTTCCAGAACGGCATTGTGGACGGCTACTACTACATCGACGGCATCAAGGTCCACATGGGTATGTTCAAGCAGGGCGAGGATTACTACTACGCCAAGAGCGACGGTCAGCTGATCGTCGGTCGGAAGTACTACTGCGAACGCAACAACGACCTGCTGCCCGTGGGCTACTACACCTTCGACGAAACCGGCAAGATGATCGATCCTCCCACGCAGGACACTACGAAAAACGGCATTGTCGCAGAAGACGGCAGCCTGTTCTACTATGAAAACGGTTTCCGCACCTACGCGGGCCTCATCAAGATCGGCGATGCCTATTACTACGTCAAGACCAACGGCGAGGTCGTCCATGGCAAGTCCTATTGGATCAGCAAGACCAACGGCCTGATGTCCGAGCGCAGCTACAGGTTTGACGACGACGGCAAAATGCTTGATCCGGAAATCAAGCAGGATCCCACTCTCAACGGCATCGTCAAAGAAGACGGCACTCTGTACTACTACGTTAACGGTCTGCGCACCTATGCGGGCCTCATCGAAATCGACGGCAGCTACTATTATGTCAAGACCTCCGGCGAGGTCGTCCACGGCAGAAGCTACTGGATCACCAAAACCAACGGACTGATGGCGGAGGGCAGCTATACCTTCGACGCCGACGGCAAGATGACAAATCCCCGCGTCAAGGACACTGCCAAAAATGGCATCGTCGAAGAGGACGGCAGCCTGTACTATTACGTCGATGGTCTGCGCAGCTATGCAGGTCTCATCAAGCTCGGCGATGACTACTACTATGTCAGAACCTCCGGTGAGGTCGTCCACGGCAGAAGCTACTGGATTACCAAAACCAACGGCCTGCTGCCTGAAAAGAGCTACACCTTTGCCGACGACGGCAAGATGATTCTCAACTAATTCCACACTTGCGCCGAGGGGGAACTGCCCCCTCGGCGTAAGCCGGTATTGGATAGGAAGTGAATTCGTGAAGATTCTGCAAATAAACTGTGTCTACGGCGTCGGAAGCACCGGAAAGCTGACAAAAGCGCTGCATACCGCGCTGCTTGCAGAGGGCGCGGATTCCATCGTCCTGTACGGACGCGGCCCGGATGCGGAGGCGCCCGGCGTCCACCGCCTTTGCGGCAATCTCTATGGCAAAGCAAACAGCCTTCTTTCCCGGTTTACCGGTCTCAGCTACGGCGGCTGCCGTCTGGCCACGCAAAAGGCAATTCGCATTTTACAAAAGGAACAGCCGGATGTGGTGCATCTGCAATGCATCAACGGCAATTTTATCAACATTTACCGTCTGGTCTCCTGGCTGAAGGAGCATCAGATTCCCACCGTTTTAACGCTGCACGCAGAATTCATGTTCACCGCCAACTGCTCTCACGCGTTCGACTGTGAGCGCTGGAAAACCGGCTGCGGCAAATGTCCGCGGCGGTACGCGGCAAGCAAGAGCCTGCTGCTCGACCGCACGCATGCAAGCTTTCTCAGAATGCAGCGGGCGTTTTCCGGGTTTGGCGCTGCCCTGCGCGTCGTTTCCGTCTCTCCCTGGCTGATGGAGCGCGCAAAAAGCTCCCCCATTTTCTCCGAAACCAACCATTGTGTGATCCTCAACGGCGTCGATACCGGAGTTTTCCACCAGTACAGGGCGGAAAATCTGTCGGAGTTGCACAATGTCTCTCATAAAAAAACCATTTTCCACGCCACCGCGATGTTCAGCGACGTCAAGGAGGATCCGAAGGGCGGCTGGTATGTGCTGCGTCTTGCAGAAGAAATGCCGGACGCCGTTTTCCTGGTGGCCGGAAAGCACCGTCTGCGCGGCAGTCTCCCCGAAAACGTCACTCTGCTGGGCGAGATCCGTGACCAGACGCTTCTCGCACGTTATTACAGCCTTGCCGACCTGACGGTGCTGACCAGCAAACGCGAGACCTTCTCCATGGTCTGCGCAGAAAGCCTCTGCTGCGGCACGCCGGTGGCCGGGTTCTGTGCCGGTGCGCCGGAGCAGATATCCCTCCCGCAATACGGCCGCTTTGTCCCGCACGGCGACTTGGACGCGCTCAGGAACTGCATCCGGCAAATGCTCGCCACTCCACATGACGCGCAGCAGATTGCGCTGGCGGCGCGGGCACGCTATGCAGAAGAAACCATGATTGAAAAATACAAGGCACTCTATCAGGAGGTCCTATGCAGCGAACAAAAATAGCGCTGCTGCGCCTGGATTACCTGCTCGGCGCAGCAATCATCCTCTGCCAGATTCTCTATCTGCGGCAGCTGGTGAGCATTCTCTTCTATATCAGCTTTTTCGTCTCAGCGGCGCTGTGGGTCTGCACAACGACGGAGTCTCTGGACAAGCTGGACTGGCTGGCCATCGCCATTGTCCTGCTCGCCTTTGTCCACGTTGCGATCAATGCGGCGCTCACCGGGGCGAGCTTCTCCTTCGAATACCTGAAAAAGTACATCATGTTCTGCTGCAGCGTGATTTTCCTGGCGGCAATCCGGCGGATTTCTCTGGATCAGACGACCTTTCGCTTTTTGGAAGCTCTATTCCTGTTGATCGGCGCTTTTATGCTGTTTATGTACCTCTTCCGGAATCAGCAGATGCACCTGCTCAATGGGCAGTATACCCGCTACCTCACCTTCCGGTTCACCAATCCGAATCTGACGGCGCTTTTTCTTTCCTGCATGATGATGTTTTTGGAGGTCGCGGCATTTCAGGAAAAGCGCGTTCCCATGAAAATTCTGCTTTTTGCCATGGCTGCGGCGGAGCTCGTGTTCCTCTACCAGACCGAATCGAGAAACGCGCTTCTGGCAGTCCTTGCCTTCACCGTTTTCTCCTTGCTCTTCTTTCTGCGGAAGAAGCACCTCACCTTCCGGAAAGGGACGCTCTGGCTCGTGGCAATCGTTCCCCTGCTGTTTGCAATCGTGTATCTGTATTTTGTAGACAGCACCGGCTTTGCAAAGCTGTTCTCCTTCTTCGCAGGAGAAGGCAAAAAGCTGAATTCCAGAACGAAAATCTGGCTGCCCGCCTTTCAGGCCTTCGCCGCCTCCCCCATATTCGGCGCCTACTATCAGGTCAGCGGCGGCACCGGAAGCTCTCAGCTGCACAATACGCATGTTGACATTCTGGCCTCCTACGGTCTGTCCATCCTGATTCTGGTCTGCATATTTCTTTATCTTCTCATGCGCGACAAGCAAAAGAAGGTCACATCTCCGGCGCAGAACAGCATGCTTCTCGGCTTTATCTGTGTGCTTCTTCTCGGGATCGGCGAAGCCGCGCTGTTTTCGGGCGGCCTGAGTGTGTATCTTTTCTTCGGCATCTTCCTTGCAGCGACCGGCGAGGAGCAAAGAACGGAGGATTCCCGTGCGTTTCGTCTTTCTCAGTAACTATTTCAATCATCACCAGCAGCCGCTGTCCGACGCGCTTGCGTCCGATGCGCAGTACACCTTCGTTGCCACGCAGCCGATGGACGCCGAGCGCAGAGCCCTCGGGTGGGCTGCCGACGCAGGCGCGCCCTATGTCTGCAAGGCAGACGGGACGGCGGAATATGCCGCTTTGCGCCAGGCGGACGCAGTCATCGCCGGCTCCGCGCCGGAAGCGCTGGTGCAGTGGGCCGCGCGAAGGGGCAAGCTGATTTTCCGCTACTCCGAACGCCCGTTGAAGAACGGGAATTCCGCGCTCAAATACCTTCCGCGTCTGCTCCGGTGGTACTTCCGCAATCCCCCCTGGCGGAGAACATATCTGCTCTGCGCCAGCGCCTTTACGGCGGGGGACTATGCAAAATTCGGACTTTTCCGCCATCGCAGCTACAAATGGGGCTACTTTCCGGAAACTAGAAGATACCCCGATGTCGGGGAGCTTTTCGCGCAAAAGCGAAAAACGACCATTCTCTGGTGCGGGCGCTTTCTGGATTGGAAGCACCCGGACGACGTAATTGAAATCGCAAGACGCCTCCGAGACGACGGCCGCTCCTTCCGAATCGAGCTTGCAGGCACCGGCGAAATGGAGCACGAGCTGAAGCGGCTCACCGCAAAATATGAGCTGACGGAATTTGTCCACTTTCTCGGCGCACTGACCCCGGCAGCCGTGCGGGAGCACATGCAGGCCGCAGGCATTTACCTCTTTACCAGCGACCGGCGCGAGGGATGGGGCGCAGTTTTAAATGAAGCGATGAACAGCGCCTGCGCGGTAATTGCAAGCGATGCCATCGGCGCCGTGCCGTATCTGGTGAAAAGCGGCGTCAACGGCTGCGTTTATTCCTCCGGAGATACGAACGAGCTGTACGAAAAGCTCGTTTGGCTGCTGGACAACCCCGCTGCGCAGGAGCGCCTCGGGAGAGCCGCCTACGAAACCATCACCAGTCTTTGGAATGCGGAGATTGCCGCCGCGCGGCTCGTGCAGCTTTCACAGGCGATTCTGGACGGCTGCCCGTCGCCGGATCTGTTTCCGGACGGCCCATGCAGCCGCGCAGAGCCCATTTATGAAAATTGGTACAAAAAATGAAGCTGAAAACACTGAAACGCCGCATGGCGCACTACCTGGTAAACCACATTTTATCCGGAACAAGGTTCTTCTCTGCAAAGCGAAGGCTCCTGCGCTCCTGCGGATATGAGATCGGCGAGGGCACAAAAATCGTCGGGCCGCTTTTCTGCACGGGAGCACTCCGCATCGGGCACGATTGCTGGATCGGCCGCAATCTGGCCATCGAGGGCAACGGGAGCGTAATCATCGGAAACTGCTGCGATATCGCGCCCGGCGTCACCTTTTTCACCGGAGGGCACCGGATCGGCAGCGCAGGCCGGCGTGCAGGCAAGGGAGAATCCTATCAGATTACAGTCGGCAACGGCGTCTGGATCGGCGGCAGAGCCACCATTCTGCGCAGCGCGCACATCGGTGACGGCAGTGTAATCGCCGCCTGCGCCTGCGTCGTCGGCGACATTCCGCGCAGCGTCCTTGCCGCCGGAGTTCCCGCCAAGCCTGTAAAGGAGCTGGATGAGAATGCTGCGGAAGATTAAAAAGAACAGAGTCATCCGGAACGCCGGCTGGATCATCGGCGGCAAGCTTGCCAATAAGGTGCTCGCCTTTGTCGTCGGTATTTTCGCGGCGCGCTATCTCGGGCCGAGCAACTATGGCCTGATCAACTACGCTTCGGCCTACGCCACCTTCTTCGCCTCCCTGTGCACACTGGGAATCAATAACGTCATTGTCAAAAACTTCGTAGATCATCCGGCGCAGGAGGGCGAAACAATAGGAACGACGCTTCTTCTGCGAGCACTTTCGAGTCTTCTCTCCGCGCTGGCAATGATCGGCATCGTCAGTGTGGTGGACATGGGTGAGCGGCTCACCATCGTCGTCACGGCGCTTTACAGCATCGGCCTTGTATTTCAGGTCTTCGACACGCTGAACTACTGGTTTCAGGCGCGGCTGCAATCCAAATACTCCGCGCTTGCGGAGCTGGCCTCCTATGCGGCAATGTCGATCTATAAAATCGCTCTGCTTGCACTGGGCAAAAGCGTCGAGTGGTTCGCTCTTGCCAGCGCACTGGATTATATCGTCCTTGCCGCAGTTCTGCTGACCGCCTATTTCAAAAACGGCGGCGCAAAATTCTCCTGCTCCATGAAAAAGGCGAGGGAGCTTCTGAAAAGCAGCAGCAGCTTTATCATTGCCGGACTGATGCTTTCCATCTACGCCAGCACGGACAAGCTGATGCTCAAGCAGATGCTCGGCGCCGACGCCGTCGGTCACTATTCCCTCTCCTCCTCCATCAGCGTCTCCTGGGCCTTTGTGCTTGCGGCAATCATCGATTCCCTCTATCCGGAGATCGTGCAGAGCTTTCAGACCGATCGCCTGCGCTATGAGCGGAAAAACCGCCAGCTGTACGCCATTGTTTTCTATGTCGCGCTGGCCGTCTCGTCGCTTTTCTGCCTCGCTGCAAAGCCCTTTATCACCATTCTTTACGGCGAAACCTATCTGCCTGCCGTAGGACCGCTGCGCATCATCGTCTGGTACACTGCCTTTTCCTATCTCGGCGTTGCCAGAAATGCCTGGATGGTCTGCGAAAACCGGCAGAAATATCTGAAATACCTTTATTTCAGCGCGGCGGTGCTCAATGTGCTGCTGAATCTGCTTTTGATCCCACCCTGGGGTGCCTCCGGCGCGGCTGCCGCCTCCCTGATTACACAGATTGCAACCATTGTTTTGCTTCCCGCGCTCATCCGTCCGCTGCGGCCGAACAGTAAGCTCATGCTGGACGCCATTCTTCTGCGCGGGGTATTCCCGAAACAAAAGTCAAGAGGAAACGAACAATGATACTACAAAACAAAATTCTCCTCATTACGGGCGGGACCGGCTCCTTCGGTCACGCGGTTCTGGACCGGTTTCTGACCACGGATATCCGCGAAATTCGCATTCTCTCCCGGGACGAGAAAAAGCAGGACGATATGCGCCATGCCTATCAGCTGGCCTGCCCCGCCTGTGCAGAGAAGATCAAGTTCTACATCGGCGACGTGCGGGACTACCGCTCCATCGCCCCGGCGTTCCGGGGCGTGGACTATGTGTTCCACGCCGCCGCCCTGAAGCAGGTGCCCTCCTGCGAGTTCTTCCCCATGGAGGCCGTCAAAACCAATGTCATCGGCTCCAACAATGTCATCGACGCTTGTGTGGAAAACCGCGTGAAAAAGGCGATTTTCCTCTCCACCGACAAGGCTGCCTATCCCATCAACGCCATGGGCATGTCTAAGGCTCTGATGGAGAAGAACGTCATTGCCCGGTCAAAGCAAATGCTGGCGGACGACCCCGTGCTGTGCCTGACGCGTTACGGAAACGTCATGGCCTCCCGCGGCTCGGTCATTCCCCTGTTCTGCGACCAGATCGACGAGGGGAAACCGCTGACCGTTACGAATCCAAATATGACCCGCTTCATGATGACGCTCAGCGATGCCGTCGATCTTGTCCTCTACGCCTTCGAGCACGGCGAGCAGGGCGACCTTTTTGTGCAGAAGGCCCCTGCTGCGACCATCGAGACGCTGGCGCAGGCCGTTCTGGAGCTGAAGCGGTCCGACCTCGGCGTGCAGACCATCGGTACGCGCCACGGGGAAAAGCTCTTTGAGGTGCTGGTGACCTCGGAGGAAATGCTGCGGGCGGAGGATCTGCCCGGCTTCTTCCGCATCCACGCCGACAGCCGCAATCTGAACTACGACAACTATTTCTCTAAAGGGAACGCGGAGCTGTCCCAGATCGAGCCCTACACCTCGCATAACACCGAGCGGCTTGACCTCGATGGCATGAAGCGCCTGCTGCAGAAGCTGAAGCTCTTTGGAGGAACCTGCTGATGAACATTCTCGTTACCGGCGCCCGCGGCTTTGTGGGGAAAAACCTTGTCGCGGCGCTCCGAAACATCCGCGACGGCAAGGACCGCACCCACCCAGAGCTGGATCTCCGGGAAATCTTCGAATACGACACCGACGGCTCGCCGGAGCAGCTTGCCGCTTATGCGAAATCCGCGGATTTCGTGTTCCATCTGGCGGGGGTAAACCGCCCGAAAACGGTGGAGGAATACCTCCCCGGCAATACCGGCTCTCTGGAAGCGCTGCTTACCGCTCTGCTAAAAGCGGGCAATCGCTGCCCCGTGATGCTGGCCAGCTCCGCACAGGCCTCCCTCATCGGGCGCTATGCGGGCAGTGAATACGGCAAGGCAAAGCTGACCTGCGAAGATCGGCTGCGGGCCTATGCCGCCGAGACCGGCGCGGAGGCGCTGATTTACCGCTTCCCCAATGTGTTCGGCAAGTGGTGCCGCCCGAATTACAATTCCGCCGTGGCAACCTTCTGCCACAATATTGCAAACGATCTGCCAATCACGGTCAATGACCCGGCGACGGAGCTGGAGTTGGTCTACATTGACGACCTTGTCGTCGAGCTGCTGGACGCCCTGTCCGGGCGGGCGCACTGCTGCAATTATGACGGGCTGACCCCGGTGCCCGGCGGGGATTTCTGTTGCGTGCCGGTGACGCACCGCGTAACGCTGGGCAAGATCGTTGAGCTGCTGCACTCCTTCCACGAGCAGCCGGAAACGCTCCTGCTCCCGGAAATTTCGGCGGGCAGCTTTGAAAAGAAGCTCTATTCCACCTATCTTTCCTATCTGCCGCCGGAAAAGACGGCGTTCCCGCTGAAGATGAACGTCGATGCCCGCGGCAGCTTCACGGAGCTGCTGAAAACCCGGAGCTGCGGGCAGTTCTCCGTGAACATCACGAAGCCCGGCGTCACCAAGGGCCAGCACTGGCACCACAGCAAGTGGGAATTTTTCATCGTTGTAGCCGGACACGGATTGATCCGTGAGCGCAGGCTGGATTCCGATGAAATTCTGGAGTTCGAGGTCAGCGGCGAGCGGATCGAGGCGGTACAGATGCTGCCGGGGTATACCCACAGCATCACGAATCTCAGCGACACCGACGATCTGGTGACAGTCATGTGGGCCAACGAGTGCTTCGACCCGCAGCACCCGGACACGTTCTTTGAGGAGGTCTGAAATGGAAAAGCTCAAGCTGATGACGATTCTCGGCACGCGGCCGGAGATCATCCGCCTGTCCGCCACCATAAAGTGCTGCGACCGGTATTTCCATCAAATTCTCGTCCATACCGGGCAGAATTACGATTACGAGCTGAATCAGGTGTTCTTTGAGGATCTGGGGCTTCGTGCCCCGGACTATTACCTGAATGCCGCCGGGGCAAACCTCGGCGAGACCATCGGTACGATCATCGCCAAGAGCTACGCCCTCATGCAGGAGGTCAGGCCGGACGCCGTATTGGTTCTGGGCGACACGAATTCATGCCTGTCCGTCATTGCCGCCAAGCGGCTGCACATTCCGATCTTCCATATGGAGGCCGGAAACCGATGCTTTGACGAGTGCCTGCCGGAGGAAACGAACCGCCGCATTGTGGATGTGACCTCCGATGTGAACCTCTGCTATTCCGAGCATGCAAGGCGCTATCTGAACGCCGCAGGCGTCCCGAAGGAGCGCACCTTTGTGGTAGGCAGCCCCATGGCGGAGGTGCTGCATCAGAATCTGCCGCAGATCGAGGCAAGCGACATTCACGCCCGGCTCGGTTTGAAAAAAGGCAAGTACATTCTGCTCTCCGCCCACCGGGAGGAAAACATCGACACGGAGGAGAATTTCCGTTCCCTGTTCACGGCGGTAAACGCCATGGCGGAGCAATATGACCTGCCGGTGCTGTACTCCTGCCACCCGAGAAGCCGCAAGCGGCTGGTGGAGAGCGGTTTTGAACTTGACAAGCGCGTCATGGCCCACAAGCCGCTGGGCTTTCACGATTACAACTGCCTGCAAATGAACGCCTTCTGCGTCGTGTCCGACAGCGGCACGCTGCCGGAGGAGTCGAGTTTTTACCTGTCGGTGGGCAAGCCGTTCCCGGCAGTGTGCATCCGCACCTCCACCGAGCGGCCGGAGGCACTGGACAAGGGCTGCTTTGTCCTCTCCGGCATCCATACGAAGCAGCTGCTGCAGTCCATCGATCTGGCGGTGCAGATGCAGAAAAACGGCGAATTCGGCACTCCCGTGCCGGATTATACCGCCGAGAACGTGTCCGCAAAGGTCGTGCGGATTATTCAGAGCTATACCGGCATTGTTGACCGGTTCGTGTGGAGAAAAGAGTAGCTTTTCTGTAAATATTGTGCCTTTTCAATGAATTTTATTGACAGCAGAAGCAATCGCTGGTATGATTCAAATAAAGCTTGGAATCGTTCCCAGAAAGCGCAAGAATCCGAAATCGGGATTCCAAAGACACAGGAGGAATGCACCCATGGTCACATGTCTGAAATGCGGCAATTTCATCCCCGATGGGCAGAAATTCTGCTCTCATTGCGGCTCGCCGGCACCGATTGTCTGCCCCTACTGCGGCCAGCCGAGGGACAGGAGCATGCCCCACTGCCCGAACTGCGGGGACGGCCGCGCTTTCAATGGCTTCACGCCCGCCGCAGATCTCACCCCCGCATCTGACCTTACGCCCCCGATGCCCCCTGCGCCCCCTTCGTCTCTCCGTTTGCCAAAGACGGATCGTAAGTCAAAGACCGTTACCCCGCCGGAATTTGTCCCCACTCCCGAGAAAGAGCAGAAGCGCCGTTTCCCAAAGGTGCTTCTGTTTGGCGGCATCGGCGCGGCAGTCGTGGCGCTGGCCGTTTTGTGCGTGGTGCTCTTTGCGGGCAGGGCAAGCACCTCCGCGGATTATGCGCTCTATCTGAAGGATCGCGAAATCTACTATTCCGGTCTTTCCGGCACACCGAACCAGATGACCGACCGTCTCATCTCCTCCGGCAGCGCCGATAACGAAGATTTGTCAAACGGCTGCTATTCCATCACCTACCAGTGCCGTCTCAGCTCGGACGGCAAACTGCTGTTCTACCCCGACCGGCTTGACAGCAATTCCGGCGCCATCACGCTCTACTACCGCAGCGTCAACAATTCAAAAAAGGAGTCTGTAAAGATCGCCGCCGATGTTGAGGACTATGCGGTCAACGACGACGCCACGCTCGTCACCTATCGCCGCTACAGCGACGACGCGCTCTATCAGTATAACATCAAAACCGGCGAGAAGGAAAAAATTGCAAATAATGTCGGCCGCTACGATGTCTCCGCAGACGGCAATCGCATCGTTTATCGTGACGACGAGCAGAATCTCTATCTGAAGGTTTCCGGAAAAGACAAGGAAAAAATCGACAGCGATACCAGTTCCTACAAATATATCACACCGGATTTCAAAACCGTCTACTACTATAAAGAAGACAGCTTCTATTGCAAAACAGAGGGCGAGAGCAGGATCAAGCTTGCCTCCGATGTTTCCACCGTTCTCGCCGTTTATGAAACCGGTGAATTTTACTATCTCCGTGACGATTCCATAGAGCGTCCTCTCAGCGCATATGTGGAGGATGACATGTATGAAAGCGATCTAAACATCGCCTATCCCACCTCTCCTGACTATCCCCGTTGGTGGCAGTATAACACCGATGCGGAATACCAACGCGCACTGGATGCCTATGAGGCAGCCTACGCACAGTATGACATCGACTATCAGCTCTACCTGGATAAGACAGCAAGAGACGATATCCGCTGGGATCTGGAAAATGACACATACACGGAATCTCACTACACGCTTTTCTATTACGACGGCGCCAACTCGGTCGAGATTTCCGATAAAGTCGTAGACTACTACAGCTATTTTCCCTCCCCGACTACGCCCGCAATTGCATTTACAACAGTCAATGCAGAAATCGGAAAGATCAAAATTTCCGAGATTTCCGGAACCTCTGATGTCAGCAGCTATATCTACGAGCAAAGACAGTCCGATGATAAGGCGCAGCTTGCCATTCACAGCACGATCACCGATCTGAATGCCAATGGCTTCTACGGTGCGCTCTTTTCGCAGGACGGCAAAACGCTCTACTTCCGTGATAAAGACAGCAATCTGTATTCCGTAAAAATCAGCAGCGGCGCAGCCCCCGAGCTCTATGACACCGACGTTCCATCCTCTACTCTTTGGGCTGCGGGCAACCAGTTGTTGTACTTTAAGGATGGCTCCGATCCATACGTTGCCGACCTGTACTGCAACGGCAAACTTGTTGATTACGATGTCCTGACCTGGTCACTGAGATATACGGATGACGGCAAGACCATCGCCTACTGCGCTGACTGGAGCGAGAATTCGCAAAGCGGCGTCTTGAAGGTCTCTCGGAACGGCGGCGCCCCTGAAACGGTCACAGACGATTGCAACGCGGTCACTATGCTCCCCAGCGGCAGCGTGCTCTATCTCTACGACTACAGCACCAGGTATTACAGGGGCGACCTTTATATCTACCGCAACGGCAAGACCGAAAAGCTGGATGAAGAGGTCATCGCCATCCTTCCGCTGGAGGACGTGAAAGATTAACAGCAAAAGAGGAAGTCCCCGGACTTCCTCTTTTTGTGTTTGCAATGCTCAAAGATACTTCGCCAGAAATTCTGTCAGCGGCGGAATGTGCTCCGCACGCCAATAGCAGGCGCCATCGGGCGTCCGTTCCAGCAGGTGAAAATTGTAAAGCTCCCGACGCAGCGTCGCAGGGTCATGAAAGGTCGTCCACGCATCCAGCAGGTCGCCGATCTCCTCTTGGGTGTATTTGCGCCCGGCGTCGATTTTGCCCGCCAGATACCACACTGCGGCGAGCATCTTTCGATGCTTTGCAGGAAGCGCCGTGAGCTGCCGCTTTTCGTTGAAAAAAGGACGAAGCTCCTTCAGCTGTTCCTCCATACGTCCTCACTCCTTTCTGTAACACGCGTTATTATACCAGTCAATTCTTCTTTTGTCAATGCGCGGCAGCGGTTGCAAATGCGGCAGCTTTGCGGTATAATTGCTTTATCATCCATAGGCTCGGCACGTGGGCGGTCTGCGCCGCGCACATGCCGCATTTCTATGCCGTGCGGTGCTCTGCACCTATCTGATTCCTGATATGGGGCATAGCGTCGAAAAACACACCGGAGGTCGCCATGAACACCCTGCACTTGCAGTATATCATCGAAATTGAGCGCACGCGTTCCATCTCTCAGGCCGCGGAAAACCTCTTTCTCGGACAGCCGAACCTCAGCCGCATTCTGCGCGACATGGAGGAGGCTGCCGGATTTGCCATTTTTGAGCGCACCAGCAAGGGCGTCCGTCCGACGGAGCGCGGGGCGTTGTTTTTGCAGCACGCGCGCAGCATCCTGCGCGAGGTGGAGTCCATAGACGCGCTGGGGCCGCGTAATCCCGTTCCGAACCGCCTGCGCGTGTGCATCCCGCGCTCGGTGCATGTGTTCGACACAGTCGCGGACTATCTCGCTCAGCTGCCCGCACAGCAGAGACTCCGCGCCGTCATCCGCGAGTGCCATGCGCGTCAGGCGCTGCAATGGCTCAACGCCGGGGAGGCGGAAATCGCGCTTTTGCGCTTTCGTTCGGAGTATCGCGACTATTTTGCCGAGCAAAGCGCCGTTTCCGGCCTGGAGCTGCGCCCGCTGCGGCGCTTTCGCTATCAGATTCTTCTGCACCGCGGCCACCCGCTGGCGCAGAAGGTGCAGCTCAGCCGTGCAGACCTGACCGGTTTCCCGGAGATCGTCCATTCCGATCTTGCCCGCATGACCGCCAAAAACGAGGAGCAGGCCGTCCGCCGCATCTACACCGTCGACCGCATGGCGCAGCTCACGCTCCTTGAGCGCGTGCCCGGCAGCTACCTCTGGGCGGAGCCATTCCCGCGCGAATGGCTGGCGCGCTGGAATCTGATCCAGAAAACCTGCGTGGACAATCAGGCGGTCTACCATGACGCGCTGCTGACCAGCACCTCGTATAAAATGACGGAAATCGAGGAGGGTTTCGTGAACGAGATTGTTGAACTTTATCGCGACCTCTAATTCCCATATCAATTTTGATATATCACTCTTGAAATTGGCATTTCCAAACTTCAGCGAAATTCGGTATAATTCTATCGGTAAAAAAATATGAATTCCGCCGGGTACCGGAAAAAGGAGAGACACCATGAGTAAAATCACTGTGATCGGCGCAGGCAGCGTCGGTGCGACCATTGCAAACGACCTGATGATTCAGGGCATCGCCACCGAGATTCTTCTGATCGACATCAATAAGGAAAAGGCCTTCGGAGAGGCGCTGGACATCTACCAGGGCGCTCCCTTCTGCTCCCCTGCCATCGTCCGCTCCGGCGACTACGAGGACGCCGAAGGCTCCGATATTGTCATCATCACCTCCGGCCTTCCACGCAAGGCAGGGCAGTCCCGCCTGGAGCTGGCACAGGCAAACGTCAACATTCTCAAGCAAATCACCCCGCAGATCGTCAAGGCAGCGCCCGAGGCGATTTATATCATCGTTTCCAACCCCGTTGACATTCTGACCTATGTTTTCTATAAAATCTCCGGTCTGCCTGAGCATCAGATTCTCGGCTCCGGTACCATTCTTGATACCAGCCGTCTGCAATCGGAGCTGGCAAAGCGCTTCCGCATCAGCCCGAAGAACGTCCATGCGCACGTCTACGGCGAGCATGGTGATTCCTCCTTCGTGCCCTGGTCCCTGGTGCACATTGCCAACAATCACATCGACTCCTACGCCTCCAACTCCCCCGACCATGACAAGATTGTCTGGAACCGCGAGTACGCCGAGGTGGAGGAATTCGTCAAGAAATCCGGCGCTCAGGTCATCAAATCCAAGGGCGCGACCTACTACGCCGTGGCCATGTCCGTCTGCCACCTGTGCAAGTGCCTGTGCAACACCGCCGGCACGGCCGTGACCGTCTCGACCATGATGCACGGCGAGTACGGCGTCTCCGACGTCTGCCTGTCCACCCTCGCGCTGGTCGACCGCAGCGGTGTGCGCGGCAAGATCCTCAACCATCTGACCGACAGCGAGGTCGATCTGCTCCGCATCAGCGCGGACAAGCTCAAAAGCGTCCTGAACCAAATTGAAATCTGAGGTGAACGCAATGGACTATCGTATCGAACACGATTCCATGGGCGAGGTTCGCGTCCCGGCGGACAAATACTGGGGCGCGCAAACCGAGCGCAGCCATGAGAATTTCCCCATCGGCATCGGTCTGGAAACCATGCCCCGCGAGATCACGCACGCCTTCGGCATCCTGAAAAAAGCCGCCGCCCGCGCAAACCATCAGCTCAAGCCCGAAAAAATGACCGATGAGAAGCTCGCAGCCATTGAGGGCGCGTGCGACGAGGTCATCTCCGGCGCGCTCTACGAACACTTCCCCCTCGTTGTCTGGCAGACCGGCTCCGGCACCCAGTCGAACATGAACGCCAATGAGGTCATCGCCAACCGCGGCAACGAGCTGGCCGGGAAGAAGCTTCTGCACCCGAACGACGACATCAACATGTCTCAATCCTCCAACGATACCTTCCCCACCGCGATGCACATCGCCGCCGTGGAGGCGCTGGAGGGTAAAGTGCTTCCCGCCATTGACCTGCTCACCGCTACGCTGCGCCGCCTGGAGAAGGAAAACGAGGGCATCGTCAAATCCGGCCGCACGCACCTGCAGGATGCCACGCCCATCACCTTCAGCCAGGAGATTTCCGGCTGGAGAAGCAGCCTGGAAAAGGACCGCGCAATGCTTCTTCTTGCGCTGCCGCAGCTCAAGGAGCTGGCACTGGGCGGCACCGCCGTCGGCACCGGCCTGAACGCGCCCGAGGGCTTTGACCGTCTGGTTGCGCAGGAAATCTCCGCCCTCACCGGCCGGGATTTCCGCACGGCGGAAAACAAATTCCACGCGCTGACCTCGAAGGACGAGCTGGTTTTTGCCCACGGCGCGCTCAAGGCGCTGGCGGCAGACCTGATGAAGATCGCCAACGAC
The DNA here is from genome assembly GCA_934622035.1 of uncultured Oscillospiraceae bacterium. Classification (GTDB taxonomy): domain Bacteria; phylum Bacillota; class Clostridia; order Oscillospirales; family Oscillospiraceae; genus JAZOXB01. The sequence goes on from CAKTVG010000011.1 coordinate 34,212, forward strand.
GTGCGCTGGCTGGCCTCCGGTCCCCGCGACGGCCTTGGGGAGATTTTCATCCCCGAAAACGAGCCCGGCTCCTCCATCATGCCCGGCAAGGTCAACCCCACGCAGTGTGAGGCGCTGACCATGGTCGCCGTGCAGGTCATGGGCAACGACGTCGCCGTCGGCCTGGCCGCCTCGCAGGGCAACTTCGAATTGAACGTTTTCATGCCGGTCTGCATCTACAATTTTCTGCAATCGGCGCGGCTGCTGGCCGAGGCAATGACCTCCTTCAACGACCGCTGCGCCGGCGGTATCCGCGCCAATCGTGAAAAAATGCATCACAATCTGCACAACTCTCTGATGCTCGTCACGGCGCTGAACCCCTACATTGGCTATGAAAATGCGGCAAAAACCGCGAAATTGGCCTATAGAGAGAACATTTCCCTCCGGGAAGCCTGCATCCGTCTCGGCTTCCTGACGCCCGAAAAATTCGACGAGGTGTTCCACCCGGAACAGATGGTCTGAAACAGAGGAGCTTTTATGACATTCAGTTATTTTCCCGGCTGCACGCTGAAAACCACCGGCGCTGCGCTGGATCTTTCCGCCCGCCGCGCGGCGCAGGCGCTGGGCATCACCCTGCGTGAGCTGGACGAATGGCAGTGCTGCGGCGCGGTCTACCCTCTGGCGCGGGACGAAATTGCAACGCGCCTGTCCTCCGTGCGGGCGCTGATGGCTGCGCGGGACCGCGGCGAGGAGCTGGTCACGCTGTGCTCCGCCTGTCACCACGTCATCAAGCGCGTGAACGGCGACATGCAGCGCGACGAGGACATCCGCACAAAGGTCAACAGCTATCTCCAGCCGGAAACGCCCTACGCCGGTGAGACGAACGTGCTGCACTATCTTGAGGTGCTGCGCGACCGCGTCGGCTTTGATGTTCTGAAGGAAAAGGTCGTCCGGCCGCTGACGGGCCGCAAAATCGGCGCCTATTACGGCTGTCTGCTGCTGCGCCCCAGCCGCGAGCTGGGCTTTGACGACCCGGAAAATCCCCGCATTCTGGAGGACTTCCTGCGCGCTCTCGGCGCGGAGCCGGTCGTCTATGCCATGCGCAACGAATGCTGCGGCGGCTATACCACGCTGGAAAGCCGTGCGGCTGCCGCCTCTCAGGCACAAAAGGTCGTGGACAACGCCGCCGCCTGCGGCGCAGGGGCCGTCGTCACGGCCTGCCCGCTGTGCATGTACAACCTGACAAAGAACACGGACGGCAAGGTGCCCGTGATCTATTTCACCGAGCTGCTGGCCGAGGCGCTGGGGCTGAAGGAGGATGCGCAATGAGTGCTCTGATGGAAACCGTAACGCGCATCTCCGGCGTAAATCCCCGCAAGTGCATGAAGTGCGGAAAGTGCTCGGCAAGCTGCCCCGCCTATGATCAGATGGATTATCATCCGCATCAGTTCGTCTCCATGGTCGAGTCCGGCCGGATCGACGAGCTTCTGCAATCCCGCGGAATTTACACCTGTCTGAGCTGCTTTGCCTGCGTCGAACGCTGCCCGCGCAGCGTAGAGCCTGCGAAGCTCATTGAGGCGGTGCGGCTGGCCGTCATCCGGCAGCAGGGCGCCAATCACATGACGCCAGACGCCATCCCCGCGCTGCTGGACGAGGATCTGCCGCAGCAGGCTATCACCAGCGCGCTGCGGAAATACAGAAGATAAGGAGGAAGCGCAATGCAAAGAATCGGCGTATTCGTATGCTGGTGCGGCAGCAATATCGCCGCAACCGTGGACGTGAATGCCGTCTCAGAGGCGCTGTCTCATGAGCCGGGCGTTGTTTTCTCCACCAATTATCAATACATGTGCTCGCAGACCGGGCAGGAGCTGATCCAGACAAAAATCCACGAATACGGCCTGACCGGCGTGGTCGTCTGCTCCTGCTCTCCGCGCATGCACGAGGCAACCTTCCGCAAGACCTGCGAGAAGGCAGGGCTGAACCCCTACATGGTCGAAATTGCCAACATCCGCGAACAGTGCTCCTGGATTCACAAGGACCGCACCGAAGCGACGGAAAAAGCCGTCATTCTCGGCCGGGCCGCCATCGCCAAGGTGCAGCTCAATGCGCCCCTGACCGCCGGAACCAGCCCCGTGACAAAGCGCGCGCTGGTCATCGGCGGCGGCATCGCGGGCATCCAGACCGCGCTGGATATTGCAGACGCAGGCTTTGAGGTTGATATCGTCGAAAAGCAGCCGACCATCGGCGGCAAGATGACGCAGATCGACAAGACCTTCCCCACCCTCGACTGTGCAGCCTGCATTCTGACCCCGAAGATGGTCGACTGCGCACAGAACGAAAAAATCCACATCTATTCCTATTCCGAGGTCGAGGCCGTCAAGGGCTTTGTCGGCAACTTCCAGGTCACCATCCGCAAGAAGGCGCGCTACGTCAAGGAAGACGTCTGCACCGGCTGCGGCCTGTGCACGGAGAAGTGCCCGCAGAAAAAGGTTCCCAATGAGTTCAACCTCGGCATGGACAACCGCCGCGCGATTTACATTCCCTTCGCCCAGGCCGTGCCGAAAATCGCAACCATTGACGCAAACTACTGCACCATGCTGAAAACCGGCAAGTGCGGCGTCTGCTCCAGGGTCTGCACCGCCGGTGCGATTGACTATACGCAAAAGGATGAGCACATCGTCCGCGAATACGGCGCGATCGTCGCGGCGACCGGCTTCAAGCCCATCGACCTGAGCAAGTTCGACGAATTTGCCTACAGCCAGAGCCCGGACGTCGTCTCCTCTCTGGAATTTGAGCGGCTCATGAATGCCGCAGGCCCTACCTCCGGCACACTGCTGCGTCCCTCCGACGGCACGCATCCGAAGACCATCGTCTTTGTCCAGTGCGTCGGCTCCCGCTGCGACGGCGGCGAAAAGGGCAAGCCCTACTGCTCGAAGATCTGCTGCATGTACACGGCGAAGCACGCCATGCTCTGCCGCGAAAAATACCCGGACACGGACGTGTACGTCTTCTATATCGACGTGCGCACGCCCGGCAAGAACTTCGACGAGTTCTACCGCCGCGCGGTCGAGGAATACGGCGTGCATTACATCAAGGGCATGGTCGGCAAGGTCGTGCCGGAAAACGGCAAGCTTAAGGTGCAAGCCTCGGACCTGCTGGATAACCGCCAGCTGCACATCGACGCAGACATGGTCGTCCTCGCCGCCGCCATCGAGCCGGATCCCTCGGCGAGAGGCCTTGCCACGATGCTGACCGCCTCCATGGACACGAATGATTTCTTCACCGAGGCGCATCCCAAGCTCCGCCCGGTGGAAAGCCCCACGGCAGGCATTTTCCTCTCCGGCACCTGCCAGGGCCCGAAGGACATCCCCGAAACCGTCGCCCAGGCGGGCGCTGCCGCCTCGAAGGTCATCGGCCTTCTGTGCAAGGATCAGCTGACCTGCAATCCCTGCGTCGCCCAGCCGGACGAGCTGATGTGCAACGGCTGCTCGAGCTGCGAAAAGGTCTGCCCCTACGGCGCGATTACCTATACCGACAAGGAGTTCCGCGGTCCGAACCGCACGACCCTGCTGCGCCGCGTGGCGCAGGTCAACCCGGCGGTCTGCCAGGGCTGCGGCGCCTGCACGGTCGCCTGCCCCTCCGGTGCGATGGACCTGAAGGGCTTCTCCAATCAACAGATTCTTGCGGAGGTGGATGCAATATGCAGATAAACGACTATCAGCCGCTCATTGTGGCCTTCTGCTGCAACTGGTGCTCCTATGCGGGCGCAGACCTCTCCGGCACGAACCGTCTGAACTATCCGGCAAATGTGAAGATCATCCGCATTCCCTGCTCCTGCCGCCTGAATCCCATGTTCATCCTGCGCGCCTTCCAGCGCGGCGCAGACGGCGTGATCCTGTGCGGCTGCCACCCCGGCGACTGCCACTACACCACGGGCAACTACTATGCCCGCCGCCGCATGACTTTGCTCTTCTCCATGCTGGACTACCTCGGCATAGAGCGCGAGCGCACACGCGTGGAGTGGGTCTCCGCCGCAGAGGGTGCAAAATTTGCCGAAACCATGAACGATTTTGTTCAAACCGTCGCCAAACTCGGTGAAAACCGAAGATTGGAGGATCTGCGATGCAAAGAGTAAAGGAAAAAGCGCTCTCCCTGCTGACTTCGGGCACGGTGGACCGCGTGCTCGGCTGGAGCGCAGGCGAATTCTTCTATGACCTGACCCCTGCGGTCTTCACCGACCCGGCTACCCTGGAGCAGCGCTTCGTCTTCAGCGCCTTTTCCGGCGCAAACCTGTCCAAATATCTGATCGCCGAATCCCGTAAGGGCGGGAAAATTGCGGTTTTCCTCAAGCCCTGCGATTCCTATTCCTTCGTGCAGCTTCTGAAGGAGCACCGCATTCTGCGGGAAACCGTCTACGCCGTCGGCGTGCAGTGCGAGGGCATGTGCGACATGGAAAAAATCAAGGCCCGCGGTGCATCCGGCGTCACCGCCGTCGAGGGAAACGGAGCGGCGCTCACCGTTCGCACGATCTATGGCGACATGACCCTCAACCGCGCAGACGTGCTGCTTGGTAAGTGCGAAACCTGCAAGAGCAAGAAAATCGTCTGCTTTGACGAGCTGCTCGGTGAGCAGGGCGAGGAGCAGGACAGCTCCCGCTTTGCCGAGGTCGAGCGCCTGGAGCGCATGACGCCGGAGGAGCGCTTTGCCTTCTGGCGCGGCGAGCTTTCGCGCTGCATCCGCTGCAACGCCTGCCGCAACGTCTGCCCTGCCTGCTCGTGTGAAAAGTGCGTGTTTGACAACCACGACTCCGGCGTGCAGAACAAGGCCGCCGCGACGTCCTTCGAGGAAAATCTCTTCCATATCATCCGCGCCTTCCATGTGGCCTCCCGCTGCACGGACTGCGGCGAATGCTCCCGCGTCTGCCCGCAGCACATTCCGCTGCACCTGCTCAACCGTAAGTTCATCAAGGACATCAACGAGCTCTACGGCGACTATCAGGCCGGAGCGGACTTCGACACCAAGCCGCCGCTGATGGACTTTGCCAAGGGCGACTGCGAGCCGTCCGTGATCTATCACAGAGGAGGTGCAGGCGCATGAAACAGCTTCCGCTTTCCCGGCTGAACGAGCTGTTTGCCGCAATCGCCGTGGCGCAGCAGCTCTATCTCCCCGTGGACGATGCGGCCGGTCAGGCCGCCTTCACCCTCTGGCAGGAGGGCAAAATGCTTTCTACGCGCCTGAATACCACCCGCAGCGCGAAGGATCTGTTCTTTCCGCAGGTGGAAAATCTCGTTGATTTCCGCGTGGAAGGCAAAAGCCTCGAGCTGATCGAGCACCGCGCAGAGGTAACGCCCTTTGTCCTGTTCGGCGTGCGTGCCTGCGACTGCCGCAGCTTCGACATTCTTGACCGCGTGTTTCTCTCCTCCGCAACGGATACCTTCTATCAGGCGCGGCGGGAAAACGCGACCGTCGTCACCCTTGCCTGCTCCCGTCCGGAGGAAACCTGCTTCTGCACGGTCTTCGGTATCGACCCCGCCGATCCCGCCGGGGACGTGACCTGCTGGATGGACAAGGACACCCTCTACTGGCGCGAAAACACGGAAAAGGGCGCCGCCCTGACGCGTCGGCTTCCGCTTCTGACCGGCTGCGCCGAAAGCGCCGTCGAAGAATGGCAGGCAGCCGCGCGGGAAATTCTCAAAAAGCTCCCGCTGCACAAGCTTTCTCTGGAAGGCTTCGGCGCGGGGAAGACCAAGTCGCTCTTCGACCGCCCCGAATGGGCCTCACTCAGCGAGAGCTGCCTCGGCTGCGGCGCCTGCACCTTTGTTTGCCCGACCTGCCAGTGCTACGACGTTGAGGAATTCGACACGGGCAAAAAGGTCCGCCGCTTCCGCTGCTGGGACAGCTGCATGTACTCCGACTTCACGCAAATGTCGGCGGGCCAGCCCCGCCCGACGCAGCGCGAGCGCTTCCGTCAGCGCTTCCTGCATAAGCTGGTCTATTTCCCGGAAAACAACGGGGACATCTTCGGCTGCGTCGGCTGCGGGCGCTGCCTTGCCAAGTGCCCCATTCACATGAACATTGTCAAGGTCATTCAAACGCTGGGAGGGAACGCCAAATGAGAAACGATCCGCTGATTCCCATGCTCGTTGAGGTCACGGACATCCGCGTGGACACGCCGGACGTCAAGACCTTCCGTGTGGTGGACCTGAACGGCAAAAAGCCCTTTGAGCACATTCCCGGCCAGTGCGCCATGCTCTCCATGCCCGGCGTGGGCGAGGCGCTGTTTTCCATCACCTCCTCGCCGACGGAGGAGCGCTTCCTGGAATTCTCCATCAAGAAATGCGGCTGCGTGACAAGCTGGCTGCACGGCATGGAGCCGGGTCAGCAGCTCACACTGCGCGGCCCCTACGGCAACGGCTTCCCCGTGGACACCGCCTTTGCCGACAAGGATCTGCTCTTCATCGCCGGCGGCATCGGCCTTGCGCCGCTGCACTCCGTCATCAACTACTGCCGCAGCTACCGTGACCGCTACGGCAAAATCGACATTGTCTATGGCTCCCGCTCGAAGGAGGACCTCGTCGATTTCCGCGAGATTCTGGACGAATGGTGCAGGGAGGACGGCATCAACGTTCACCTGACCATCGACCGTGCGCAGGACAGCTGGGACGGTCACGTCGGCTTCGTGCCGAACTACGTCAAGGAGCTGGGCTTTCCGACGGACAAGACCGTCGTCATGTGCGGCCCGCCCATCATGATCAAATTCACGCTGGCCGGGCTGATGGAGCTGGGCTTTGCAAAGGAACAGATCTATACCACCATGGAGCTGAAAATGAAATGCGCCCTCGGCAAGTGCGGCCGCTGCAACATCGGCTCGAAGTACGTCTGCAAGGACGGCCCCGTGTTCCGCTTTGACGAGCTGGACGCCCTGCCGGACGAGTATTAAGGAGAAACACCATGGAAAAAACCGTCAATGTCTTCCTTTTCGGCAAAAAATATGAGGTTCCCGAAAGCCTGACCATCATGGAAGCGATGGAATATTCCGGCTACCAGCTCGTGCGCGGCTGCGGCTGCCGCAACGGCTTCTGCGGCGCCTGTGCAACGATCTACCGCATCGCGGGCGACCGGGAGCTGAAGGCCTGCCTCGCCTGCTCGACCAGGGTGGAGAACAACATGTATGTTGCCACGCTGCCCTTCTTCCCGCTGGTCAAGGCCGTCTATGACATCGAAAAGGTCAAGCCCTCCCAGCAGATTATGATGCAGCTCTATCCGGAAATCTATGCCTGTGTCGGCTGCAACGCCTGCACCAAGGCCTGCACGCAGGGTCTGAACGTCATGCAGTACATCGCCTACGCCCAGCGCGGCGAATATGAAAAGTGCGCCGAGGAATCCTTCGACTGCGTCATGTGCGGCGTCTGCTCCTCCCGCTGCCCCGCCGGCATCTCCCACCCGCAGGTGGCCATGCTGGCCCGCCGCCTGAACGGCAAGTACCTCGCCCCGCACTGCGCACACCTCGACGAGCGCGTCGAGGAGATCCGCGAGGGCAAGTTTGAAAGCCTGCTTGAGGAGCTGATGGGCAAGCCCCTGAGCGAAATGCAGGAGCTTTACAACCACCGCGAGATTGAGAAATAAGGAGGTCACGCCATGTATCAGGAACCCAAAATGCTTGAATCCATCCGCCGCGTGGAAGCGGCGCGTGAGGCGAACCTCCGCCTCGACCCGCGGCGTATGACCGCAGAGGAAAAGGATGTTCTGCTGAAGACCTATCACCCCGACTATCGCGAGAGCCAGTTTGCCGCGCTGGACTTCGGCCCGAACAAGGGCGGCAAGGTCCCGCTGGAGCTGCGCCGCCTTCTGGAGGGTCAGTCCCGCATTCTGGGCAAGCAGATTGATCTTGCCCATCCCGACTATGACACCGACGTGCTCATCATCGGTGGCGGCGGCGCGGGTACCTCCGCAGCCATTGAAGCCGACAACACGGGCGCAAGAGTGCTTGTCGTCACAAAGCTGCGCATGGGCGACGCGAACACCATGATGGCCGAGGGCGGTATTCAAGCCGCCGACAAGCCGAACGACTCCCCCGCGCAGCACTTCCTCGACGCCTACGGCGGCGGCCATTTTGCCGCGCAGAAAGATCTGCTCTATAAGCTCGTCACTCAGGCGCCGGAGGCCATCCAGTGGCTGTCCTCCCTCGGCGTGGAGTTTGACAAGGCGCCCGACGGCACAATGATCACCACCCATGGCGGCGGCACCTCCCGCAAGCGCATGCACGCGGCGAAGGACTACTCGGGCGCGGAGATCATGCGCACCCTGCGCGACGAGGTGCTCAACCGCGGCATCGAGGTCGTGGACTACACCGCCGCCATCGAGCTGATCAAGGACGATGCCGGACACTGCGCGGGCGCGGTTCTCATGAACATGGAGACAAACGAGCTGCTCGTCGCCAGAGCGAAAACCGTCATCCTCGCCACCGGCGGCGCAGGCCGCCTGCACTATCAGGGCTTCCCCACCTCCAACCACTACGGCGCGACGGCCGACGGCCTCGTGCTCGGCTACCGTGCGGGCGCAAAGCTCCTGTACCCGGACACGCTTCAGTATCACCCCACCGGCGCGGCCTTCCCCGCACAGATCTACGGCGCGCTCGTCACGGAAAAGGTGCGCTCCGTCGGTGCGATGCTGGTCAACGTCAACGGCGAGGTCTTCATGAACCCGCTGGAAACGCGTGACGTCGCGGCGGCAGCCATCATCCGCGAATGCTCCGACCGCTGCAACGGCGTCCCCACGCCGGAGGGCTACGCCGTCTGGCTGGATACCCCCATGATTGAGCTGCGCCACGGCGCGGGCACGATCGAAAAACGCATTCCCGCCATGATGCGCATGTTCGGCAAGCACGGCATCGACATCCGCACCGAGCCGATTCTCGTCTATCCGACCCTGCACTACCAGAACGGCGGCCTGCACATCACGCCGGACGGTCAGACCGATGTGGAAAACCTCTTCGCCGCGGGCGAGGTCGTCGGCGGCATCCATGGGCGCAACCGTCTGATGGGCAACAGCCTGCTGGACATCATCGTCTTCGGCCGCAGCGCCGGCAAAAACGCCGCCGCAAAGGCAAAGACCGTGCAGGTTGGGCAGCTCACGCTGGCACATGTGGAAGCCTTTGAGGCCGAACGCCGCGCCGCCTGCGCGGACGCACCCGTGCTTTCCCCGAAGCTGCTGCCGGACTACACCCGCCGCAGATAACAAAAGAAAAGAGAGATAACATGGCAAGTATTTTTGAGACACTGATGATCGTGTGCTTCGGCCTGTCGTGGCCCCTTTCCATCGTGCGCACGCTGCGCACAAAATCTGCCAAGGGCAAAAGTCCCTTCTTTATGGTCTTCATCGTCATCGGCTACCTTTGCGGCATCGTCGCCAAGCTGCTGACGCACACCTACAACCTGGCCTTCTGGTTCTATTTCCCCAACGTGATCCTGGTCAGCACGGAAATTTTCCTGTATTTCCACTATCGCCGCCGGGAACATGCCTGTGCTGACTGCCCGAAGCCGGTGCAGAACGCATAATTTTGAAAAATCCCTGAGGCAGAGCTTCTCTGCGTCAGGGATTTTCTTTGTGCAAAAATTCAAAAAACATATTGACAAGCGCCGCCAAAATGGTATACTTATCTATGTGACATCGATGCCACATTTCTTCTCAGGCGATTCCGCCGGAACTCAGCTTACCGATCGGAGGTTTCTCTATGAAAAAAATCGTATCTCTGCTCCTTCTTCTTTCCATGCTGACAGGTCTGGTCTGTCTGGCAGGCTGCAGCGGCACGCAGCAGGCCGTGGAGGAGGGCGCAACCGTCGTCACGCTCTATGCGCAAAGCTTTGAGGAATGGATCAACGAGTATCTGAAAAAGCGCGTGGACGAATTCAACGCCGATCTGACCGACGGCATTCAGCTCGAGGTCAAGTTCTTCCCCGATGATGCCTTTACGGATGCCATTAAGGTTGCAAGGGAAAACAAGTCCGGGCTGGATCTCTACATGGTCAGCTACGGCAACCTCTGGAGCGACGTGAAGAACGGGCTCTGCCTCCCGCTGGACGACTTGCTCGACCAGAAGTACTTTGACGATCTGACGGACAACGCCAACGAGCTGGTAAGCTACAACGGCAAGCACTATGCTTACCCGACACTGACGGAGGCCAGCGCTCTGCTCTTCTACCGCAAGGACCTGCTTGAGGCCGCGGGCGTGAGCGCCGCGCCGAAGTCCTGGGCAGAGCTTTACGACGTCTGCGCCAAGCTGAAGGGCTCTCTGAACGCGGCGCAGTATCCTCTCGGCATGCCGACCGGTCAGGCGCTCGGCTGGGCGACCTGGGGCATGCAGTACAACACCACCGGCGGCCTGGTGCTCGACGACACCTGGACGCAGGTGCGCATTGAGGAGCCGGGCTACCGTGAGCTTGCGGAGCTGTTCTACAATCTTTACAAGAACGGCTATGCTCCCGCGCAGCAGCTCACCGCCAAGGGCTACAACGACATCATCGACGCACTGTGCCAGGACAAGCTCGCCATGACGATCGCGGGCAGCTGGTCCGTTGCGGAAATCATGAACAACTATCCCACCATGGCTGATAAGATCGGCGTCGCGCCCATTCCCACAATTGACGGCGACCAAAGCGGCGTGACCGCCACGAACGGCGGCTGGACCTACGCCATCGACTCCGGCAGCCAGCACCAGAAGGAATCCGCGCGCGTCATCGAATGGATGTTCTGTGAGGACGCCGCGCGGACGGCAGGCTTCTTTGAAGCTGCGCACTATTCCAAGACGCCCGTCAACAAAAGCGTGCAGGAATACATCGCCGCCAACGCCAAGGACGTCAATACGGAATGGCTTCAGGTCGTCACTGCGGTTTCCAACACCGCCAAGCCCGAGCCGCTGTTCTCCTGGGACGTCACCGTGGCGGTCATGAAGCTGTTTGACACCGTATCCACCTACGCCACTACCTCAGATTTCGACACACTTTACGACAAGGCCGTTGAAGCCTGCCTGAGCGACATCGCCTCCGTGCAGGCACGCGCACCGCTGGGCGAGAATCCCCGTCTCGGAGGAACGCAATGAAGCATCGCAGCTTTCGCTACCGTGACAAGGGCGCAGCCTATGCCATGCTGGCCCCGGCGCTGCTGCTGTTGTGCGTTTTTGTTGCGGTACCGCTTGTCATGGCGCTGGTGCGCAGCGTGCAGGACTACGCCACCTCGGGCTTTGTCGGGCTGAAGAACTATCTTTACGTTCTACAAACGCCCTCCTTTCTGAAATCCTTCGGCAATGTTCTGCTGATGACCTTTTTCACGGTGCTTCTGACCATGCTCTTCGCATTTCTCTTTGCTCTGCTCATGCGCAGTCTGAACAACCGCCTGGGCTATCTTGCGAGAGCAGCGGTCTTCCTGCCGTTTTTCATCAGCGGCATTACCTCTGCAATTCTCTTCTTCCTGCTCATCAACTACGGCGGCGGCCTTTTTACCTCCATTCTGATCTCTCTTGGAAAAAAGCCCATCGCCTTCGCCGTGGACGGCATCTGGCCCTATGTGACGATCATTGCCATAACGATCTGGATGAGCTTCGGCTATCAGTCGCTCATCATGTACGCCGGGCTGCTCCAGATTCCGCGCTCGTATTACGAGGCGGCGCAGCTGGACGGTGCAAACGCCTTCGAGCAGGCGGTTTACATCACGCTGCCAAACATGAAGAACTATTTTGTTCTGATCTGCATCAATATGGTCACGGCGAATTTGCAGATGTTTGAGGTGCCGCTCATGGTCACGGGCGGCGGCCCGGTAGAGAAAACGCTGACACCGGTGCTCTATCTTTTCAACTCCTTCCGCGACCCCGCGCGCCCGCAGAATGTGACCATTGCCGGTGCGCTGATGGTAATGGTCGTCATCATGACGATCAATATCATCGTTTTCAAAACCGTCCGCTCGGAAAAATCCGGCGACTGAGGAGGGCTGAACCATGCATCATACCAAGCGCCGCGCGGCGCTCCTTGCAAAGAGCATTCTTGCCCTGCTCGTCGTTGCGATCATTCTGTTCCCCATTGTGTGGATGCTGCCCGCTGCCTTCAAGGGCCGCACGGAGCTTTTTGCCGTCCCGAATCACTTTCTGCCCCAGCAATGGACCTTTGAAAATTTCAAAAAGATCTTCACGCTGGATCTGAACGGCTACAGCTTCGTATCAAGCCTGCTGTCCACCTTTGCCGTTTCGGTCATCGCCGTTGTGCTGTCCCTGCTTGTCAACATGATGGCGGCCTACGTCTTCGCGCGGCTGGATTTCCCGCTCAAGGGGCTGCTGTGGTGGAGCGTGCTCATCACGATGTTCATCCCCGGCATCACCATCCTGCTGACCTCCATCCGCGTGGTCAACCTGCTGCACATGACCGACACGCTGCTGGTGCTGATCATCCCCGGCCTTGCAAGCGCCTATAACATCTTCTATTTCCGGCAGTTCTTTCTCGGCATCCCGCAGAGTTTGGAGGATGCGGCGCTGCTGGACGGCGTCGGCCGCTTCGGCATTTTCTGGCGCATTTTCCTGCCGATGAGCAAAACGCCGATGATCGTTATCGGGTGCAGCGTTTTCATGGGCTACTGGAACAGCTTCATGTGGCCGACGCTGACCGTCGTCAACAATCCGAAGATCGCCCAGATCACCCAGCTCATCCGCATTCTGAACACATCGTATTCCGGCGACTACGGCGTGGTCGTTGCCGCGTCCCTGATCGCCGTCGCAATTCCCCTGGTGCTCTTCCTGATCTTCCAGAAGAAGATCGTCGAGGGCATCGCAACCACCGGTCTGAAATGAAAGGAGACTGTTCATGTTCAATATGGAATCCATCGCCAAACGCCGCGATGGCAAGCGCCGCCGCGAATCGAGCTTCGACCGCAGCGGCGGCAACGACGACCGCCGCTATATCCGTCCCGGCGAAACCTTCACCGTTGCGGAGCTGGCCGGCGCAGGCTGCATCCGCCACATCTGGATGACCTTCAACAACGAGGGCTTCACGCCGGAGAAAAACGTCCTGCGCAAGGCCGTCCTGCGCATGTACTGGGACGGCGAGACGGAGCCCTCCGTGCAGGCCCCGCTGGGCGATTTCTTCGGCATGGGCCACGCCATGTCCCGGAATTTCGTTTCCGCGCCCCTGCAAATGAGCCCGGAGGACGGCAAGGGCCTGAACTGCTGGTGGCCGATGCCCTATGCCGACGGCGCGAAAATCACCGTCACAAACGAGTGCAGCACCACGCTGATCCTCTATTACTATGTGGATTACGAAATTCTGCCCTCCATCCCTGAAGACCTGCTGCGCTTCCATGCGCAGTGGCGGCGTGAGTGCCCCACCGAGGGCGTTGCGGATCCCGGCGGTGACCGGCACAACGCCTGGTGCTTTGAGGGCGACAACCTTGACGGTGCCGGAAACTATGTCGTTCTGGAGGCAAAGGGCCGCGGGCACTACTGCGGCTGCAACGTGAACATTCACAATCTGAATCTTTCCAATCTCTGGGACTGGCCGGGCGAGGGCGACGACATGATCTACATCGACGGCGACGTCGAGCCGACCATCAACGGCACCGGCACGGAAGATTATGTCAACATGGCCTGGTGCCCGACGCAGGAATACAGCGCTCCCTACCACGGGCTGATCCTCGGCGGCCGCGACAACTGGAAGGGCAAGATCACCTATTACCGCTATCACATCGAGGATCCCATTCTGTTTGACAAGGAAATCCGCGTCACCATTGAACACGGGCATGCGAACCACCGCAGCGACGACTGGAGCACCACGGCCTACTGGTATCAGACCGAGCCGCATCTCCCCTTCGCTCCCATTGCGGACGTAAAGCACCGCCTGCCCATTGACGAAGAGCGTCTTTGCCGCGAAGGCAAGATCATATTTGAAGAATAAGGAGGCAATTCCCATGAAAACAACGCGTTCCATTTCGGTTTTTCTTCTTGCCGCACTGCTTCTCGTAAGTCTCCTCGCACCCGGCATCCCGACCGCAAAAGCCCTGACGGAAAAGGTCTATGGGCCGAATCTCGTCGCAAACGGCGGCTCCATGGACAACATTCTCGCAGAAAGCGAGACTGAGCGCACCTTGAACATCGACTGGGCGCAGTCCTACCCCGTGGCCACCTTCGGCGGCGCGGGCGCAGACTCCCCCGCAAAGGTGCGCAGCGTGGACGGCAACAACGTCCTCGTGCTCGAGTACTCCACCGGCGGCTTTGCCAGCTTCTTTGCCGATCTCTACGCCGAGGGCGAAAAGCTGCCCGTGGGCCGGTACGAGCTGAGCATGGACCTGCTCCCCGCAGGGACGGCCTTTGCCACCGACAACGTCGGCTTCAATCTCGTTGGACAGTATTCCGACATTCGCATCTATGACGGCGGCTGGAAGAACTGCACCGAAAAGGACGGCGGCTGGCTGCACTACGCCGCAGAGTTCGACATCAACGCCGACAGCGTGGACTCCATTCAGCTGTGGTTCAACACCATGAGCGCCGCCCCTGCCGCGAGCGCCCTCTATCTTGACAACCTCTGCATCCGCACCGTGACGGAGGAGGAAATCGAAGAACCCGCCGACCCCATTCCCGTCCCCGCTGCCCCGAACGCCAAAGAAAACCTGGTTGGCGGCAACGGCACACTGGAAGGCATCCTCGCCGAGGGCGAAACGGAGCGCACCCTGAACATTGACTGGAACGTCAGCTATCCTGTAGCCACCTTCGGCGGCCCGGAGGGCGACTCTCCCGCCAAGCTGCGCAATCTCGGGGACAACACCGTCCTCGTGCTGGAACACACCACCGGCGCCTTCGCCAGCTACTTTGCCGACCTCTATGCAGAGGGCGAAAAGCTCCCCGCGGGCAAGTATGAGCTGAGCATGGACCTGCGCTCCATGGGCGGCGCCTTTGCCACAGACAACATCGGCTTCAACCTCGTCGGGCAGTATTCCGACATCCGCATCTATGACGGCGGCTGGAAGGACTGCACCGAGCTGGAAAACGGCTGGCTGCACTATGCCAAGACCTTTGAAATCGCAGAAAACAGCGTCGATTCCATCCAGATGTGGTTCAACACCATGGGCGCAGACCCCACGCAGGCCGCGCTCTACATCGACAATCTCTGTCTGCGTGCACTGAAGGACGAAACGCCCGAACAGCCGTCGGAGCCGGAGCAGCCCGAAAAGCCTACGGTCAACGGGCCGAACCTTGTGCATGCCAACGGCAGCTTTGACGGCATTCTGTCCGCAGGTGAGACAGAACGCACCCTGAACGCCGACTGGAACGTCAGCTATCCCGCAGCCACCTTCGGCGGCAGCATCAACGGCGACTCCCCCGCAAAGATCCGCAATGTGGACGGCAACAACGTCCTCGTTCTGGAACACTCCACCGGCAATTTTGCCAGCTTCTTCGCCGATCTCTACGCAGACGGTACGACCCTGCCCGAGGGCAACTACGAGCTGCGCATGGATCTCAAGCCCATCGGCACGAGCTTCCGCACCGACAACATTGGCTTCAACCTCTACAACCAGTATCAGGACATCCGCATCTACGACAACGGCTGGCGCTGCACGAAGGGCGAGGACGGCTGGTACCACTATTCCCGCGTTTTCTCCATCCAGGGCGGCACGGTGGACTCCATCCAGATGTGGTTCAACACCATGGGCCTCTCCCCCGAGGAATGCGCGCTCTACATTGACAACCTTTACTTTGCCCGCACCGATGCGCCCGCGACCGGCGACGGCGCACATGCAGGCGTCTTCCTGTGCCTTGCCGCCGCGTCCGTCATGGGGCTTTGCGCCTGTACTTTCATTCTGAAAAAGAAGGAGAACTGAAATGAAGAAAGCACTGTCTGTTTTTCTGATTCTCGCACTGATCTGCACCCTCCTCTCCTCCGCCGTCTTTGCTGCGGAGGAAGGCGAAAACCTCGTTTTTAACGGCGGCAGCCTGGACGGCATCCTTTCCGGCTCCGAAACGGAGCGGACGCTCAACGGCGACTGGACGCAGTCCTATCCCGTGGCCACCTTCGGCGGCAACATCAACGGCGACTCTCCCGCCAAGGTCCGCAGCGTGGACGGCAACGCCGTTCTGGTGCTGGAATACTCCGGCGGCGCGTTCGCCAGCTTCTTCGCCGACCTCTATGCCGACGACCAGTGGCTTCCGGAGGGACGCTATGAGCTGAGTATGGACCTCAAGCCCGTCGGCACGAGCTTCCGCACGGATAACATCGGCTTCAATCTCTACAACCAGTATCAGGACATCCGCATCTATGACGGCGGCTGGAAGGACTGCACCGAGCAGGCCGACGGCTGGTACCATTACTCCCGCGTTTTTGAGCTGAACAAGAACAGTGTTGACTCCATCCAGATGTGGTTCAACACCATGAGCGCCGATCCCGCCGAGAGCGCTCTGTACATCGACAACCTCAGCTTCCGTCCCGCCGCCGAGGAAGCACCCGTCACGGAGGCCCTGACGGCACGTTACGTCGTCGGCTCCGGCGAGGCAATCACCGTCTCCGTCCCCGGCGCACCCGGCGAGCTGACCGTGACCGAAAAGGGCGGCTACGTCCTTGAGGCAGGTACGGACTACACCTACGAGTCGGGCACCCTGACCATCGCCAACGCCTATGCCGACGGTCTTTCCTCCGGCGAAAACGCGCTGACCCTGAACACCGGCAGCGCAGAGCTGACGCTTCTTCTCACCATTGCGCAGGCGCGTCCCGCCCTGCCGCAGAGCAAGGACGGCTTCCTGATGCAGGAGACGCTGGTCGGCGGCGACTTTGAGATATTTGACGAGGGAACGACCTTCGGCCTCGATCAGGCAGAAGGCTCCTGGGGCTCCAACACCGCCTATGACGACCCCGGCGTCATCGTGACGAAGGACGGCAGCAAGGTGCTTCAGCTCCGCCGCGCGGAAAAGCAGTCCTATTCCTCTGCGTTTGTCTTCGTCTCCCCGACGATTCAGGCGGGCAATGTCGTCACCTTCTCCTTTGACTATCTGCTCGACGTGAAGGACCGCACCGTCTATCAGGGCGCGGACATCAACTCCGCCTTCGTCTCCGCCTCCAACATGGACATGCTGCGCATCGCGCTGGACGACACCCGTCCCGCCGAAACCGCAGGCGACGGCGACTATCAGTGGGACGTGAGCTACACCGAGCTGGAAAACGGCTGGGTGCACGTGGAGGTTCCCTTTGTCGCGAACACCGCCTTCCTCTCCTATAATTCCATCCGCTTCCTGCTGCCCACCGACCAGGCTGCCGAGGGCGACACGCTCTACATCGACAACGTCAGCCTCATGCTCTGGGCACAGGCGCAGGCCCCGGAGGCGGCCGCCGGCATGGCGCTCTCCTTCGACCGCACGCAGCCCGCGGATGTCTATGCGCTGATCAATCTGCATGCGCTCGATCCCATTTCCATTACCTGCAACGGCATGGATGTGAATGCAGAAAACTGGTCTGTCAACGCGTCCAAGGATACCATCACGCTGAAGCAGGAATACCTCTCCACGCTGGAAAACGGCACGCAGACCTTCACCGTCACGACCGAGGGCGGCTCCTGCGACTTCTCCGTGGAGATCACCGGCGAAACGGAACGCCCCTTCCCGGTCTGGCTGATTGTCCTGCTGGCGGTCGTCGCTGTTGGCGTGATTGCCGCCGTCTGCATCCTTGCACGGAAGAAGGGCAAGAAATGAAGCATTTTCTCGTCTGCATTGCAATGCTTCTTTCTCTGACGCTTCTCGCAGGCTGTGCAGCTGCTCCGGCTCCGGAGGCCTCTCAGGAGCCGAGCCGGGCGAGCAGCTCCATTCCGGAGGACGCCTTCCCTTCCCGCTCCGGTGAGCTGCTGTACGTCCGCAAGGTCGCGCAGCTCACCGGCGAGGCCGGTACGCGCAACACCCTCGAGGCCTTTGACGTCTACGGCACGGATCTCGGCATCCCCTATTATGACGGTGAACTCCTGACCTTCCTCTTCGGCGACACCTACGCCGCCGCCAACTTCTCCGGCAACTGGCGCAGCAACGTCGCGCTCTACACCACGCAGCAGGACTACTCCCAGGGCATCGTCTTTGACGGCGCGCTGACCGGAAACGGCCCTGCGGAATCCGGCGTCGCCGTGCAGCTCACGCCGGGTGCAAGCGCCATCTTCCCGCTTCTTCAGGCAGGCGCCGAAAAAACGCCCCTGACGCACACCTGCATCCCAACCGGCGCGGTGGTGCTCGACGGGACGACCTATGTATTCTACATGGAGATCGACCGCAACGCCTTCCCCGCCGGAGGCGGCTGGGGCGTGTATTCCTGCCGCGTCATCAAGTCGACCGACCACGGCGCAAGCTGGACACAGGTGCCCGGTCTTGTCTGGCAGGCAAAGGACGCCAGCGAAAACGAGGGCGACGCGCCGCATTTCGCCCAGATCTATCCCATGCTGGCAGACGGCTATGTCTACCTCTACGGCTTGAGCGGCGGACGCTCCGGTGGCGCAAAGCTCGGACGCGTCCCCGCGGCGCAGATCGAGGACTTTGAATTCTACGAATACTTCACCGGCCGCGACGAAAACGGCGCGGCGCTCTGGAAGCAGGGCACAAACGGCCTTCGCTACACGAAAAACCGCGAAAGCGCCTATGTCATCGCCCCCGCCTGCGGCGAGATGTGCGTAAGCTACAACGAGTATCTCGGCAAATATCTGGCGACCTATCAGTCCGGCTCCCAGCTTGTCTACCGGACGGCGGACACGCCGGAGGGCCCTTTCTCCTCCCCGGAGGTCATCCTCAGCACAAACGAGGATATGCCCGGCGGCTATGGCGCCTTCACCTGCCCGCAGCTCTCCGACCAGGGCGGCAAGCGCATCTGGCTGATCGTCTCGCAGTGGACGCCGGTCTACAACGTCTCTCAGGTCGAGGTCGTTTTCCGCTGAACAACGGCAGCGCAAGCTGGCTCCGAAAGAATTTCGGAGCCAGCTTTTCCTTGACTTTTTGGCATTCTTTGGGTATGATTTAACTTGAAAATCCAGTGAATCCAGAAACGGGCGAGGCAGTATGAGTATTTACAAAATTGCACAGATCACGGGCTATTCCCCCTCCGTTGTGGCGCGGGCGCTGAGCAATTCCGGGTATTGCAACGAGGAAAAGCGCAGGCGCGTGCTGGAGGTCGCCCGGCAGATCAACTATCAGCCGAATCAGGCTGCGCGCTCCCTGCGCTCGAATAAAACAAAGCAGATTCTGTTCTGTATTCCGGATATCTGCAACCCCTTCTATTTTGAAATGATCGACGGCGTGCTGCATGTTCTGGAGGAGCATGGATACTACGCCATGCTCTACCCCTCCAAAAAATCGCTGGAACGGGAAATCCAGATGATCGAGCGCTTCAAATCGCATTTCTACGACGGGATCATCTTCGTCTCCTTCGACTTCTGCGAGGAAAACATCTCCGCCCTGCGGCGCGCGAAGGTGCCCGCCGTTTTAACCAACCACTATCCCGGCCAGCGGCCGAACGACAACTTTGACTACGTCTTTTCCGATCATACGCTTGGCATGCAGCTCGCTGCGGAGCATCTTCTGCAAAAGGGCTGCCGGAACATTCTTCTGCTCTCCGGCGACATCCGCAAGCAGACCAGCCACGAGCGCTATGAGGGCTTTCTGCGGGCCATGCAGGCCGCAGGGCTCACGCCGCAGCCGGAGTATCTGCTCAACGGAGAATACTCCGCAGAAGCGTCTTACCGGGTCTTTGCGCAGTTTATGGAAAGCGGCCGGCCCGTCGATGGCATCATCGCCTCGAACGACCTTTCCGCCGTCGGCATTCTGCGCTATTGCCGGGAGCACGGAATTCAGATTCCGCAGGAGGTACGCATCGTTTCCTTTGACAACACGGACTACGCCAAGACGGCGCTGCCGCCCCTGACCTCCATCGATCTGAAGCAGTACGACATCGGCGTCGCAGCCGCCGAGCTGCTGCTCGAACGCCTTGAGGGCGGGCGCACCGCGCCGAGCAACCGCTTTCTCTCTCCCATTCTTATCGTGCGCAGTTCGACCTGAAACACCCCGAAATCTCAAAACGGCGCGAGGATGCTCAAAAACGGAGCTTTCTCGCGCCGTTTTTTGTTTTATCTGCAAAAAGTTCGGTTTTTCTCAAAAAATACATTGACATCCGAGGATATACCCTATATATTTTAGGGTAGCGCTTTGCGTATCCGCGGGGTGCAAAATTTTATGAAATGGGGGAGGATAAATGTCCCAAGAGCTGATCCGTTTGACCAATCTCGTGATGGAGTTTGACGGCGAGCGTATCCTCGACTCGATCAACCTTTACATCAACGACCGAGAGTTTCTCACCTTGCTGGGCCCCAGCGGCTGCGGCAAGACTACCACACTTCGTGTCATCGGAGGCTTCCTGACGCCGACATCCGGCGATGTTCTGTTCGACGGCAAGCGTATCAATGAGGTGCCTGCCTACCAACGAAAAATCAACACGGTCTTCCAGCGTTACGCCCTGTTCCCGCATCTCGATGTTTATGACAACATCGCCTTCGGCCTGCGCATTGCAAAGCTGCCAGAGGAGGAGATTGACGAACGCGTTACCGAAATGCTGGAGATTGTCTCACTGAAGGGGTTTGAAAACCGTAAGGTTACCTCCCTCTCCGGCGGCCAGCAGCAGCGGGTGGCCATTGCCCGCGCACTGGTCAATCGGCCGAAGGTCCTGCTACTCGACGAGCCGCTGGGCGCACTCGATCTGCGTCTGCGCAAGGATATGCAGAACGAGCTGAAGCGCATCCAGCAGGCCATGGGCATCACATTTATCTATGTGACCCACGATCAGGAGGAAGCTCTGACCATGTCCGACACCATCGTCGTCATGGACAAGGGCAAAATCCAGCAGATCGGCCGGCCGGAGGATATATACAACGAGCCGAAGAATGCCTTCGTGGCGGATTTCATCGGCGAATCCAACATTCTCGACGGCATTATGGTCGAGGATTATCTGGTCAAGTTCTTTGGCCGGAATTTCAAGTGCGTCGATAAGGGCTTTGAGAAGAACGAGCCGGTGGACGTGGTCATCCGTCCCGAGGACATCGATATCGTCCCGGCGGACGTGGGCGACCTCTGCGGCACCGTCACCTCCGTCACCTTCAAGGGCGTGCATTACGACACCATCGTCGATTTCAAGGGCTTTAAGTGGCTCATCCAGACGACGGATTTCTGCCCCGAAGGCTCCTACATCGGCATCCGCCTGAATCCCGAGGACATCCATATCATGCACAAGAGCGAGTACTCCGGTATGTTCGGCGACTACAGCTCCTATTCCGCGGAATATGACGAGATCGCGGACGCGGAGGGTACGGAAGATGAAGAGTAGATTTCTCTCCGGACCCTACATTGTCTGGATGCTTCTGTTCACGCTGATCCCGCTGGGCGTCGTGGTCTATTACGCCTTTACGGACTCCGTGACGGGCCAGTTCACGCTCTCCAATCTCTCGGGCATGCTGGATTATCTGCCGATCTTCCTGCGGTCCATCTGGCTGAGCGTCTTTGCCACGATCATCTGCCTGCTGCTGGGCTACCCTGTGGCCTACTTTATCGCGGGCTGCAAGCCCTCGACGCAGCGCTTTCTGCAAATGCTTATCATGCTGCCGATGTGCATGAGCTTCCTGCTCCGCACCCTCGCCTGGGTCGCCCTGCTGGAGGACACCGGCATCATCAACAATTTCATCACCTCTCTGGGGCTGTCGCCCCTGCCGCTCATCCGCAACAACGGCGCGGTCATCCTCGGTATGGTATATAACTACCTGCCCTATATGATTCTGCCGCTGTACACGGTCATCATGAAGATCGACCACCGGCTCATCGAGGCGGCGCAGGATCTCGGCTGCAACAACCGTCAGGTGTTCGGCCGCGTGATTCTGCCGCTGTCCCTGCCCGGCATCGTCTCCGGCATCACCATGGTGTTCGTTCCGGCAGTCTCCACCTTCTATATCTCCCAGAAGCTTGGCTCTCCCGGCACCATCCTCATCGGCGACGTCATTGAGTCGCAGTTCAAGGCCGCCTACAACCCGAACCTCGGCGCGGCCATGTCGCTCGTCCTGATGATTTTGATCTTTGTCTGCGTGGGCATCATGAACCGCTTCACCAGCGAGGACGACGAAGAAAGCATGGTGACGCTATGAAACGATTCAACCGGATTTTTACCGTCATCATCTTCATTTTCCTGTATATTCCGATGATCGTGCTGGCCATCGCCTCCTTCAATAAGGGCGCGGATGTGGCCGTCTTCAAGGGCTTCACCTTCCACCAGTACGCCGAGCTGTTCCGCGACGGGACGCTGCTGACGCTGCTGCGCAACTCTCTGTTCATCGCAGTGCTGTCCAGCCTGATTGCAACGGTTCTCGGCACGGTCGCCGCCCTCGGCATCCACAAAATGCGCGGGAAAATGCGCTCCGCCGTCATGACGCTGACGAACATCCCCATGACCAACCCGGAGATCGTCACCGGCGTCTCTCTGGCGCTGCTGTTCGCCTTTGCCGGCAGTCTGCTGCGCATCAAGTCCATTCTCGGCTTCTGGACGCTGCTGATTGCACACATCACCTTCAATCTGCCCTATATCATTCTGAATGTGATGCCGAAGCTCTCCCAGATGGATCCCGACCTGACGGAGGCCGCGCTCGACCTCGGCTGCACGCCCGTGCAGGCCTTCTTCAAGGTGGTGCTGCACGAGATCATGCCCGGCATCGTCTCCGGCGCGCTGATGGCCTTCACGATGTCGCTGGACGATTTCGTGATCTCCTATTTCGTCACCGGCTCGAGCTTCGTCACCCTTCCGGTCGAGATCTACAACTACACCAAAAAGCCCATTCAGCCGAAAATTTACGCCCTGTTCACGCTGATGTTCGCCGTAATTCTCATCATGATGTCCGTCATGAATCTGCTTCAGGCGCGTGACAAGAAGCAGAAGGGCCACCAGGTCAGGAGGCAGGCACGATGAAAAAGCTTCTTACCTTCCTTCTCACCGCCGCGCTGCTTCTGGGGCTGATGAGCATGACGGCCTCCGCCGCCGAAAAGCAGGTCACCATCAATGTCTACAACTGGGGCCAGTATATCGCCGACGGCACGGACGACAGCATCGACGTTATCGCGGAATTTGAAAAGACCTATCCCAACATCAAGGTCAACTACATGACCTTCGACAGTAACGAAAGCATGTACACCAAGCTCAAAACCGGCGGCTCGTCCTATGACATCATCATTCCCTCGGACTACATGATCGAAAAGCTCATTGCCGAGGATATGCTCGAGCCTCTGGATTTTGAGAACATCCCGAATTTCCAGTACGTGGATGAATCCTTCCGGAATCTCGCCTATGACCCCGAGAATCTCTACTCCGTCCCCTACACCTGGGGCTGTGTTGGCATCATCTACAACTCCCGCTATGTCAAGGCGGAGGATGTGACCGGCTGGGAGATTTTCTGGAACAGCACCTATGCGGGCAAGATCCTGATGTTCGACAATCCGCGCGATGCCTTCGCCATTTCCGAGCTGGAGCTGGGCTACGACGTCAATATTGAGGATCACGAAGCGCTCTCCGCAGCCGCGCAGAAGCTCAAGGAGGAGAAAAACCTCGTCCAGAGCTACGTCATGGACCAGATTTTCAGCAAAATGGAACGCGCTGAGGCATGGATTGCGCCCTATTACGCGGGCGACTATCTCACGATGGCAGACGAAAACCCCGATCTGGAATTTGTCTTCCCGAAGGAGGGCTTCAACTTCTTCGTCGATGCGATCTGCATCCCCAAGGGTGCGGAGCACAAGGCCGAGGCCGAAACCTTCATCAACTTTCTGCTTGAGCCGGAGATCTGCGGGCAGAATCTGGACTATCTGGGCTATTCCGCGCCGCTCACCGCCGCAAAGGAGTATATGGACCCCGAGATGGCGGAAAATCCCATTGCCTATCCGGACGCCGAGACGCTTGCACGCGGCCAGGTGTTCAGCGCGCTCTCTCTGGAGGGCACGCAGGACATGAACAACCTCTGGCTGACCGTCAAGACGGAGGATAACGCCACGGTGCGCTACCTGATTCTTACCGGCGCCGCCATCGTCCTTGTCGTGCTGCTCTGGGGCTTCTTCAAGGTGCGCAAGCGCCGCGAGAAGGCCCGCCGCTGCCGCAAGTGGAAAGCTTGAGAAGCTCCGAATCAATTTCCTGATATCTTGCAAAAAAGTTCTGAAAGCACTCGCTTTCAGAACTTTTTTATGGAACTTTTCCCCATTCAGCGCGTCTAAAGGACAGAATTCAATTTTACGGGAGGCCAACGCCATGAAACGCATTCTTCCGCTTCTTCTGTCCCTGCTGCTTCTCTTCACACTCCTGACCGGCTGCGCCAAATCTGCCGACCTGTACTACACAAACGGCAAAAACGCCATGGAGGAAGTGAACTACGAGGCTGTCGCGCCCGGCGATGCCGCCGGTTCCACCGCAAGCTCCACCGGCACGCTCACCGAGTCCCGCAAGCTCATCAAAACTGTAGAGATCAACCTGCAAACGGAAAACTTTGATGCGCTCACCGAGGCAGTCTCTCAGGGCGTCACAGAGGCCGGGGGCTACATCGAGCACTCCAGCCTTCAGGGCAAAGGCTCCCGGAACAACCGCAACGTCTCCTACACGCTGCGCATCCCCGTTGACCGTCTGGAGCAATTCTCCTCCGATCTTTCAGCCCTCGGCGTCGTCACCTCCAGCACCAGCTCTCAGGAGGACGTCACGCTGGCCTATGTGGACCTGGAAGCTCACATCAAGGCTCTGAACACCGAGCGCGACAGCCTGCTGCGCCTTCTGGAGCAGGCCGAAAGCGTCGAGGACATCATCACCATTCAGCAGCGCATCTCCAACGTTCAGTACGAGCTGGAAAGCTGCACCTCTCAGCTGCGCACCTATGACAATCAAATCGACTACGCCACCGTGCGGCTCTATGTCTACGAGGTCCCGCACGAGGACGAGCTGGCCGAGGCCGACTCGGTCTGGGCGCAGATCGGAAAAAATCTGAAGGCCGCCGTGCGCGGCATCGGCAGCTTCTTCCGCTGGCTGTTCGTTTTCCTGATTTCGGCGCTGCCCTATCTCGCCGTGATTGCAGCGATCGCGCTGCCCATCCTCTATTTCACCGTCTTCCGCCGCATTCGCCGCCGTAGAAAGGCAAAAAAGCAGGAAGAGCAGTAATTCACATTCCTAGGCCGTGCACGCAGACAGCGTGCGCGGCCTTGTTTTTTCCTTTGCTTACTGGTATAATGGACTGAACCGGAAGGAGGGAGCTTTCATGACGCGAACAAAACAGGCAGCACTTCTGCTGCTGACCGCCGCTGCGCTTGCGCTGCTGTTCTTTCTCTTTCCCCTGACCGGCGACGACTGGTACCGCGAGGGACTGGGCAGCACACTGCATTCCCTGCCTGCGCTGCTGCGTGAGGTTGCCTTCCGCTGGCGCACGACAAACAGCCGCATTCTCGGCAATGTGCTTGCCTACTGGGCCGGGAGCCGTCCTGCCGTCCGCATTGTCCTGAAAACCGTCCTGACGCTGCTGCTCTTCTGCTCCGCTGCTCGTACAGCCGGGCTGCGCACGAATTCCGGCTTTCTCCTGCTGGCCGCTGGCTTGTTCGCCCTGCCGCGCGAGATGTTTTGCCAGATCTACCCCTGGTCGGCAGGCTTTTTCAACTACGTTCCGCCGGTGGCGCTGTCTTTGCTGTGTCTTTGTCTGGTGCATGAGCTGTTTGAGGGTGAGCCGCTGCCGCGCTCGTTTGCGCGCTGCACGGCGCTGCTGCTTTTGGGCTTCTGCGGCCAGCTCTTTATGGAACACAACACGCTCTATGCCCTCTGCGCTGCCGCGGCGCTCCTGCTCTGGCACCGCATCGCACACCGGCGCTTTTCCGCCTGCCTCTGGTGCTATTTGGCCGGGACGCTTCTGGGCGCGGGTCTGCTCTTTGCCTCCCCCAGCTACCGCGCCGCCGCACAGGGCGGCGGGGCATACCATCTGGGGCTGCTTGCCTCCGCAGCGGAAAATCTGCCGGAGCTGATTTCCCGATTGACACCGCCCGTGCTCTGCGCCGTTGCGGCGCTGGCCACGCTGCCGCATCTGCGGAAAAAGCCCGCGCTTGCCGTTTTGCTGGCGCTGAGCACGATTTATCTTGCCCTGCGGCGCTGGCTGCCGGGGCAGGGCTATGCGGCGCTTGTCTGGTGGACACTGCTCGGCGCCGCCGTCTTTTCCCTGCCGCAGGGCGTTTGCCGCCGCAGAGCCGTCTTCTTCTTTTTCAGCGCCCTGGCTGCCGCACTGCCGCTGCTCTTTGTCTCGCCCATCGGCCCGCGCTGCTTTTTCGCGAGCTATGTCTTTCTCCTTCTGGCTGCGGCACAGCTCCTGCTCGCCGCCAAACGCCGCCCCGCTGCGGAGCATATCGCCGCAGGTGCAATGGCCGTCGCCGTTTTTTCTGTCTGCCTTTTGATCTATCTTCCCCAGCACCGGACCGCGCTTCTGCGCGCGCAGGCCATTGAAGCAGGCATGCAGCAGCGGCTGACGCAGATCACCCTGCCGCAGTTTCCGCACGCGCAGTTCCTCTGGGATGCGGACACGCAGAAGCTCTGCCGCACGTATTACTATGAAACGCCGGGAGACATCGCCTTCGTTTTCGTACCGGAGGAGGAATGGACGCCATGACAAGCACACGTGACCGCTTTCTGCGAATCGGCTTTTTCGCTCTGGTGAGCCTTGGCTATGCGGCGCTCTTTTGCCTGCTCTCCCGCGCCGGGCTGTACCGCATCGAAGCCGCGCACAACGATCGGCTGTTTTCCGCCGACGATGTATATTATGTAAACCATTTTTTCTCCACCCACATGGACACCTCCCTGCGCATCATCAAGCACCCCCTGCTCATCCCCTTCGGTTGGCTGATGACCACGCTGGAGCATGCGCTCTTTGGCGCACTTTCCGTAGAGCGGCACTATCAGTGCATCGTCATAGGGCAGCTTCTTTGTGCGCTTGCAGCGCTGTACGTCCTTGAGCGCATTCTGCGAACGCAGTATGGCCTGAAAACGCCGCAGGCGCTGCTGCTCTGCGGCATCTACGCGCTGTCCTTCAGTGTGCTGTTCTTCACCTTTGTCGCCGAGAGCTATGCGCTGTCCGCGCTGCTGCTCCTGCTGAGCTTCTATTCTGCGCGAAAGGGGACTTTCGTCCCGACCTGCATTGCCGGCGCACTGGCGGCAGGCGTGACCGTCACGAACGGCATTTTTTGGGCGGCGATCGTTCTGCTCTCCGGCGGCGAATGGAAAAAACGGCTCCGGACGCTGGTGGGCGGCACGGCGCTGTTCTTTCTTCTGGTGGCGGCACTGCCGGTGCGCACGGTCTTTTTCCGGAATCTGATCTCCGGCGGACTCAACAGCGCGCACAACTATAGCGACCATTTTGGTTTTTTTTCTGCCCTGCGCTATATCTTTTTCGCCTTCTTCGGCTCGACCGGCTTCTATCTGCACACGCAGGCACAGTCGCCCTTCGGCGATTTTATGGGCGACGCGCTTTCCTTTGTCCCGGAGGCGCCGCTCCCCGTCGTGCTGGCGGCGGCGCTGTTTCTGGGGCTGCTGGTGTGGGCCGCGCTTGCCGCGCGGAAGGACCGGCTGCTTTACGCGCCGCTTGCCGTGCTTGCGCTGAATCTCCTGCTGCACGGCGTGCTGCAATACGGCCTCAAGGAGGCGTTTTTGTACTCTCTGCACCACTACGCCGCGCAGCTTCTCATCCTTGCCCAGCTTCTGCGGCGGGAGCGCACAAAGCGCCCGGCCATGTGGCTTCTGGGCTGCTACGGCATCTGCCTGATTGTTCTGAATCTGCCGAGCTATGCCGCCCTTGGGCAATTCCTTCGGAGGTGAACGCATGAAGCAGCTTCTGCGCCTGCTGCGGCCAAAGCACTATCTGAAAAATCTTCTGGTCTTTCTGCCGCTCTTTTTCGGCGGCCGTCTGACAAATACCACCGCGCTGGGACAGGCGGGACTTACCTTCGCGACCTTCTGTCTGCTCGCCTCAAGCGTTTATGTCTTCAACGACCTCTGCGACCGGGCGCGAGACCGGTGCGACCCGCTGAAATGCACCCGTCCGCTGGCAAGCGGCGCCGTCCGCCCGGCACAGGCCGCCTTGCTTGCCGCAGTCCTGCTTGCGCTCACCGCTGAGCTCGCGCATCTTCTTCCGGGGAATGCACGTCTGTGTCTCCTTGCCTACGCGCTTTCCAACCTTGCCTACAGCCTAGAGCTGAAAAACATTCCGCTGCTGGACACGGCGCTTCTGGCCTTCGGCTTTCTTCTGCGCGTGTTGGCGGGTGCAGCGGCGGCTGGCGTCCGCGCTTCCGGCTGGCTTTGTCTGACGGTGCTGTTTCTCTCGCTATACATGAGCTTCGGCAAGCGGCGCAGTGAGCTGCGCCGCGGCTTCTGCACCCGCGGCAGTGCACGGCTTTACACGGCTGCCTTCCTCGCGCAGGCCATGCGTCTCTGCCTTGCGGCGGCACTGGGCGGATATGCGCTCTGGTGCCTGCTCGCTGCAACGAGCCTTGCCGGGCGGCGCATGCTCGTCACGCTCCCGCTCACAATCTGGATCTGTCTGCGCTATGACCGCTGCGCCGCGCAGGGCGGAGCGGACGACCCCGTGGAACTCCTGCTGCATGACCACGTTTTACTGCTGCTCTCCGCGCTGTATCTCGCCCTTACGGCTTTCCTTCTGTATGTTCTCTGATGCGGACGGGATACTGTCCCGTCCCGTCTCCGGAAATCAGTCGGTACAGCCGCGCAAGGTAACGCCAGGTGTGCTTATCCACCTCGCCGCTTTCCGGCAGGCCCGCCCGCTTTTGCAGCCAGACGACGGCGGCCGCCGTCTGCCTGTCGTGCCGCCCGTTTACACGAACCTGCGGCACGTCGCGATAGAAGCGATCCAGCGCAACAAACAACGACTGAATCAGATACAAATGCACATTGCTCTCCCCGCTGCAAATTGTCTGCCCCGGCTGCAGGACGATTTGCAGCGGTTCCGCTTTTCCGTCAACGACAAGCGCGTTGCGGTAGATCGGGACAAGCACGTCCCAGGTCTCCTGATCCGCCGCACCGGTCACGGGAAGGCCGTTTCTTCTCTGAAACTCCGAAACTGCGCCGCGCGTTTCCTCTCCGAAAATTCCGTCCGGCACCAGGCGCGTCCGGTACTCCGTCAGGATACGCCGCAGCATGATCTGCAAGGCCTGAATCGGACTTGCCGCAAGCGGAACAACCGGTATCATAGCATCGACCTCCTGTCAAAATCCGTGTCGCCGTAGCGCATAACCTGCCCCGGAAACTGCGTTAAAAACGCCGTATCGGCGCTGCTGAGCTCCGCACCGCCGTCGATGACATTGCTCTCTGCAAAGACCGTCTCCGCATTCTCCTCCGGCGGCACAAAGCGGTTGCTTTCAAAGGTGGTGTTCAGCTCGATTCCCGCCGTCTGATCATAAAGCGCATCCCAGGTGGCCTCGTCGGCAACGCCGGTTTCCGGGAGTCCTGCAAAGCGTTGATAGGCCGCGACGGCGGTCCTTGTCGCCGGGCCGAAGATGCCGTCCACGGCAACGTCCGGAACGCTGCTGACGAATTGTGAAACGACGCGCAGCATGTATTGCAGCGTGCGCACCTTCTCCCCGCGCACGCCCTCCTGCAGGCCGCCGGGATACTGCCAGTTGACGGCGTAGAACTGCTGTCCCTGCGATTCCAGCTCCGCCAGCCGGTTCACGGCGACGTACAGCCGCACGAGCTGATACCATGTCGCCTTGCCGATGACCCCGTCGGAGGTCAGATTGAAAATGCGCTGGAAGGCACGCACGGCGTTTTCCGTCTGCGTGCCAAACAGACCGTCTACGGGGTTGATTTTCGGAATGGCCGGGTAATTCTCGGAAATGCGGTTGAGAATGACCTGCGCCTGCACGACATACGGCCCCTGGGAGCCCTCGCGCAGCGGCTCGCCGGGATAGGAGGCGACATAGCCGCGGATGGGCGCATCGGTGACGATCTCCATGTTCTCGCCATAATAATTGCGCAGAATCTGCACGGAATTGAGCCCCTGCTGCGCCAGCGCCTGCGAGCCCCACTGACTCAGCCCCGCGCAGGTGACGGTCGTCCCGTTGCAGAATTTTGCCGCCAGCGGCTCAACAAAGCTCTGCCGCCGGAGATAGTTGTTGAAAATCTCTTCGGCGATGCGCTCCACGGAGGTGAAATAGTTTCTGCCATTGATGAACTTCTGGTCGATCGCCGTGGAGGAGGTAATGTCAAAATTATAGCCGCGGCTGCGGTAGAACTCCGTATAGACGCGGTTGAGCGCAAAGGAGATGATGGCCAGAATATTGGCCACGAGCGCGCTCTCCTCCCAGGTCGGGTAAATCTCGCTGGAGGCGACGTTCTTGACATAATTGACAAACGGCACCGTCACGTTTGCAGCGGCCGCGTCCGGCGCGCCGAGGTGCACAGTAATGGTTTCCGGTATGTACGGCGTAACGGTAACCATACTCAAAGATTCTGCGGCGTGATGCGGAAAATCTCCGTGAGATTCCACACCTCCGGCTGCTCTGCCAGCGGAATCAGAGCAAAATCCTGATCCGTTGTGATGTTGGCAAATATCTGCACATTCTCCACAATGATCCGCTCGAATTCCGGATGCTCGGCCGTGATATCCACCACGGCGAAGGGATGCTCCGTGCCGGGGCTCTGGCTTTCCGCCTCGTCCGGCGCGGGAATGGCCAGCGGCGCGATGCGGCCGCTTTCGTCCCCGATCCGGACGGCAATCAGCTCCACCCCATCCGGCAGCCGCCTCGTCACGGTGAAGGTCACACCGCTGACCGGCAGCTGCGCATCGGAGGTAAAGCTGCGTACACTGAGATAGCCTTCCATGCTTGACTGCACCTCCCAAAAGAGTTCTGCCGATAGCATATGCAGCTTGGAGCGCAGGCGTGCCTGTCCGGCGGCACGCCTGCACCATTTACAGATATTCCTTCATCTGGTCGATGTTTGCCTGCTCGGTTTGCAGCAGCCGGTTGGATAGGCCCGACACCTTCGGGTCAAGCAGACCCATCGTGCGAATATTGTGCATGCTTTTGATCATGCCGCGCGTGTTGCCCTGGAGCATCAGCTCGGCGATTTTGGCCGTCGGGTCGCCGCTGGTGCGGATCTTCATTTTTGAAGACATCATCGAGCCGTAGCGCGCCAGCGGATTGACGTCCTTTGCCCTTCCCTCGCGCTCACGCAGCAGGCGGTCGGCCTCACCGTAAATGATCTCGTATTCCTGAAGCTGGGAACGCAGTGCGGCCTGCATCTCATGGTCCTGCGTTTCCTCCAGCACAGTCCGGATGCCATAGCAGCCCATCTGTGTGGTCTTGCGAATGGAATTCAGCATGGAAATATCATTTTGCATCTGTCTCACCTCGCAGGTAGTGTTCCGCTCACAGACAAAAATATGCGAAAAAGCATGGTTTTCAGTTGACAATGATTCCCCGGCGGGATATAATAATTGGGTTGTGTCAAGCACACAGAATTCGAATGTGAGGAGAATGCCCCATGCATTATACGATGACGATCGCAGGCGTAACGAGAGATTTGCCGATCTGCAAGGTCACGGACGACCTTTACATCGGCGCATTCGTAATCTTCGGAGACGTCGAACTGACGGTAAACACCGCTGCGGCGCTGCTGAAAAAAGCGCCGGAATACGACTATATGATCTCCGCCGAGGCGAAGGGCATTCCCCTGATTTATGAGATGGCGCGCCAGAGCGGCCAGAACAAGTACTTCCTCGCCCGCAAGGCGCCCAAGCTCTATATGTCCGGCGTGTTTGAGGTGAATGTGCACTCCATCACCACTGCCAAGGAGCAGCACCTCTATCTGGACACCGCGGATGCCGAGCTGATGCGCGGCAAGCGCATCCTGATCGTGGACGACGTCATCTCCACCGGCGAATCCCTCGCCGCCGTGGAAAAGCTGGTCGTTGAGGCCGGCGGCATTGTCGCAGGCCGCATGGCGATTCTCGCCGAGGGCGATGCCCAGGATCGTGACGACATCATCTATCTGGAGAAGCTGCCGGTCTTCAATGCCGACGGCACCGTGAAAGCGTAATTCCGTAATACATCAAGCCGCCGGAGGGGTTCCCTCCGGCGGCTTTTTGCTTAGCGCTGGTTCTGATTCTGCTGCTGATTTTGATTCTGATTCTGGTTCTGATTCTGCTGCTTGTTCTGATTGTGATTCTGATTCCGGTTTTCCATGACAGAATTCCTCCCCTATCCGATTTCGCGGTTTCCCGCCGGGTTAGTATGCCCAGCGGGGCTTTATTTATCCTTGGGCTTGAAAATCAAACCGGCCAGCCAGCCGAACACCACGGCAGCCGTGATGCCGCCTGCCGTGGCGGTCAGGCCGCCCGTGAGGATGCCCCAGCCGCCCTTTTCGTCTACGGCCTCACGCACGCCCCTGGCCAGGGTATTTCCGAAGCCGGTCAGCGGCACGGTCGCGCCCGCACCGGCAAAGTCCACAAGCTTGTCGTACAGCCCCAGTCCGCCGAGTATCACGCCCGCAACAACGTAGGAAACCAGAATTCGCGCCGGGGTGAGCTTTGTTTTATCAATGAGGAGCTGGCCGATCAGGCACAGCAGCCCACCAACCAGAAACGCTTTCAGATAGTCCATATCCTAGCTCCTTTCCGCACAAATCGACACTGCATGGCAAACCGCCGGGATGGACTCGCCCTGCTGTGTGGAAACCGGCGAGAGCAGCGCACCCGTGCCGCAGAAGAGCAGCTTTTTTATCGTCCCGCGCCGCAGCTTTCCCAGAAGCGCCCCACACAGAACGCTGGCACTGCACCCGCAGCCGGAGCCGCCGCAGTGGACATCCTGCGTCTGCGCGTCAAAGATCAGCACGCCGCAGTCCTGATAACGGGTGCCAAGCTGCACGCCCGCATCGGAAAAGAGGCTCCGCACGATTTCACTGCCCAGCCTGCCGAGATCGCCCGTTACAATCAGGTCGTAATCCTCCGGGGCGCAGTGCAGGTCGTCAAAATGTGCCCGCAGCGTTTCAAAGGCAGCGGGCGCCATGGCCGCGCCCATGTTGTTCGCATCCTTGATCCCGGCGTCCACGATCGTCCCGATCGTTCCGCTGCGCAGATACGGCCCCTCGCCCTTCGTCCCCAATATAACCGCCCCTGCACCGGTGACGGTCCACTGCGCCGTCGGCGTGCGCTGACCGCCATAGCCCAGAGGAAAGCGATACTGCCGCTCTGAGGAGGCAAAGTGCGAGGAGGTCAATGCAAGTGCGCGTCTGCAAAAGCCGCCGCTGACGGCCATGGACGCCAGCAGAAGCCCCTCCGCCATGGTGGAGCATGCGCCATACAGCCCGAAGGCGGGCACGCCGCTGTTGCGCAGAGAAAAGCTGGAGCCGATGCACTGGTTCAAAAGATCGCCCAAAAAGGCCGCATCCAGCGCATCCTCCGTCAAGGCGGCCTTTTCCAGCGCCAGCTTCAGCGCCGTCTTTTGCATCTGCGTCTCGGCTTTTTCCCAGGTCTTCTGGCCGAATTTTGTATCCATGGACGTCACGTCGAAGGTATCGCCCAGCGGCCCCTGCGCCTCCTTCTTTCCCGCGACGGAAGCGTAGGACAGGATCGCAGGCGGCTCTGGAAAAACGACGCTGCGTCTGCCGCGATGGTTCAATTCCATTTGCAGCCCTCCAATATCGTTTATGGAAGCGCCGATGAAATCTCCGCCGGATTTTTTCAGCGCTTTCCTAGTATGCGAAAAAAAGCAAAAAAAATGTTCCCTCCGGAGGGAGGGAACATTTTCAAATTTTCTTAGTCCGCGATGCGGCGGGCGCCGATGTAGCGGCTTGCGTACCAGCTATCGGACAGGCTCGTGATGACAACGCCGGTGGAGGAGTTCTGCGCATGGACGATCTTGCCGTTGCCGATGTACATGCCGACATGGGAAGCGGAAGTGCCATAGCCGAAGAAGACCAGGTCGCCCGGACGGAGATTGTCATAGGAGACGGAATAGCCGTTGCTCATCTGCGCGGTCGCGGTACGGTTGATGCTGTAGCCGAACTGGCGGTAGATGTACTGCACAAAGCCGGAGCAGTCAAAACCGGAGGGAGAAGAGCCGCCGTAGACATAGGGATAACCGACGAACTTCTGTGCGTATGTAGCGATCTGCTGACCGATGCTCGAGGTGTCATTGGAGGAGCTGCTGCTGCTCGAAGAGGACGAAGAGGAGGAAGAAGAACCGCCGCCGTAGTTGCAGTAAGGAACTTCCTGAAGCACGACCAGGTCGCTGCGGACATAGCCGATCTGGCCATTGAACTTCACCTTGTACCAGCCGCAGTTGAAGCCGAAGATGAAAACCTTTTCGCCGTAGCTCGCCTGATCGACGAGGCTGTAGCCGGTGGACGGGCCGCTGCGGATATTCACGAGGTCATAGTCAACGAGGCCGTAGCCCAGCTCGATGTTCTCACGCTCTTTGACATACAGGTAATCGCCGTGCATATAACCGGTCTTGAGGTTGTAATTGACCTTGTACCAATCTCCGACCTTTTCGATGATGACGACGCTCTCGTCGTTATAGGCGGTGGTGATGATATCGCTGTCGGTGGTGGGCTCCTCGCGCAGGCGCAGGCCGCCGTTTGCCTCAACGATGCCGATGCCGGTCTTCAGCTCCTCAGCGTTCGCAGTGAGCGCCAGGGCGATGACCGCCGTGACCATAACGGCAAGAATCATGAGAACTCGATAGAACCGTTTCATTGTGTAACCTCCCAGTTGCGGAATTTATTTGGCGCTGTTCAGCGCCCGCTCCAGCCACACACAGCCAACATCCAACGCCGTGTAGAAGCCGTCTTTCTCACTTTTTTTCACAACCCGGTCGCGCGCCTTTGCGGCGGGATCCGTCCGCTGTAGCTGAACGGAGACCTTGGTTGCAAGGGTAAGATCCTCCATTTTCTTCGATTCGAGGATCTGAAGCATGACGATGTATTCGTCAGCCATGGAGCCATAGTAAATCAGGTTGTCCTTTCGCATCAGGGGCCGGCCCTTATAGCTCAGAACTTCATTCGCTTCGGACATATATACCTCCAATAAATTGTAACCAAATTGTAACACATAGAAATCGAATTGTCAACACTTTTTTGTTTTTTGCTATATCTTGTAATCAATTCGGCTTTCCGGCTGCAAAAAGGTCCGTATCTTGTGCTTTGCGGGGAAAAATGGATGTTGTTTTGGGAGAGAATGAAACGGGTTTTTAAAAAATTCCTTTCAAAAAAGTTACAAAACGGAAACAATACAACAGCGAGGGGCTTTCGCCCCCCGCTGTCGGCGGATCGATCCTCCGACGGATCAATCGAACAGATAGTGTCGGACCAGCTCCTGCAAAAGCTCGTCTCGGTCGAGCTTGCAGATGAGGCTGCGAGCGTTGTTGTGGTTTGTGATATAGGTCGGGTCTTCGGAGAGAAGATAGCCGACGATCTGGTTGATGGGGTTGTAGCCCTTTTCCGTCAGGGAACGGTAGACCTCGGTCAAAGTCTGCTTCATTTCCTCGGAATTATCCGCAGGTACGGTGAATTTTATGGTGTTGTCGTCCAAAACGTCCGCCTCCTTTGCACCTTTCCTCTATCATATACCAAATTACAGATAAAGTAAAGCAAAAAACATGAACATTTTGGAAATATGTTTTTCTCAGCGCAGCTTTGCACCAAGCTCTGCATCCAGGTGCGCGAGGACGGCGGAAATCACGCCGTCGGAGTCGGCGTCGGTGAGCGTGCGGTCATCGGCGCGGAGCGTCAGGCTGAAAGCGACGCTCTTCTTGCCCTCTGCGATGCCCTTGCCGCGGTAGATGTCGAACAGCTTGACCTGACGCAGCAGCTTGCCGCCCGCCCTGCGGATGCAGTCCTCCAGCGACGCAACAGTCAGTGCCTCGTCGCAGACGACGGCGATGTCACGGGAAACGGCGGGATACTTCGGCAGCGGCACATAGGTCTTCTCCGGCAGCTCCAGAGAGGCCAGCGCGGTGAAATCGAGCTCGGCGGCGTAGACCTCGGCGTCGATGCCGTAATTCTTCGTCACCAGCGGATGCACCTGGCCAAACACGCCCACATCTTTACCGTCGATGGTAATGCGCGCGCAGCGGCCGGGATGGTAGCTGGGGTTGTCCTTCACGGCGCTGTATTCGGCAGGCTTGACATTCATGCCGCGCAGGATGGCCTCGATCTCGCCCTTGAGGGAGAAGAAGTCCTCGTTTTCGCCATAGGTGCCGAGCACAAGGTGCTTCGGCTCGTCCGGGAGCGTCTGGCCTTCCCTCGGCAGGTAGACCTTCGCCAGCTCGTAGAGCTTGACCGCCGCGTTGTGGTATGCATTATTGCGCGCCAGGATCGCCAGCATGGAGGGCAGCGCGATGGTGCGCATAATGGAGGCATCCTCGCCCAGCGGGTTCTGGATGCGCAGCGTCTTGCGCAGCGGAGAATCCTCTGGCAGACGAATCATGTCAAAAATAGAGGGAGAAACGAAGGAATAGGTCAGGATCTCGCTGTAGCCCAGGCTGCGGCAGAGGGAGCCGGCGGTGCTTTCGAGCACCATCGTGCCGGTGTAGCCGCCCTCGGCGGTCGCGCTGCGGAAGGCAGTGGTAGGAATGTTGTTGTAGCCATAGAGGCGGCCGACCTCTTCGGCGATGTCTGCGGTCATGACCAGATCCGGACGCCAGGACGGTACCTGAATCTCGCGGCCCTCGACCGGAATTTCCAGACGGTTGAGATAGCGAACCATTTCCTCCTCGGAAATGTCCGTGCCGAGCAGGGCGTTGATGCGCTCCGGCTCCAGTGTGACCGTGCGCGGCTGCGGGATCTCGTTGAGCACGTCGATCATGCCGTCGAGCACCTCACCGGCGCCCAGCAGCTCAACCAGCTCGCAAGCGCGGTTGACGGCGGGAACCGTCAGCAGGGGGTCGATGTTCTTTTCAAATTTGCCGGAGGCCTCCGTGCGCATGCCGAGTGCAAGTGCAGTCTGACGGATGGAGGTGCCGTCAAAGTTTGCAGACTCGAAGACGACGTCCACGGTGTCCTCGACGATCTCGCTGTTCTCGCCGCCCATGACGCCTGCAAGGCCGATGGGCTTCTCGCCGTCGGCGATGACCAGCATGCCGGGCTTGAGCGCGCGGACGGTGCCGTCCAGCGTGGTCAGGGTTTCGCCCTCGACGCTTTCGCGCACAACGATCTTTCCGGAGCCGACATAGCGATAGTCAAAGGCGTGCATCGGCTGGCCGTATTCCAGCATGACATAGTTCGTGATGTCAACGATATTGTTGATGGGACGCACGCCGTTGGCGCGCAGGCGCTGACGCAGCCACTTGGGCGAGGGTGCAATCTTCACATTGCGCACCATGCGCGCCGTGTAGCGGCGGCAGAGCTTCTCAGCAGGGACCTCGACATCCAGCAGCTCGAAAAGGTTGCCCTCCGCACCGCCGCGCACGACCGGCTCGTGGTGCTTCATGGGCTTATCGAAGGCGGCAGCCGCCTCGCGCGCGAGCCCGAGGATGGAATAGCAGTCCGGACGGTTGTTCGTGATTTCAAAATCCACGATGGTGTCGTCGTTGCCGATGACCTTGTTGATGTCGTCGCCGGGCTTGCAGTCCTCCTGCAGGATCCAGATACCGTCCTCGATGGCATAGGGGAAGTCGTTGAGCGTCAGGCCCAGCTCCTTCAGGGAGCAGAGCATACCGTTCGACGGCTCTCCGCGCAGCTTGCCCTTGGTGATGTGAATGCCGCCGGGGAGCCAGGAATTGTGCAGCGCAGCCGGAACCAGGTCGCCCTCGTGGACGTTCTGCGCGCCGGTGACGATCTGTACCGGCTCTTCCCTGCCCACATCCACCTGGCAGACCCACATGTGATCGGAATTGGTGTGGCGGACGATGGAAAGCACCTTGCCGACGACCACATTTTTGATCTCGGCGTCCATGCGCTCATAGGTTTCCACCTTCTGACCGGCGACGGTCAGGGTTTCCACAAACTCCTTATCGGAAACATTG
The DNA here is from genome assembly GCA_934622035.1 of uncultured Oscillospiraceae bacterium. Classification (GTDB taxonomy): domain Bacteria; phylum Bacillota; class Clostridia; order Oscillospirales; family Oscillospiraceae; genus JAZOXB01. The sequence goes on from CAKTVG010000011.1 coordinate 72,247, forward strand.
GAGAGGTCAACAAATTCCTCGTTGAGCCATTTTCTGTTTAACTTCATTGCTGCACCTCCTTAGAATTGAGACAGGAAACGAATGTCGTTGTCAAAGATCAGGCGAAGATCGTTGAAGCGCAGACGGCCCATGGCCATACGCTCCAGGCCGATGCCGAAGGCGAAGCCGGAATACTTCTTCGAATCGATGCCGCAGCCCTCGAGCACCTTCGGGTGCACCATACCGGCGCCCAGCAGCTCAATCCACCCCTCGCCGTGGCAGGTGGAGCAGACCTGACCGTCCGTTTCGCCCGTGCCGCGGCACTTGAAGCACTGCATGTCCACCTCGCAGCTCGGCTCGGTAAAGGGGAAGTGATGCGGACGGAAGCGCACGACGGCGTCCTCGCCGTACAGGCGCTTGATGAGCGTTTCCAACGCGCCCTTGAGGTCGCCCATGGTGATGCCCTCGTCCACGACCAGACCTTCGATCTGGTGGAACATGGGAGAATGCGTTGCGTCGGCCTCGTCCTTGCGGAACACGCGGCCGGGAGCGAGGATGCGGATGGGCGGCTGCTGCTTTTCCATCACGCGGATCTGCATGGGGCTGGTCTGCGTGCGCAGCAGCACCTCGTCGTCATCGTCAAAATAGAAGGTATCGGAGCGGTCGCGCGAGGGGTGACCCTCTTCGATGTTCAGGCGGGTGAAGTTATAGGCAGCCTCCTCGACCTCCGGGCCGTCGACAATCTGATAGCCCATGCCGATAAAGATCTCCTTAACCTCCTGCAAGACCTTGTTCATCGGGTGCTGGTGACCCATTTCGATCTCCTTGCCGGGAATGGTCACATCCACCGCCTCGGCAGCGAGCTTCTGCTCCAGCGCGGCGGCGGCAAGCTCGGCCTTGCGCTCCTCCAGCTTTTCCTCCAGCGCGGCGCGCACGCTGTTGGCCAGCTGGCCCATAACGGGGCGCTCCTCTGCGGAAAGCTTGCCCATCTGCTTCAAAAGCGCGGTCAGCTCGCCCTTTTTGCCCAGCACGCGCACGCGCACGGCGTCCAGAGACACATTGTCCAGCGCGGCATGAATATCCGCCAGCGTCTGCGTGCGGATCTGTTCGAGTTGTTCTCTCATACCTGATCTCCTTATTTATTGATGAATGAATACAAATTGATTGCGAATCCGGATTGATGCGAATTATTCTCAGGAGCCGATGAAGCAATCCGCAAGGGGTGGACAGCGAAAGATTTTTCGTCAAATCAAAGCTTGGGAAACGCAGGAATACTTTGTGTATTTCAAGTTTTTCAAACTGACGAGTTTGCGGAAAAGATTCGTCATCCGCCGCAGCGGATTGACTCGGAGGTCCCCTTAAAAAGAAAAAATCTCTCGTCCAACTGGGGACGAAAGACCAGGCTTCCGCGGTACCACCCGCATTTCGCTGCAAGCACAGCGCTCTTATGCCGTTAACGGGGCAATCCGTCCGGGCCTACTGCATTTTTCAGCCGGAAGCTCGCGGGAGAAAGCCAACGCTGCGCAGCGGCGGACGGTTTCAGCAGTACGTCCTCTCTGTAGCCGGAAAATCGCAGCCGGCGGCCCGGTCAAAGCCTTTTTGCTCTATTGCGCACCTATCTTAACACAAAGCGAGGAAAGATGCAAGCAAATCGGCAAAAAACTTGACTATTTTTCAGCGCAGCACTAAGATATAGTAAGATACAAATAGGAATGCGCAAAAATGCGCTCCCGATGCCGAAGCATCAGGAGCGCCAGAGGTCAGTGGATGGCGAACCGGACAGGGGTAATGCGGAGTTTTTGCCTGGGGTGTGCCGGGTTTGTGCTGGGATTACGCTGGGTTTGTGCGGAGACAGCGCTTGCTCAGAAAAAACGCCATGGAGAAAAAAGTCCGAAAATCTTACACACGAATTCTGAAAAACACGTCCACCATTGCCAATTGTCACAGTTGCATTTTAGAAAGGAGTACCGACGGTGACTCGTTCCGTCTGATTAAAGTATAGCAGCATTCCACGAATTTGTCAAGTATTTTTGGAAAATTTTATAAAAATAATACAAAAAAATTATTCGCTTTGCAGAAAGGAGCCTTCTCATGGCTGTCATACGACTCTTGCCCCGCACCGTCACGCCCGCGCTGCTGCGCAGCTGGCTTCCCCGCCGCCCGCGCGAGGCGCATAAGGGAGATTTCGGCAAGCTTCTGCTGCTGTGCGGCGCGGTCGGCTACACCGGCGCGCCCGCGCTGGCGGCAATGGGTGCTCTGCGCACGGGTGCAGGGCTGGTCTATCTCGGCGTGCCGGAGACGGTCTATCCCATCGTCGCCGCAAAGCTCAACGAGCCGGTCATTTTCCCGCTCCCGGCGCAGGACGGCATGCTTTCCGAGAAAGCAATCCCGGAAATTCTGCGCCGTCTGGCAGGCTGCAACGCCTGCCTGATCGGCTGTGGTCTGGGCCGCAGCGAGGGCACGCGTGCCGTGGTCGAGGCCGTGCTGACACACGCAACGTGTCCGGTCGTCCTCGATGCCGATGGCATAAATGTGCTCGAGGGACATATAGATATTCTGCGCGGCGCGGCCTGTCCCGTCATTCTCACGCCCCACGAGGGAGAGTTCCGCCGTCTCGGCGGGAGCCTCGAAGGGCAGGGACGCTTGCAGGCGGCGCAGAAGCTTTCCAGATCGACCGGCGCGGTCGTCCTGCTCAAGGCGCACCACAGCGTGACCGCCGGTCCCGGCGGCTGCTTTCTCAACCGCACCGGGAATCCCGGTATGGCCACCGGCGGCAGCGGCGATGTGCTGGCGGGCGTGATCGTCTCTCTGCTCGGTCAGGGGCTGTCTCCGCTGCATGCCGCCGCGGCAGGCGCATGGCTGCACGGAGCGGCGGGCGACCGCTGCGCGGCGCGGCTTGGTGAAGCCGGGATGCTGCCGTCGGATCTGCTGGAGGAGCTGCCGCGACAATTGAAATAGGATGTGGTTTCCTTGCGCCGTTTTTCCGCTGCTATACTTCTGCTTCTTTTTCTGCTTTCCGGCTGCACACCGCAGGAGACAGCGCTCTCCCCTGCGATCGAATTCCGCGCTGCACTGGCAAACGGCTGCCGCTTTCACGCGCAGGTCAGCGCCGATTTCGGTGAAACCGTCGCCAGCTTCGCCATGGACTGTGAAACGGACAGCGACGGCGTTCTGCGGCTGACGGTCACGGAGCCGGAAACGCTCTCCGGCATTACGGCGACGGTGAAAAACGGCGGCGGAACCATCACCTATGACGGCATGGCGCTGGAATTCGGCCTGCTGGCAAACGGCAACGTCATCCCCGCCGCCGCACCCGCCATTGCCGCCGACTGTTGGAGCCGCGCCTACATCGCCTCCGCCGGGCAGGAGGACGCGCTCTACCGCGTGACCTACGAGAAGGATTTTGATGAAAAAAGGCTGGTCACGGATACCTGGTTTGAAAACGGTGTACCAATTTGCGCCGAAGTGTGCTATAATGGACAGCGAATTCTGAAAATTCTGATTTCAAGCTTTACTTTGAACTAACGGAAGATGATTATGGATTACTTAAAGAGAACCTGGGCGGATATTTCGCTGGATAACCTGAATTTCAATTACCGTGCGCTTCGCGGGAAGCTGCCGTCCTCCTGCCGTTTTCTCGGCGTGGTCAAGGCCGATGCCTACGGCCACGGCGCCGTTCCCGTCAGCCGCCATTTAAACGAGCTTGGCGCGGAATATCTGGCCGTGTCCAACATCGAAGAGGCACTTCAGCTCCGCCGCGGCGGCATTCGCGGGCCGGTACTCATCCTCGGCTATACGCCGCCCTTCTATGCGCAGGACCTTGCCGGGATGAACCTGCGTCAGGAGGTGCACAGTCTGGAATATGCCCGTCAGCTCAACGAGCGTCTGGCCGGCACGGGCCGCCGCCTGCGCATTCACCTGAAGCTGGACACCGGCATGTCCCGTCTCGGCTTCTTTGCCTACGACTGCGAAAAAACGCTGGACGAGATCAAAGAGGTCGCCCGGCTGCCGCAGCTTCTGATCGAGGGCGCGTTCACCCATTTTCCCGCGGCGGATTCCACCGCGCCGGAGGACGCCGCCTTTACAAAGCTGCAATTTGAACGCTTTATGCAAATGCTCTCCGCCCTGAAGGGCTGCGGCATCGAGCCGCAGATCCGCCACTGCTGCAACAGCGGCGCGAGCATTCTTTACCCGGAGTATTGCCTGGACATGATCCGCCCCGGCATTGCCACCTACGGCGTGCTGCCCTCGCCGGATGTCGCAGGAAAAATCGAACTGCGGCCGGTCATGTCTCTGCGCACGACGATCTTCCAGCTGAGAGACTATGCGCCCGGCATTTCCATCAGCTACGGCCGCGCCTATACCACGCCCGCGCCGCAGCGCATCGCCGTCGTCGGCATCGGCTATGCCGACGGGCTTTCGCGCAGCTTCTCGGGCAATATTTCCTTTCTGCTGCACGGCAAACGCGTGCCGCAGGTTGGCCGCATCTGCATGGATATGTGCATGGTGGACGTCACCGGCGTGCCGGAGGCGAAGGTCGGCGACGTGGTCACGGTCTTCGGCGAGGACAGCGGCGAAGCCATCCCGGTCGAAGCGCTTTCCGACCGGCTCGGGACGATTCCCTACGAGGTGCTGTGCGGCATCAATAAGCGCATTCCGCGCATCTACCTTGACGGCGAAACGCAGACCGAAATTCTACAATATATCGTATAATTCCTGTGCCTCGGCGCATAGAATGGAAGGGAGTTCCCGGCGTATAAATTCCGCATCTGCGTGGGAGAATATCCTTGTCGTTACATAATGCAATGTGACGGCAGAGACTATTTTCACGGAGCGTGAAGGAAATGGATACAACCGTTAAGAGGGGCGATATCTTTTACGCCGACCTCAGTCCGGTCGTCGGAAGCGAGCAGGGCGGAACGCGTCCGGTTCTGATCGTGCAGAACGACATGGGCAACAAGCACTCACCGACCGTGATTGCCGCGGCGATCACCAGCCAGACCAACAAGGCAAAGCTGCCGACGCACATCGAGCTGTCCGCCCGGAGCGTCGGACTGACGAAGGATTCCGTGGTTCTGCTCGAGCAGATTCGGACCATTGACAAGCGCCGTCTGCGCGAGCACATGGGCCATGTGGACGAGGGCATGATGAACCAGATCGACAATGCCATCGCCGTCAGCTTCGGCCTGCCGAAGGGATAATGA
>CAKTVG010000012.1 GCA_934622035.1 uncultured Oscillospiraceae bacterium
CGAACACAGAAGTTAAGCTCATCTGCGCCGACGATACTTGCCGGGTGACTGGCCGGGAAAATAGGTAACGCCAACATTCATATTCCCCCTTAGCTCAGTCGGTAGAGCAACGGACTGTTAATCCGTGTGTCGTTGGTTCGAGTCCAACAGGGGGAGCCAAATGATATAGCCGTCACTCGGTGGCGGCTATATCAATACTTAAGCATTTCGGGCCTTTAGCTCAGTTGGTTAGAGCATCCGGCTCATAACCGGACGGTCCCGGGTTCGAGTCCCCGAAGGCCCACCATACATTTGAATATAGGGGTATAGCTCAATTGGTAGAGCGGCGGTCTCCAAAACCGTAGGCTCAGGGTTCAAGTCCTTGTGCCCCTGCCAAATCCACTGTGATTGCTTTGAATCGTAGTGGATTTTTTATATCTATTCTGTCTATTGTTGTTTTGCGCTTTGCGGTATGATATAATCTGTTTTGCAGATTGCATATTGTTCTGGATGCATATTGGAGATTTCATTCTGAATAACGAGCATTATGATTGGCGGGTTATATGTATGGATTGTTATATCAGAAAAGCGCATCAAGGCGATGAATTGAGTTTAGCTTATATCCAAACGGAAAGCTGGAAAGCTGCCTTTCGGGATATTCTGCCGGATGAGATACTGCAAAAGGCCGCCGATCGAAATCGTGCTGCCGCAATGTATAGGCAATTGCTCGATGAGAATGTTGGCAATGGATACATTTTAGAGGTGGACGCTCAGCCGCATTGCGTTGCCTGGTGGGATAAAACGCGTGACGCTGATATGCCCGATTATGCGGAGCTTATCTGCATCCACAGTTTGCAAGACAACTGGGGGAAGGGCTATGGCACCCATATGATGCGCAGGATGATGGACGACATGAGAGCTGCCGGTTATGAAAAGGTCATGCTTTGGGTGTTTACGAACAACCTTCGGGCAAGGAAATTTTATGAGTCGTGTGGATTTATCACGCGCGGCAAGGTCAAGCCTTACCTTGAAACGGAAGAAATCTGCTATGAGAGAGAATTATAAAATGAAAACTGCAAAATCGTCCTATTTCGGAGTTGGATTATCTTCTCTAGCATTTGCGGTACTTTTTGCGCTCCAGCCGCACCTTCCTTTTTGGAAAAAAGTGATTGCGCAGATGCCGAGCGAATCCGACGGGGTCGGATTCCAGTTGTTCTTCTATTTCTGTGCAGCTGTCATACTCGTTATTGCCTGTTCCTATTTGAGAACCTATCTCCTGACAAAAGAAGGAATTGTACACTATTTTGTGGGCATTCGCTACCGTGTGATACCGTGGTCAGATATCCGTGATATTTCGCGCGTTTACGTAGCGCCCAAACGTGGACTGGAGCTACTCGTCATACGGAAAAATGCAGAAATCCTGCGTCCGCGCACGCGCGGCTTTTCTGCCGGATAGATCCAAGGGAATTTCAAAACGCAGTATCTTCCGATGTTGACGGGGCGCATGTTTACTCTCAGAAACCGGGAGGATATTCTGGAATGCATCAAGCTGTATTATGGCGAACTGAACTACGACGATTTTAAAAAATGAGTTGAAAAAGGACGGGAATTCACATCATGTGAATTCCCGTCCTTTGCTTATGATCTTGATGCAGTCTTCCGGGAAGCGCATACCGGCGAAGCTGCGATTAACGTGACTCGTCGGGGCAGCCCGGCTGCGCCTCCGCTGCGGGATGCAGCAGCACGGTTTTAATCTCAAACGGATAGAACGTAAGCGGGATGCCAGCCGAAGCCTGTGAGAGCGGCTGCACGGGCCGCTCCATCAGATCGGCCTCCTCGCAGACGCCGAAGGTAAGGCCGGTCGTGAGCATACACTGCGTGCGCTTGTTCTCCGCCTCGTACATGCGCAGAACGAGCGCGTCGGAATCCTCGGCCTTTTTCACGGTTTCGAGCACGATGTTGGAGGCCGAGAGCCGGAACAGCGAGAACTCGGACGGCAGAATGCCTGCCTGTGCGGGAACGAACGCCGCCTGCGCGGGGTAGTTGAAATCATAGGCATGCTCGCGGACGCGGCCGTCTGCCAGGCCGCCGCCGTGCGGGTAGAGCGCGTAGGCGAAGCGGTGCTGACCAATGTCCGCATTCTTGTCGGGATAGGTGCTGCATTTCAGAAGCGACAGATTCAGACTGCTGCGTGAGGCGTCGTAGCCGTATTTGCAGTCGGTTAAGAGCGCAAGACCGAAGCCTCCGTCCGAAAGATCGGCATATTTGTGACCGCAGACCTCAAAGCGTGCGAAATCCCAGAGCGTATTCTTGTGGACGGGACGCTGAATGTGTCCGAACTGGATGTCATAGGATGCGTACTTTGCGTTGACCTCCACCGGATGCTCTGCCTTGACAAAAAGATTGTGCTCGTGCCAGTCAATTTCGTTGTCAAAGCGCAGCTCGGCGGAACCGGCGTAGACCGTGATACAGGTGCGCAGGAAGGAGCTGCGGAAGCGGCGCTCGACGCGCAGCACGCCGCGCACCGGGCCGGATTCCAGAACCGTCACCCCTGTGACCTCATCGATCTCGTGCGATTTTTCGCGGTAATAGGCCTGTACGTTCCAGTTGTCGTCCGTGCGCGCAACGTCGTCATAGGCGACGATGCGTCCGGCTACGCTGCCGGCAGGCAGTGTTTCGCGGTCGGCGGTCTTGCTGTAGAGAGATGTGATGTGCATTTTATCGTCGAAAACAGCGCGGAGCTGCGTTGTCTCGAGCAGCCGCTCGGAGACCTTGACTGCCGGTTCTACCGGCTGCGCTGGCACGATGCGGAAGGCCTTCCAGCCCTTCGGAGGGACGTTCGGCGCGATAAAGACGGTTTTGCCGTCGTGCGTTGGCTGGCAGGGGATGTAAGTGCCGTCGGAATCGGCAAGGCCCGGCAGCGTACCGTCAAATACGACGACAGGGCTGCGGAGAAAGCTCAGCGTGTTATACACGACGACGGAATCCTGCTCCAGGCGCATCGCGGCACCGAGCGCGTGCATGGCCTCGTCCCGCATGGCCGCGCCCTCGGAGAGAATCTGGTCGTAATCCGCCTGCGCATCCTCATAGACCCTGGCAATGGAGGAGCCTGGCAGCACGTCGTGGAACTGGTTCAGGAGAATGCGCTTCCAGTTGGCGTTCAGGCGCTCTGTGGGGTAGCGTTCGCCGGTCAGGCACAGAGCGAGGGCACAGAGATTTTCCGTGTCGTGATAGAGCTGCTCGCTGCGGCGGTTGTTTTTCTTTGTTTTGGCCTGCGAGGTGTAGGTGCCGCGGTGAAATTCCAGATACATTTCCCCGTCCCACTCCGGCAGATGCGGATGCGCGGAGACCGTCGCGTCCAGATGGCGGAAATAGTCCAGCACCTTGGCAATTTTGACGGTCGGGCAGCCGGGAATGCCTGCGGCAAAGCGGCGGGCATAGTCGATCATCTCCTGCGTCGGGCCGCCGCCTCCGTCGCCATAGCCGAAATCGTACAGCAGGTCGCGGTTGATGTCCTTTTGCTGATAGCGCTTCCATGCGCCAAGGACGAAGGACGGCTCCATGCTGGGATTGTAGGTCGTCATGAAGTCCGTCTCGACGTCCGCATAGGAAATTGCGCAGCCGAAGTGCGTCAGGATGGTGCTGCCGTCCAGACCGCGCCAGCGGAAGGTGTCGTAGGGAAATTTATTGTATTCGTTCCAACCGATTTTGGTTGTATAGAAATAATCGATGCCGCTCTTTCGGCAAATCTGCGGAAGATTTCCGGAATAGCCGAACACGTCCGGCAGCCAGAGCACCTTGCTGTCCACGCCGAATTCCTTGGCAAAGAAGCGCTTGCCAAACAGGAACTGCCGCACGAGCGACTCACCGCCGGTCAGGTTGGTGTCCGCCTCGACGTACATACCGCCCTCCGGCTCCCAGCGCCCCTCGGCCACGCGCCTGCGTACCTGCTCGTAGAGCGCGGGCTGATCCTCCTTGACATATTCATAAAGCACAGGCTGAGAGGCCATGAACAGATACTCCGGATTTTCCTCCAGCAGCCGCAGATTCGTGCCGAAGGTGCGTGCGGCCTTGTTTCGTGAAACGTGGTATGTCCACTGCCACGCCACGTCGATATGGCTGTGACCGATCGACCAGAGCACCGGCTCGCAGCCGGTGCGCATGGTGCCGTAGAGATTCTTGTATAAAAAGCGCTGTGCGGCCGCAACAGAATCCAGAAATTCCTGAGAATCCGGCGCCTGTCCGATTTCCAGCAGGTTCATGGCCTCGTTCAGCCGCGCAACGAGCTGCACGCGCTCAAGCGAGTCACTGCTCATCAGCGCCGCTGCTTTCAGGGGAACAATCAGACTCTGATACAGCTCGTAGACCTGTGGACGCAGCACCTGAAGCCGTGCGGCCATGGTCATCCTGCCTGCAAAATAGGTCAGGTCGGAATAGACCTTGATTGCAATTTCTATCGTTTCGCCGCCCCTGGCGCGTTTGCGCAGCAGATATTTGCGGTGGTTGGAGTCCAGGCCGAATACGCATTCGCCGTTGACATAGAGCTGTGCCTGCGGGTGCCCCCAGTGCCAGTCAGCGTCCGTGGTGTAGGGAAAGACGGCGTACCAGAGCGTTTCGCCCTCAAATTCCTCCGGGACGGTGATGCGCTGGCGGAACCATACCCATTGATCCGGCTTGCCCCAAAGCGTCTTCCCGGCGGCAAAGGGCACCCACGCAAGGCCGTCCGTCAATTCGGAATAGGGGAGATCGCCAAGCAGAAATTCAAAATCACCCGTGCCGTATTCCTGCCGAATGACATATTGATTCATTAAATCGCGCAGCAATGCCTGCACCCGGACGGGGAGCATATAGCGTTCGCCGTTTTTGTCCACAAAATCCCGATCAAAATGAAACATGAAATACCTCCTTGATTCTTGCGGTGAAACGTGTTATGATGATGTAGAAATATATCAATATTTGTTATATTCGTACGAAACAAAACCAGGACGCCACCGCCTGTAAATACGCAAATATCATAGCAGACCGGAGTAAATATGTCAAACAATATACCAAACAGAATAATAAATATGTCATAAACACCAAAAAACGGCATATATTTTTGTTGGATATAACTAATTGAAAAACTGACGCAGGTATGCAATAATATAACTGCAACGATTGCTGCCTGCGATTTTTCGAGAAAAGGCAGGAATGAGTCAAATGGCAAAGAATTACAACTATCTCCGCGTGTACAACGACATCAAAGAAAAAATCCTGAACGGAGAGTACGGCCACCAGGATCGCCTTCCCACCGAGGCGGAGCTGGAAACGTTCTATGGTCTCAGCCGCATCACGGTCAAAAAGGCCATGATGATGCTGACCGACGAGGGCCTGGTCGAGCGCTTTCCGGGGAGAGGTACCTTTGTCCGCTTTGCGGATGCAAAGGTGCCGCAGGAACGGCTCACGGCAAGGCAGCCCTGCATCGGCTTTGTGATGAACGGCTTCTCCGCCAGCTTCGGCCAAGGCCTCCTGCAAGGCATCGCGGACGAGGCCAACCGGCAGGACTGCGCGCTGGTCGTCGGCTTGCGCTATTCCTCCATCGAGGACGAGAACAAGCTTGTGCAGCGCCTGATTGATCAGGGCGCCGACGGCATCATCGCCATGGCGATGCACAGTGACAACGAGATCAATGCCGGCATCGTCAACAATGCCATGAAGGGCTATCCGCTGGTGCTGGTAGACCGCTTCCTTGAGGGGATTTCCCTTCCTTACATCGGAAGCGACCACGCCGACGCCGCCTTCCAGGCCACGCAGTATCTGTTCAGCCTCGGTCACAAGTGCATCGGGCTGATCTCCTCTGCGCCGACAACCTCGGCGATTACAGAGCGTGAGCGCGGCTATATGAAGGCCTACGCGATGACGAAATACCGCCTCTCACAGGATTATCTGTTTTTCGACATCAAGAGCAGCATGCCAGGCTGCCATGTGCCGGAGGTCATCCGCCGCGACGTCGAGTGCATGAAGCGCTACTATCAGGAGAATCCCAACGTGACGGCGGTGCTGTGCATCGACTTTGACACGATGAAGGTCTGCGAGACGGCAGCCAACGAGCTGGGACTGCGGATTCCGGAGGATCTGTCGCTGGTGTGCTTCGACGCGCCGGATGACGGCCTGACCTACCACGAGTATACGCATATCCGGCAGGCCGAGCTTGAGATCGGCGAGCGCGCGGTGCGGATGCTTTTGGACGTGATCCGCGGGGACAGAGAGCCGAAGTACCTTCTGGTTCCGACGGAGCTTTGCATCGGCAACTCGACGGCATCTCCGTCGCGCTGATATCCCGCCGGGCGGCGGGCAACATTCGTTTGACTCCAAAGCGGCGGGGCGTGCTCTGCCGATGGTTGCGGATATGCCAAATCATGCTAATTAGGGAGGAAACGAAATTGAAAAAAGTGCTTTGCCTGCTGTTGGCGCTGCTGACGACCCTATGCCTGTTTTCCGGCTGCGCGGGCGGCGAGACGGTGCCTTCTTCCGAGAAAACGGAGGGACTGACCCCGCTGTCCGACCCGAACGCGATTCCGAATTTGCAGGGCCGGACGATCACCATTCTGACCACGGACACCTGGGTGTCCGGCCTGAGCATTTCCGACGTGCTGCCGAAGTTCCGCCAGATTGAGGAAAGAACGGGCTGCACAATCGTCTGGGAGACGGCGCCGAGCGGCGGCGACTTCAACACCGTGCTTCAGACCCGCCTGACCGGCGACCCGTCTGAGTGTCCGGACATCATCCTTCTTCCCACGAATACGACGACACTTTCCAAGTACATCTCCGAGGGACTGCTGTTCGATCTGACCAAAGCCTATGATTACTGCCCGAACATCAAAGCCTTCTATGAGGAAAAGCGCACTGACCTGAAGGGCTCCTTCACCTATGAGGACGGTGGCATTTACAATCTTCTGAGTAACGTCAGCGTTACCTCCGAGGATCAGCGCAAGAACATCGCAGAGACCGGCGACAACGCCATCTGGTACCGTGCCGACATCGCAAAAGAGCTGGGCTGGGACACCTATCCCAAGACCATGGATGAGCTGCACGAGCTGCTGACGCAGGTGCATGAGGCTTATCCGGACATGGTGCCTATGCACATGTACGACTGGGGCGGCTGGGAATCCGCCAAGATCTTCAACTCTGCCTACGGCCTGCACTTCAATAACGAGGAATGCGGCACCTTCTTCTATCCCGACGAGAATGGCACCGTGCAGTTCGAGCCTGCGTTGGAAGCAACAAAGCAGTGGCTCACGGAGATCAACAAGTGGTACACCGAGGGCCTGATCGTCGTCGGCAACTCCGAAGAGCAGAAGATTGGCGCGGCGGCCAAGGGCGTGACCTTCTCCGGCTTCTATGCCAGCGTCACCGAAATGTGCGAAAGCGCGCTGAAGCAGCTCGAGCCGGACGCTTACTTCCTCTATATGCCTTTCCCGACGGCCGGCGACAGCACGCCGACGCTGATGCCGCGCTGTGATTATTACAATTCCTTCTCCATCGTCGATAACGGCGACGAGGAGCAGTGCCTTGCCGCCGCGCAGTTCCTGGACTATGCCTTCCTTTCCTACTACGGCATGTGCTCCGAGGTGCTCGGCGTTGAGGGCGAGGGCTGGAGCCTGGACGAGAACGGCAAATTCACGCCGAACAAGGAATACATTGCAGAGCTTCTGACCGGCGACAAGATCCGCGAGTTCTCCGGCGCGAACATTCACTTCAACGGTCCGACGACCTTCAGCTACGAAATCAGCAAGGCCTACCGCGACGCCCGCATCCAGGTGCGCGAGGAAATGGGCTTTGAGGACCCGATGAACGCCGAGCAGAAGGCCAACTGGCTGGAGATCAATGAGATCAACGTCAGCTATTATCAGTCCATCTATCCGCTGTACTACATGCAGCCGGAGGATCAGGACGAATATACCCGCCTGTATTCGGACATCGAGACCTATACGCAGGAAATGCTCGAGCGTTATATCCTCGGCACGGCCGATCTGAATACCTTTGAGAGCGAGTTCGTTTCGACGCTGTACAACCGCTTGCAGCTTCAAAAGGTTCTGGACATTCAGCAGAAGTATTATGACATTTATCTGGAAAATGCCGCAAAGTAATGCCTCCGGCTGACAGGAGAACAAGTTATGCAGAAAGCTTCCGCCGCAGGGTGTGCGGCAAAGAAGGAGAGGCGGAACACCTCTCCGCTTCTCAGGGGGATCCGGCGCGACTGGCGCATGATCCTGATTGCGCTGCCGGCCGTACTGTGTCTGCTGGTCTTTGCCTATGGACCAATGCCGGGTATTATCTACGCCTTTCAGAAGGTTGGCCTGCGCAGCAGCATTTTTAAAAATGAATGGGTCGGAATGAAGTGGTTCAGGGACTTTTTCAGTAGCGTGTTTGCCTGGCGCGTCATTAAAAACACGCTGATCCTGAACTTCTGGTCGATTCTGGCCGGCACGAGCGTCGAAATCCTGCTCGCTCTGGTCTTCAACGAGGTCAAGGACGGCAAGTTCAAGCGCTTTGCACAGAGCTGCAGTTATTTTCCTCACTTTATTTCCGTCACGGTCGTCGTGGGCATCATGATCAATATGCTCAACCCGACCTCCGGTGTGTTGAGCCTGCTGATGCAGAAATGGTTCGGCACGGAGCCGGTCGATCTGTTCGTGCAGCCGAATTTCTTCCGCCCGCTGTATATCATTTCCGGTATGTGGCAGGGCGCGGGCTGGGGCGCGATCATCTACCTCGGTGCGATCAACGGCATTGACCAGACGCTCTACGAGGCTGCGGCCATCGACGGCTGCGGGCGCCTGCGCCGTATCTGGCATATCACCATTCCCGGCATCAAGGCGGTCGTCATCACCTGCCTGATCCTGCACATTGGCAGCATGCTGAGCGTCGGTGCGGATAAGATCCTTTTGATGTATTCGCCCGGCATTTATAAAACGGCGGATGTCATCTCCACCTTTGTCTATCGTCAGGGCCTGGGCGCGGCCGAGTACGGCTACGGCGCTGCGGTCGGCCTGTTCAACTCCGTGGTGAACATCATTTTGCTGATTGCGTCGAACGCGATATGCAAAAAAGTCGCGGACGAATCCATGTTCTGAGAGGGGAGCGGGCTATGAGATACAAAAGCGCGGAGGACCGCGCCGTGGATATTGCGGCGATTGTGATCGTCGCACTGGTGGCGATCTGCTGCCTCTATCCTATCATTTACTGCTTCAGCATGTCTCTCAGCGGAGACGACGCAATTGTGAAGCACGCCGTCACTCTTCTGCCTGTCGGGCTGAACCTGGAATCCTATCGCATGGTGCTGGCCGACCCGGATTTTAGCACGTCGTTTGTCAATTCCGTGATTTATACCGTGGTCGGCACGGCGTTCAGTCTGTTTTTCAACCTGACGCTCGGCTATGTCCTTTCACGCAGGAGCTTTGTGTTCAAAAAGCAGCTGATGGTTTTTGTCCTGATCCCGATGTTCTTCTCCGGCGGCCTTATCCCGTCGTATATGCTCATCAAATCCCTTGGGCTTTACAATACGATCTGGGCGATCGTGCTGCCCGGCGCCGTGAGCGTCTGGAATGCGATTCTGGCAAAGACCTTCTTCGCCTCGACGATCCCGAACGAGGTTGTGGAATCTGCCATCGTGGATGGCGCGAACGATTTTCAGATCTTTGCGCGCATCGTCCTGCCGCTGTCAACGACGATCATTGCGATTCTGACGCTCTATTCGGCGGTTGGCTACTGGAACGACTATTTCTCGGCACTGATTTATCTCAAGGACGAGACCATGCAGCCCCTGCAGCTCTATCTGAGAAACGTCCTTTCCGCACAGGCGACCTCCTCGTCCCTGAGCGGCATGCTCGATGCGACGGACTACATCTCCAATTACGTCAACAGCGAGCGCATCAAGTATGTACTGATCGTCGTTTCGACACTGCCGATCGTTGTGGTGTATCCGTTTATTCAGAAATATTTTGTCAAGGGCGTTATGCTCGGCTCTGTCAAGGGCTGAGCGCTGCGCCGCGGTCATTCCCGAAGCGCCGTCCGAACCACGGAACCTCGCCCGCACTTATCAGGCGCAGGCTTCCATCTCAGCTTCCGCAGCGGTGCTTCGGGGAAAAATAGGCTGCAATTTGTTAAATCAATTTACAATTTCGGCAAACCAAAGGAGAGAACCGAGTGAAAAGAAAGATAATGCTTCTGATCCTTGCAGGGCTGCTGCTTGCTGCGGCGGCCGCCGCGGTGATCGTTCTGCGGCCCCGGAGCGAGCAGCTGCCGGAGCTCGGGCAGACGCTCGAGGTGTCCGACTGGGCGCTGGACGAGGGCTGGCGGGCTGCCGAGGAAAACGGCACGCGCCTGTTGGCCGTGCAGAGTGACGGCGTCACCACCTCCTGGAACACACAGCTGCGCCTTTCAGAAAGCTGGCAGGTGGATGCCGTCCTGCGGCTGTATGACTCCGGCAGGGAGCACGGCTGTACAAGAATGGTTTTCGGCGACGAGTTTTACAACGTGTGCATGTGCGTCACGGTGGAGTATTCCGGCACGGAGTATGTGCGCATCACGGCGGACGAGCTGCTCAACCGCGGCACAAAGTCAGAGACGAACGGGTGGAGCAATTTCTACACCGACGAGCACTGGACGCGCATCGATCCGAAGCAGCCGCTGCGCCTGTCTGTTACGCATGCCGCAGAGGATAATCTGCTGATGCTCACGCTTTCACAGAACGGCAGCACGCTTGTGCAGACCTTTACCGGCGAGGCACATCAGGAGCTTTTGCAGACGCTGCGCACCGCAGGCCTGGGCGCCTGTGATGCGGATGCCGTTTTTACGGAATTTACCGTGGAGCGCTTTGCGTAAGGAGGCCGCTGCGATGAAAAAACGAATTTTATGCGGCCTGCTGGCCGCGGCAATGGCATTCGGCCTGCTCTGTGGCTGTGGCTCTGTGCCGTCGGATGCTGGCTTTCAGCCCTCGCCGCTGCCGGACAACGCTGTGCAGAAGCTGCTGAAAACCACCAATTCCGAGGATCCGGCGTACTTCCGCAAGCTGGCGGCGCTGGCGGTTGAGGATGTGCTTCAGCATTTCTGGACGGGCGATGCAGAGACCGGACATTTTGTCCGCACATGGAACGGCTTTGCCAATGACCCGTCGCGCGACCCCCGCGGTTCGGGCTGGGAGACGGGGCAGCTGCTCTTTGCCGTGTACGATCTCTGGCGCGCGACCGGGGACGACGGCTATCTGCCCTATATCAAGGCCGAGGCGGCCTTCTACCGTGAAAATTTTACCCAAAAGGAGCTGACCAATGCCGGCGGTGAGTTCAACTGGGCGACGGACGACTGCGCTTGGAATGCAATGCAGTTTCTGGCGTTTTACACGGTAACACAGGACGAGTGGTTCTTGCAGTGTGCCATCGAGCTGCTGGACAACACCCGCGCCCGCTGGTACGATGCCGGGCTGGGCGGGATGTACTACCGCGACGATGCGGACTACATGTCCCTCTATGAGACCGGCTGCGCAATCAGCTGGTACCGTATCTGGGAGCTGACCGGCGAGCAGCGCTTTTACGATCTGGCGCTGGAATCCTACGAGGGCATGCACCGCCGTCTCCTGCGCGACGACGGCCTGTACTACTGCGAGGCCAATGTCTACTGGCCGCTGGGCGAGAAAAACACCATCATGGAGGCGCGAAGCTCGTCCTTCCTGACCGGCAACATGGGTATGGCGGCGCTGGCCGCGAAGTTCTACCGCCAGACCGGCGACGAAACCTATCTCGAACGCGTCAAGGCGACCAATGAGGGCCTGCTGGAATTCTACGACAACGACGGCGTGCTGGTCAACGACCGCGACGCGTGGACAAACGGCGCTTTTGCGGCCTACTACGCGGCGGATGTGCTGAGCCTGCCGGAGACGGAAACACAGCAGGCGCTGGTGCGCGGCACGGCAGAGTCTATCATGAACCGTGCACGCACGACCAACGGCTATTACGGCGGCTCCTGGAGCGGCCCGGCCGAGGGTGGAAAATCCGTGTGGTATGCGGGCGGCTCCGTCCCGCAGCAGAGCATGACGACAGCGACAAGCGTACTGATGGTCGTTTCTGCGGCCGTACTCGAGGCGCAGCTGGAAGAATACGCCAGATAGACAGAAAGGAAGATGGAAAAATGAAATGGAAACGGGTCTGCGGCCTCTTGCTGGCGGCAGCGATGCTTGCCGGTGCGGCAGGCTGTGCCGTGCAGAACGGCGGAGAGCCGAGCGAGCCGGAGCAGACGGGCTATGCTATGGACGAGGGCCTTTTGACCATGACGGTGGACTGGACGCTGGATTCCAGGGACCGCCGCAGTGAGCGCTTTGAAAGCGCAGTGTTTGCGGGCGATGTGGTCGACGTCTGGGCGACGCAGCTCGTCGATGAGATCACGCTTTATCAAAAGACCGCCCTCGCGGTCGAGAATGCCGATCCGGAGGAGATTGAGGTGCTGGCCCGGAACGATCTGATTGTTCTTTCCGACGGCCTGCTGGCGCTCTTAAGCGGAACCTCCGCGTCGGAGTACGCCGGTGCGGTGGAGGCGAGGCTTTATGAGCTGCTGGATGCCGCGAAGGAGAATGCGGTCATCGTGCTTACGAGCCTGCCCTATCTCTCGCAGGAGGCGCTCGGCGCAGTTCCCGCGGAACGCGTGCTGGAATACAACGCGGCGCTACGCGCCGTGGCCATGGGTGCGAATGTGCTCTATGCCGACCTTTACCGCGCACAGAGCCAGACGGCCTGGTCACAGGCTGCCGACGGCATGTCTCTCGGAACGATCGGCAACATTCTTGCGACCGGCGAGGTGCTGCAAACGCTCATGCGCGCCTGCACCTGTCTCTGCCAGGACGGCGCAAACCCGCTCACCACCTCCGCCATCAGTGCGGCGGCGCCGACGGAGGCTGCGCTGCAAGCCTTCCGGGAGGCCGCAACGGCCGAGGAGCTGGAGAAGGCTTTGCAGGAAGCACATCTGGGCGTTTCCCTCAGTCTCTATAAGAGCATGGACACCAAGGGGCGTGCACAGACCGTTGAGACGCTGCTCACCGCTGACCGCAGCATTGCCGAAAACTATATGCTGGCCGATCTGCTCGTAAACCTCGCCGCGGCGAAGACCGTCGGCGAAAGGACGCCCATGGAGCGCGCCAAAGCGGGCTTCCAGACCTATGTCGCCGTTGGCGACAGCATCACCGAGGGCTGTATGGCCATCCATGCGCGCACGGATTCCTGGGTCGCGCACCTGTCGGAGCTGATCTCAGCGGCGCAGGGTTTCGAGCTCAACACGACCAACCGCGGCATCGGCGGCACGAAGATGTGCACCGAGCACCAGCATTTTCCTGCGGCCAAGGACACCGTGCAGCAGTACATTGTTCCCCTGAACCCGGATCTTGTGACCGTGGCCTACGGCATCAACGATTTCCACGCGGGCACGACGCTCGATACCTTCCTGAACGATTACCGCGCCTATCTGGAGGAGCTTACGGATTCCTGCCCGGACGCCGTGGTGATCGTGTGCGGCCTGTGCTGCAAGGGTAACGATCAGGACAGCACGCGCGTCAGGGAATGGAACAAGGCGCTGCGTGAGCTGGTCGAGGAATTTGGCCTGATCTACTGTGAGACCTATGACGATATGTACGGCGTGAACTGGATTCTTGCCGACGGCCTGCATCCGAACAATGCCGGCTATCGCATGATTGCAAGCACGGTTTTCCGCGCACTTAACGAAAACGTAAATTTGTCCGAGGAATCGGACTAAAATAAGCTTGAAAGGACGGACAATTATGAAAAAAGTCATTGCGATGCTGCTGGCCGTGCTTTTGCTTGCCTCCGCTGTGGCATGTCAGAAAACGCCAACGGAGGAATCAAAGGCCGGGGAGCCGGTCGAGCGCATACAGCTCGGCGACTGGTCTGCGACTGCGGACTGGACGGCCGAGGGCGAGCGCCTGACGGCAAACAGCAAGGCCGGCAGCTACGCCTGCAACACCGCGCTGGAGCTTGAGGATGCCTTTGAGCTTTCCGTGGATGTGCAGCCCGGCGCGAGCCTCGAGGAGGCGGGCCTTGTCCTCGCGGACAAGAACGCGGCCATGATCGTGGATTTCCGCCTGGTCTATGCCGATGGTAAGGCCACCGTGAAGGGCAGCTACTCTCTCAACGACATGCAGAAGGAGATCCTGACCTCCGATGCCTTTGCCGCTGACGGCGCGCTGACGCTCAAGGTCAGCAAGGAAGCGGGCAACCGCAAGCTGAGCTTCAGCGTGGCAAATGCTTCCGGCGAGCTGTTTGCCGCCGAGGCCGAGGAAATCCCCTCCCTTGTCGCGCGCTCCATCAAGTGGGGCGGCGTGTACGCCAAGGGCGAGGCCGCATTTGAAAGCTACTCCGTTGAGACGGAGGATCCCATCGCCATGCAGACGGTCAGCCCCATTGACCCGCAGCCGCATGTGGAAAATGAAAATTACATCTTCTCCTACGGTGCGATCTGCAACAAGGATGCCGACGGTAACGACCTCATCATCGTGGACAATCAGGAGGGTGAGGCCGCCGCGTGGAATACGAACTATCTGCTCGGCAGCGCATGGACGATCAAGGCACGCGCACAGGTTGGCAACTGCCGCGAGGGCACCGGCGGCGCACGCTTCGCCCTGCTTGGCGAGGATAACAATACCATGCTGGCGCTCGTGACCTGCCGCGTGGATCCGATCAGCCTGTCTCTCATGTTTGAAAACGCGCAGGACGGCACCAACAACTGGGCGACTACCGCAGGCGCAAGCAAGTGGTACAGCCTGACCACGCCTGCCTTTGACATCATTATCACGCGTCACGCGGGCGAAAACTGCCTGTACATCCAGATCTCCGACGTGAACGGTGAGGTGCTCCACTCCGTGCAGACCTCCGACTATCCCGCGGGCGTGCTCGACGCCGCGAAGCACTTCGGCTTCTGCGTCTGGCAGACCCAGACCCAGTACAGCAACATTGAGGTCGATACCGAAAACAGTGTGGACATCGAGGTTATCGACCGCAGCTTCATCGATGGCATCACCGACGAGCAGTACATGAGCTTCGACCGCAAGCAGACGACCGACGCATGGGACATCATGCCTGAGGCTTACTATCAGCCCGGCAGCCAGACCGGCGACGCGCTCCTGCTGAACTCCGAGGGCGACCTGACCGTCACGGCCAAGCAGGCGCTCGGCAGCGATTTCTCCGTCAGCATGGATGTCAACTATCTTTTGAACTACGACAACACCAACCACACGCGCCTGTTCTTCCGCGGCGAAAACCAGACGCTCCCGTTCATCGTTGACCTGCGCAGCATGGTCGGCACCTGGATCCTCGGCGCGCAGTACCAGCTCAACGGCGAATGGACGGACAACATCTTCCCGGACGCGACCGGCACACTGCTGGACGACGACTTCCGCATCGAGATCACCAAGACGGCGCAGACCATCCGTGTCCGCCTGCTCGACACCGACGGAAGTGTCCTGATGGACGAGGAAGCGTCCGATTTCCCCGGCATCAACGACATTCGCTATCTGGAGATTCACAGCGCTTCGACGATTACCATTCTGGACAACATCGATATTCACTGATCGTTTTTAGCGGAAAACGATAGATTCCCCGTCCGCTTAATCATAATGTAATGAGGAGGAACCAGTGATGAAAAAATTGATCGCATTGCTCTTAGCGGTAGTGCTCTGCCTTGGATGCTTTGTGCTGCCCGCAGCCGCAGGAGAGGCTGAATGGCGCCTGTCCAACGCGGAGGAGACCGAAAGCGGCCTGCGTGTGGGCAAGGAAAACGAGGAGGGCTGCGCCTACTACGTTACGAGCAAGGCAGGCAGCCAGTGGACGCTCTCCGCCGACGTGACGGCCAGCATCTACAACGGCGGCGTTGGTACCGTTTCCCTGGCGCTGGGCACGGGCGAGAAGGACAGCATGGGCCTCGCGGGCCTGCTGAACTTCGCCATCTGGAACAGCGACGAATTCGGCATGTATCAGATCTGGTACAATGGCTTCCAGGAAATCTACAACGGCCAGTGGGTGGACTGCAACGGAGCCCAGCCCGTCGGCGGCGATGAGAGCAACAAAAAAGCGCTCACCAGCAAAACCTTCAAGCTGACGGTTGTGCGCGAGGAGGGCAAAAACTGCCTGAACGTGCGCATTCAGACTGCCGAGGGCGTGGACGTCCTGAACTTCACCACGGGCGATATGGAAGAGAGTGTCATGCAGAGCGTGACCTACCTCGGCCTGCGCACCTGGAGCGCGGATGCACAAATCAACAACTTCAGCCTTTCGGCCAGCGCGTCGAGCCTACAGCCGGTCGAGCCGTCTTGGAAGCTCATCAACGCAGCCGAGACGGAAACCGGGTTGACGCTGGGCAAGGAAAATGAAGAAGCCTACGCCTACTACATCGCAAACAAGGCAGGCAGCCAGTGGACGCTTTCTGCCGACGTGACGGCCAGCATCTATAACGGCAATGCCGGCAGCTTCTCCCTGGCGCTGGGCACGGGCGAGAAGGACAGCATGGGCCTCGCGGGTCTGCTGAACTTCGCCATCTGGAACAGCGACGAATACGGCATGTATCAGATCTGGTACAACGGCTTCCAGGAAATTTACAACGGCCAGTGGGTGGACTGCAACGGAGCCCAGCCCGTTGGTGGCGATGAGAGCAACAAAAAAGCGCTCACCAGCAAAACCTTCAAGCTGACGGTCGTGCGCGAGGAGGGCAAAAACTGCCTGAACGTGCGCATTCAGACCGCCGAGGGAGTGGACGTCCTGAACTTTACCACGGGCGACATGGAAGAGAGCGTTATGCAGAGCGTGACCTATCTCGGCCTGCGCACCTGGAGCGCCGACGCGCAGATCAGCAGCTTCAGCCTCAAGGATGAGGCCACCGATCTTACCCCGCCCGCACCGCCCACGCCGCCTACGCCGGGCGAATCCGAATGGCAACTTGTCTATGCAGTCGAGACGGAGGATGGTCTGCTTGTGGGCGAGGACCACGAAAATGCCTGCGCCTACTATGTCGGCCAAAAGACGGGCAGCCAATGGACGATTTCCGCCGACGTAACGGCCAGTATTTACAACGGCAATGCGGGCGTGTTCTCTCTGGCGCTTGCGACAGGCGAGAAGGACAGCATGGGCCTCGCGGGCCTGCTGAACTTCAACATCTGGAACAGCGACGAATACGGCATGTACCAGATCTGGTACAACGGCTTCCAGGAAATTTACAACGGCCAGTGGGTGGACTGCAACGGCTCTCAGCCCGTCGGCGGCGACGAGAGCAACAAGATGCCGCTCACGAGCAAGACCTTCAAGGTGACCATTGTGCGCGAGGAGGGCAAGAACTGCCTGAACGTCCTGATTCAGGATGCGCAGGGCAAGAGCGTCCTGCATTTCACCACGGGCAGCATGGACGAGAGCGTCATGCAGAGCGTGACCTATCTCGGCCTGCGCACCTGGAGCGCCGAGGCGCAGATTACCAACTTCAGCTTCAAGAACGAGGCGACGGATATCACGCCGCCCACGCCGGTCGAGTCCAACTGGAAGCTTATCAATGCGGTTGAGGCCGGAAGCGGCGTCAACCTCGGCGGAAAGAACGAAGAGGCCTATGCTTACTACATTGCCGGCAAGGTGGGTGCCCAGTGGACGCTGACCGCCGACGTGACCGCAGACATCTTTGACGGCGAGCCGGGCGGCTTCTCCGTGGCGCTTGCCGCCGGCGACAAGGACAATCCGGCGCTGGCTGCGCTGCTGAACTTTAACGTCTGGAGCAGCGATCAGTACGGCATGTATCAGATCTGGTACAACGGCTTCCAGGAAATCCTCAACGGCCAGTGGGTCGACTGCAACGGTTCTCAGCCCGTCGGCGGCGAGGAAAGCAACAAAAAGCCGCTAACGAGCAGAACCTTCAGGCTGACCGTGGCGCGCGAGGAGGGCAAGAACTGCCTGCACGTTCTGATCCAGGACGCCGAGGGCAAGACGGTTCTGAACTTTGTCACGGGCGACATGGACGCGGCGCTGCTGAACGAGGTCTCCTATCTCGGCGTGCGCACATGGTCCTCCAAGGCAGAGGTACGCAGCTTCAAACTCTCCGATTCCGGCGAAGGCGTTCCCTATCCCGTCCGGAAAACATGGAAGGTGGACAACGCGACCGCGAGCGGCTCCAGCGTGAGCCTGGGCGGCAAGAACGCGGAATCCATGGCCTACTACGTCGGAAGACAGCTGGGCGGCGCATGGGTGATGAGTGCGGATGTCAACGCGGATATCTATAACGGCGAGCCGGGCCGCTTCTCCGTTATGCTCGGCAGCGGCGACGCAGAGAATGTAAATCTGGTTGCCCTGTTGAACCTCAATACCTGGAACAGCGAGCAGCACAACATGTATCAGGTCTGGTATGCGGGCTTCCAGCAGCTCAAAAACGGCCAGTGGTTAGACCGCAACGGCTCCGAGCCTGCAAACGGCGCGGAACAGACCAAGAAGGCGCTGACCGATAAGACCTTCAAGCTGATCGTCGAGAAGAAGCAGGGTGAGAACTTCCTGCGCGTCATCATCAAGGACGCGAAGGGCAATACCGTTTCGAGCTTCATGACCGGCGAGCTGGATGCAGACGTCATGAACAGCGTCAGCTATGTCGGCCTGCGGACTTACAGCGCCAAGGCAGAGGTCACGAACTTCTCCGTCGGCACGGACTATCCGGCAACGGGTGACGGAATGCAGTTTGCGTGGCTTGCGCTGGCGATGCTCATGAGCGCTGCGGCGCTTCTGGCCGTGCTTGCGCTCAAAAAGCGCGCTGCTCGTCAATTCTGAGAAATTCTAACTGCGGAGGGCACATGAATCTGCGGATTTATGTGCCCTTCGGTATCATTTGGAGGATGCACGATGTGTGCAAATGAACTGCTCGAACGAGCAAAAACCGCTGCGGACACCGCATTTTCCGATGCACTGAGGCATTACTGGAAGAAAACAAGCGCGTATTGCTGCTTTGCCAACGAATATAAGGAGGGGCGCGACACACTCAGCGAGCTTGCGTGGAACTTCGTGATGATGCTGCTGGCCTTTGAGACGTATTACGGCGCAAGCGGCGACGAGCGCGTGAAGCGCTGCGTCCGTGCGCAGATGCAGACGTACTACGAGCACAGCTCAGAGGCGTTCTTTCTTGCAACAGGCTGCGGCAGCAATCCGGCGCACGACGACGCTGCGTGGACGGCCATGGGCTTTCTCGTGGCGCACCGCCTGACCGGCGACGAAAGGGCGCTGCAATATGCACGGCAGATGATTGAGCGGGCCTATGACTACTGGCAGGACGGCTTGACGGCAAACGGCCTGTGGTACAGCTATCCGCAGGATAACAACGGTCACCCGCAGGTCAAGAGCATCTACTGCGCGGGCCTGATCCTGTCAGAATTGGAGTATTATGAAAAAACACGCGGCACGCCGCAGGAGGACGTGCAGCTCCATCAAAGAACGCTGGCGCTCTATGAATGGGTCGAGACGCATCTGCGACGCGATGGCACGCGCGTCTGGGACGGCCGCCGCTATGATGACTGCGACGCGCTGTACTACTGCGATTTTGTCGAGGAAAACGGTGCCTGCCATCCCCGCCAGTGTGAGGACACGGCACACATCGTGCAGTGCCAGAGCTGGACGAGCCTGTTCGGCAACATGGCGATGGCCGTCATCAATCTGCGCCTGCACCGACTGACGGGGCGGGCGGAATATCTGCACAGAGGACTGGCAACAGCCGACGCGCTGATCAGGACGGAGTTCAATCACGCGGGCTGCTTCTTAAATGACCGCGATGCGTGGACAAACACGGCCTTTCTTGGCTTCTTTGTCCGGGAGGTGCTGCCGCAGGCCGACCCGGAGCTGGGCAGAATGCTTCTGCGGACGGCAGACGCAATTTTGAAAAATGCCTGCTTCGAGGACGGATTTTACAGCTCAGACTGGGACGGCAGCGGCGCATGGCTGCGGGATGATACCTGCGGCGAGCATACGCTCTGGATTCCGGCCAATGCAACGACGATGCACGTTCTGTTCGCAGCCTATGCGGCGCTGCAAAACGGCACGATTGCGGTCACGGAAAACGAAGCTGCGCTTCTTTCGGAACGCCGCGAGCGGCGCCTTCCGGCGCAGTGCGCCGCGCTTGCATGGAT
Source organism: uncultured Oscillospiraceae bacterium (assembly GCA_934622035.1). Classification (GTDB taxonomy): domain Bacteria; phylum Bacillota; class Clostridia; order Oscillospirales; family Oscillospiraceae; genus JAZOXB01. Next base: position 20,150 of record CAKTVG010000012.1, read on the forward strand.
TGACGCGGCTGCGGCGGTATGATATACTCGCAGGAGAAAGGCGGGAAGGGGAAATGAGATTATTCAGCTATGACGGCGTTCTGGCACAGGCCGCGCGAGCAATCTGGCGGCTGCTGGTGCTGAACTTCTGCTTCGCTGTGTGCTGCCTGCCGGTCGTGACCGCGGGCGCGTCGATCACGGCGCTTTACAGCGTGTTTTTAAATCAATCGACGGAATCCGGAAGCTTTCTCCGCTTTTTCCGCGCGTTTCGCGAGAATTTCCGGCAGGCGACCTACCTCTGGCTGGTCTGCCTTGCGTTTTTCGCCGTGCTGGGCGCGGACGTTTTTCTGCTGCTGACTTATCGCTTCCCCGGCGCGGCGGCCGTGAAAATTCTCACGGCTATTCTCGCCGGACTGGCGCTGTCCGTGCAGGCGTTCCTGTTCCCCCTCGCGGCACATTATGAAAATTCAACCCGCCGGACGTGGCGCAATGCTCTTGTGCTGGGCCTGAGCATGCTTCCCTACGGCGTGGTGATGCCCGCGATTTCGCTGCTGCCGCTGATCGTCTTCTGGATTGATCTGGATCTGACGGTGATCGTGCTGGCCGTGTGGCTCCCGCTCGGCGGCGCGCTGGCGGCGCAGGTGAACTCGTGGATGCTCAAACGCATTTTTGCAAAGCTCCAACCGCAGGACGGTTGAGATTGGAGGACTATTTTATGACGGAAACGGCACATTGGTGGCAGAAATCCGTGATTTACCAGATTTATCCGCGCAGCTTTTGCGATTCCAACGGCGACGGTGTCGGTGATATTCCGGGCATCATCTCCCGATTGGATTATCTGAAGACGCTGGGCATAGACGTGATTTGGCTTTCGCCCATTTTCCGTTCCCCGCAGGACGACAACGGCTATGACGTGTCGGATTATCGCGACATCGACCCGCTGTTCGGAACGCTGGAGGACGTGCGCGAGCTGTTTGCGCAGGCAAAGCGGCGCGGTATGAGAATCATGCTCGACATGGTACTCAACCACACCTCGGACGAGCATCCGTGGTTCCTCGAGGCCAGACAAAGCCGGGACAATCCGAAGCACGACTGGTACATCTGGCGCGACGGCGTCCCCGGCACGCCGCCGACCGATATGATCTCCACCTTCGGCGGCTCGGCGTGGCAGTGGGTGCCGGAGTGTGAGCAGTATTATCTGCATCAGTTTTCCGTCAAGCAGCCCGACCTGAACTGGAAAAATCCCGAGGTGCGCCATGCGCTCTACGACATGATCAACTGGTGGACGGCGCAGGGCGCAGGCGGCTACCGCTTCGATGCGATCGAGTCCATCGCCAAAATTCCCGAGGAGGGGATTGTCGAGGAAGGCCCGATGCTGCACGAATACGTCAAGGAGTTGAGTGCCGCCGCCTTGCAGGGAAAGGATCTTGTGACGGTGGGCGAGGCGTGGAGCGCGAACATCGAGCGCGCGAAGCGCTGGAGCAACCCCGACGGCAGCGAGCTTTCCATGGTGTTCCAGTTCCAGCACATCATTCAGGACGAAATCCCCGGCGGCAACAAGTGGGATCGCCGTCCGCTGCATCTGCCGGACCTGAAAAGAGTCATCGGCGCGTGGCAGCGCGGCCTGCGCGGCTGCGGCTGGAACAGCCTGTTCTGGGAGAATCACGACCTTCCGCGCATTGTCTCCCGCTGGGGAAACGACAGGGAATATCGGGAAGCCTCAGCCAAGATGCTGGCGACGCTGCTCTTCGGCCTTCAGGGTACGCCCTACATCTATCAGGGACAGGAGTTGGGCATGACCAACACGGACTATCCGCTCACGGACTACCGCGACATTGAGCTGTGCAACATGGCAAAGGAGCGCCTTGCGGCTGGCTGGCCGGAGAAGACCGTCATGGAGCTGATCCACGCAAAGGGCAGAGACAACGCCCGCACGCCTATGCAGTGGTCGGGCGAGCGTAATGCGGGCTTCACAGCGGGCGAGCCGTGGCTGCGCGTGAATCCGAACTATGTGCAGATCAACGTCGAAAACGAGGAAAAACAGCCGGATTCCGTGCTGAATTATTACAAGAAGTTGATTGCGCTGCGCCGGGAGAATGATGTGTTCTTTGACGGCGATTATACGGCGATTTCCGAGGAGCGCGAGGATATTTTCGCCTATCGGCGGGAGAACGGGCAGTCCGTCCTGACCGTGGCTGCCAACTTCACCGGCCGCACGGTTCTGATTCCGGAGCTGGAATACCACACGCGCTGCGACCTGCTGATCTGCAACTATCCCTCTGCGGAGAATTGCGACCAGCTTCGGCCCTACGAGGCGCGCATGTATCTCACGACTGCCGCGGAGTAAAACGGCAGCCCGCACGAGAGCTTCTTTGGTCGTTTGTGCGAAAACGGCCGGGAATTCACAATATGTGAATTCCCGGCCGTTTCTATTTCTATAGTATGCCGGAATTGCAATTCTTCGTGCTTGCTTTGCAACACCAGGATGCGCTATAATTTTTTTGAAAATGTTTCGGATTAGATGTAGTATTTGCCGCCGAAACCGTAGTACATAGGTGAAGCCGGAAAGGAGGCGGTGCGATTGATCGATGATGAAAAAATCATAGAAATGTTTTTTGAGCGTTCAGAACAGGGCATACGGGAACTGAACATAAAATACGGGAAAGTTTGCCACAATCTTTCCTACCATATCGTAGGGAGCAGACAAGACGCGGAGGAATGTGTGAACGACGCTTATTTAGGCGCATGGAATGCCATTCCTCCGGAGCGGCCTGACCCGCTTCTCTCCTATATCGTGAGGATCGTTCGGAACATTTCACTCAAAATCTATTGGAGAAAGGAAGCAGCCAAACGGAGCAGCCATTACACGATTGCTTTGGAAGAAATTGAAGCCTGTATAGCAGCCCCGAATACAGTAGAAGCAGAAATCGAAGCCAAAGAGTTAGCCCGTATCATTGAAGCATTTTTAGACACGCTGACTACCGAAAACCGCGTTATTTTCATGCGCCGCTATTGGTTTTCCGACAGCTATAAGGACATAGCCGAGTTTATGGGGCTTTCAGAAAAAAACATTTCTGTCCGGCTGACCCGTATCCGCGAGAAGATGAAGCAATATTTGATTGAAAGAGAGGTATTCGTATGAATGCAAAGAAGTTTTCCGACGCTATGAGCGAGCTTGATACGAAATATGTCGATGAAGCGCTCAACTACAAGAAGAAAGCAAAAAAGCCCATTTGGGTAAAGTGGGGAGCTATTGCAGCTTGCTTGTGCCTTATTGCAGTTGCCATAATAACCGTACCCTCTATAGTACCCTCCCAAGACGGGGACGGTACAATAGCAGATGCACCACCAATGGTTTATGTCAATGATACTTTGTATAAGCAGTCTACTAAACAAACATCGTACAACGAATTGAAAGACGATTTCGTTTATCTAGGCGTAATTGAAAGTGATATTACCAATTTACAGAACAATAGCAACGGAAATGCTTCGGACGGTATTCCGAAAGAAAACTTCCAAGCAAATCACCCCATTGTTGGAGCCAAAGTTTATCAGTACGGCGATAGCATTGTCGTTGAGCTTGAGGGAAAATACTGGTTATATGAAAATTATCATAGCACAGACCTCGACGGAAACGCAGACTGATTTGCCGAACGGATAAAGGGCGTGCTTCCATACACCTTTCGGTGTACCGTGCGAGCATCCCTTGCCTCTCCCTTTGGGAGAGGTGGCCGAGCGCAGCGAGGACGGAGAGGGGAAACAGTGACCATACCATTCGGCCCTCTCAGTCACCTGCGGTGACAGCTCTCCCAAAGGGAGAGCCAAGGGGCTGCACCCCCGTTACATCGTATGCTGGCATGAGAAATGGAGCGTATCTGTATCGATACGCTCCATTGACTGCTTTATGAACACCCATCTAAACAGCCATACTTCTGATGAAGAAGTATCAGAACAGGCTCCTCCTGCAAAGGAAATCAATTTTCTGTTTGCGGATTCCCAGTCTTTTTGCCGGAATCGCGCTTGCCTTCTCCCAAGCGGCTGGTGTATAATGGAAACGGAAGAGAACCACGCTTTTCCGTAGAACAATAGAAAAGAAGAGGAGAAAACCAATATGAAAAAGAATTCTGTTCCTTTCCCCAGACGCTTCCGGGTCTATACGGCCATTCTTTGCTGTGCATTTGCCGTTCTGCTTTTGAATATTTTCATTGTAGTACAGCTTACCGGCGGCAGAGAGCCGCAATTCTTTTCACCGGCGGATTGGCGCTGGTTTATTGCATTCCTGATTATTGAGGCTGCCCTTTTGGTGCTGATTTTTGCCCTCGCGCAGAAACTGGGCAAGATGAACGCGGCGCGGGGCAAAGCGCTTGCAGAGAAGAGCGCCGCCTGCGAGGAAAACGACGTACAGCGCCGAGACTGAGCGGCCCGTGATCGTTAGAAAATGGAGGAAACCCCATGCGAATTTATGAAAATCCCGCAAAGACCAGCGAAAACCGCCTGCCGCAGCGCGCGTACTATCTGCCGGAGGGCAGGTCGGAGGTGCAGTCCCTGAACGGCCGGTGGCGCTTTGCCTATTTTGCCGATGAGGCGGACGCGCCGGAGCATATTTCCGAATGGAGCACGATTCCGGTGCCGTCGTGCTGGCAGACGGAGGGCTTTGCCGCGCCGAATTACAGCAATGTCAATTATCCCTACCCCTTTGATCCGCCCTATGTTCCGGACGAGAACCCCTGCGGCGTGTACGAGCGGGAATTCGAGATCGAAGCGCTCTGGGGCAGAGTCTATTTTGTGCTGGAGGGCGTGTCCTCCTGCGCCTTTGTTTCCGTCAACGGGCAGACCGCCGGCTTTACGCAGGGCAGTCATTTGCAGGCGGAATTCGATATTACTGATTATGTAAACCGAGGCGGCAACACCATTCGCGTGAAGGTCCTGAAATGGTGCTGCGGCAGCTATCTGGAGGATCAGGATTTCTTCCGCATGAACGGCATTTTTCGCGATTGTTATCTCTTGCAGCGTCCCGAGGGGCATCTGCGCGATGTGGAGCTGCGCACCCAGGGCAGCCGCATCTATGTGAAGACCGACGCCGAGGCGGAGATTTCCGTCTTTGACGCGCTCGGCAGCTTCCTCGGCGCCGCGACAGGGAAGGAGGCCGTTTTTGAAATTGCCTGCCCGATTTACTGGAACGCGGAAAGGCCCTTCCTCTACACGGTCGTGCTGGAGCGCGAGGGGGAGATCGTCCGCCAGCGCATCGGCCTGCGCGACATCACAATTTCCGGCCGGCAGGAGCTGTGCATCAACGGCACGGCGGTCAAGCTGCACGGCGTCAACCACCACGACACGCATCCGAAAAACGGTTGGTGCCTGACTGCGGCGGAGCTGCGCGAGGAGCTGCTTCAGATGAAGCGGCTGAACATCAACTGCATCCGCACCTCGCACTACCCGCCCTCGCCGGTGCTTCTGGAGCTGTGCGACGAGTTGGGCTTCTATGTCGTGCTTGAGACGGATCTGGAAACGCACGGAATTACCAGCCGCACCGGCAGCGCACCCGGCGGCTATGACTGCGAAAATCAGGCATGGCTGTGCAACGACCCGGCGTGGCGCGGAGAATTTCTGGAGCGCATGCAGCGGGCGGTGGAGCGAGACAAGAACCATTGCAGCATCATTTTCTGGTCCACCGGCAACGAAAGCGGCTACGGCGAGAATCACGCGGCAATGCTGCGCTGGCTGAAATCGCGGAACGACGGCCGCCTGCGCCATTGCGAGGACGCCTCGCGCAAGGGAGATTGCAGCGAGGTCGATGTGGCGTCTTATATGTATATGAGCATTCCGGAGCTGATAAATAAAGCGGAGGATCCGGCACTGAACAGGCCGATTTTCCTCTGCGAGTATTCCCACGCGATGGGAAACGGCCCCGGCGATGTCTGGGATTACAACGCGGCCTTTGACCGTTATCCCAATCTCATCGGCGGCTGCGTCTGGGAGTGGGCGGATCACACGGTCGTTATGGACGGCGTGCAGAAATACGGCGGCGATTTTGCCGGAGAACTGACGAACGACGGGAACTTCTGCTGTGACGGCATGGTCTTTTCCGACCGCAGCTGCAAGGCGGGCTCTTTGGAGGTCAAGGCGGCCTATCAACCCATCCGTACGCAGTATGCCGATGGCGTCCTGAAGGTCACGAACCGCTTTGATTTCACGGACCTTTCCGAATGTGAATTTATCTACGCCGTGGAGGCTGACGGGAAAACCATTGCACAGGAGTCTGCCTGCCTTGCTCTTGCGCCGCACGAAACGGCAGAGCTGCCCATCCGTTTTGACATGCCTGCATTCCAATATGGACTGTTTCTGACCTGCCGCCTGCTGCGCTGCGGAGAGAAGATTGCCCTGACGCAGCATTCGCTCGCATCGTGCAGTGCACCGGAACCCCTGCGAGGCGGCGCTGTTAGGGAAGAAACGGAAAGAGAATTCATTTTCTCCGGCGCGGGCTTCCGCTATGTCTTTTCCAAGCGCCTCGGCGCCTTTACCTCGCTGTGTATCAGCGGGGCAGAGCAGCTTGCCGCGCCCGTCCGGCTGACGGCCTGGCGCGCACCGACGGACAACGACCGCAACATCCGCCTGCGCTGGGGCAGCTATAACACCTGGCAGGGCGAATGCCTCGACCGGCAGTTCTCCAAGGTATATTCCTGCTGCGGTACGAAGGATGGCGTGCGCGTGGAGGGCGCACTTGCGGGCGTTTCCCGGATGCCCTTCCTGCACTATATGCTGGAGATCCGTGTGGACGCGGCGGGCAGAATTTCCGTTCAGCTGGACGGCGACGTCCGCGAGGAGAACATGGTCTACCTGCCGCGGCTGGGCTTTGAGCTGACGCTGCCGCAGGAGGATATGCCCTTCCGCTATTTCGGCTGCGGTCCCAAGGAAAGCTACTGCGACATGCGGCACGCCGGGAGCGTGAATTTTTACGAGAGCAGCGCCGGACGGGAATACGTGCCCTATGTCCGCCCGCAGGAGCACGGCAACCACACGGACGTCCGGCTGTTGGAGATCGGCGCAATGCGCTTTGAAGCGCAGGCACCCTTTGAATGCTGTGTCTCCGCCTACAGTACGCAGACGCTCGACCGCGCGGCGCACACCGACGAGCTGGTCTCCGACGGGAAAACGCACCTGCGCGTGGACTACCGCGTCTCCGGCCTTGGCTCGAATTCCTGCGGCCCGGAGCTGGCCGCGCCCTACCGGCTGGAGGAGAAGAAAATCACCTTCGGCTTTACGCTCTCACCGATTCGCGAATAACATAAAACACCCCCCGCTATTCAACATAGCGGGGGGTGTTCAATCATCAATCCGGAGAAATGCGGAACAGACGCATGGCGTTTTCTGCCGTGATGCGCCCGGCCTCCTCCTGCGAGATGCCGCGCAGCTCTGCCAGCTTTGCCGCAACGAGGGGGACATAACGGCTGTCGTTGCGGCGGCCGCGGTAGGGTTCCGGCGCCATGTAGGGGCAGTCGGTTTCGATGAGGATCCGGTCAAGCGGCAGGGCTTGTGCCGCTTCCACGGCGCGGCGGGCGTTTTTAAAGGTGAGCACGCCCGTAAAGCCGACGTACCACCCGCGCTCCACCAGCCAGAGGGCCATTTCCTTGGAGCCGGAGAAGCAGTGGAACACGCCGGTGACGTCCGGGTGCCGCCGGAGAATGTCCATAGCATCGCCGTGCGCCTCGCGCTCGTGGACGATGACCGGGAGATGCATTGCCTCCGCCAGCTCGAGCTGCTGCTCAAAGGCGATGAGCTGCTGCGCCCGCGGCACATCCTCATAGTGATAATCCAGACCGATCTCGCCGATGGCGCGAACCTTATTCTCTGCGCACATGCGGCGGTAAGCATCGAGCAGTTTCCCGTCAACGCGGGCGGCATCGTCCGGGTGGCTGCCGACGGCGGCGTAGACGAAGGGGTATTTTTGGGCCAGCGCAATGCTCCGCTCCGAGGAGGGAAGGTCGCAGCCGACGTTCATCACCGGGCCTTGCCTGGCCAACGCCGCGAAAATTTCCTCGCGGTCGGCGTCGAAGCGCGGATCGTCCAGGTGGGCGTGAGAATCAAAATACATGCCTTAAGCCTCGCTTTCTCTGCGGTGGCAGGAGAAGAAAATGACCTGCCGGGTCTGCGCCTCGCGACGCAGCAGGCGCAGCGCGAGCGCGGCGCGGCTGTCGTCGAAGTTGACCAGCGCGTCGTCCAGCAGCAGCGGGGCATCCGACGGCAGCAGGCGGCGGCACATGGCAAGCCGCAGCGCCAGATACATCTGATCCGCCGTGCCGCAGCTCATGGCGGCGGAGGGGCGCATCAGCGTGCCGTTTTCCTCTCGGACGGACAGATGCATGTCCGGCTCCAGCAATACATGCGGATACTTGCCGTCTGTCAGCTCTGCAAGAATGCCGCCAGCCTCGGCGGTGATCTGCGGAGAGAAGCGCGAACGCAGCGCGGTATCTGCCGAGCGCAGCGCGGCAAGAGCGTAGTCCAGCGCGAGATCGGTGTCCCGTGCAGCGGCAAGCTGCTCTTGCAGCGTTTCCAGCTCGGCTTCCAGCGCGACGGCGTCGCCCTGTGCAGAGATCTGCCCGCGCTTGTGCGCCAGACGCGCCGCGAGCTGCGAAAGCTCCTGCGCGGCCAGCTCCTGCCGGTGAGCGACCTCCTGCGGGTCATAGCGCAGCGCCTCGGCATCCTCCGGGCCTGCGTCTTCCGAGCCGAGGATTGTGCGCATGGACTGGCACTGCTGGCGCATTGCATCGCGCGTGCGGCACTCCGAGGTCAGACGCTCCCGCGCACGGAGCGCGGCCTCCAGTGCACTTCGGCAGGCGGCGCTGTCCGTGCACTCCGGCGCAAAGGCGCGCACCTGCGCGGTCAGTGCGTCGAGACGGCTGCGAATCTCCGCCAGCTGGCGGGCATAGGCGGACCTCTGCGCGTCGGCCGCGGCTTTTTTCTCGGCATAGCGGGTCATATCGGCGGCATAGTCCTCCGCCAGCGCGGAAATTTCCTCGCAGGTGTTGACTCCGTAGCGCACGGGGATCAGCTCTGCCTTGCGGTGCCGCTCCCGCGCGGCAGAAGTGCGGCGGGCAAGGACGATGCAAAGAACGGCCAGGGCGATCAGCCCTGCGCCTGCGACGGCCAGTCCCACATAGAGCCGGAAGAAGCAAAGCCCGACGCCGCCGAGCAACAGTAGGAGGCCCAGCGCCAGCGGCAGCGCCTTTTTCGGCGGCCTGGCGTCCATGAGCGACGCGTATTCCAGCAGATCCTGCGCGGCTTTTTCCTGCGCTTCCTCGCCGGTCAGACCGGCGAAGCCCTGCGGAGCGGTGGGCTTTTCCACCTCGGAGGCGCCGAAGGCAGCCTCCATCTGTGCCGTGCGCAGCTCGTTTTCAGAAGCGTCGAGCTGCTTTTGCAGACGGCGCAGCGTCTCCTCTTCAGGGAGCGCGGCACAGCCCTCCTCCAGGCGGCGGCAGAGCAGCTCCTGCGCCTGTACCTTGTTGTTCAGCTCCTCGTATCCCGCACGCCGCCGGGCGCTCTGGGCGCGGTCCACGCGCTGCTTCAGCGCATCCAGGCGATCCTTTTTCTCCTGGGCGGCTTCCTTCTGCGCGGCGAGAGCCTGTGCCTCCTCCTGCGCGGCATGCAGCGCGGCAAGGCGCTGCTCCACCTCGGAGATCCTTGCGCTCAGGCGTGGAATCTGGCCGCTGTTGCGGTAGGAGCATTTGTTCTTCAGATTTTTCAGCTCTTTTTCCAGCTGAGAGCAGGATTTTCCCTCCTCGCCGGTCGTGACGAGCGTGTTCAGCCGCTGCTCAAGCTGCGCGTCCTCCGTGACGGCCATGCCGAGCTGGCGGATGAAGGCGGTGCGCTCAAAAACGGAACGCTCTACGCCGCAGAGCATTTTGCCGCAGTTTTCGCCGGTCAGCTCCGGCACGGGCGCGCCGCTTGCGGTCTCATAGGCGCGGAACACGCCCATGGGCACGCGGCCGGAGGTCGTGCGTTCGATCGTAATCTCGCGCCCCTGCCAATCAAGCTCGATCGCGCCCTGCATGGGGCTGCCGTCCCAGGGCTTGTAGCGTTCCTTGGCGGGCAGACCCTGATTGCTCTTCCCGGCGCGTTCGCCGGAGTCGATGCCGTAGAGCATCGCCAGAAGAAAGGCGCTCCAGGTGGATTTTCCCGCTTCGTTGGGAAGACACAGAAGGTTCATGCCCTCGTGCAGCGAGAGCTCGCCGTGCAGCTTGCCGAAGCTGGCGCGCATTTTTTTGATAATCACAGCGTGACCTCCCTTCCGTCCATCAGTGCAAGCGTCATCCGCGCCGATTGCGCAAGAATGCGGCGGGTGCGCTCGTCCGCAATGTCATAGGCGGCCTTCAGCTCCTGCAAAAAGTGGCCGCGCAGCGTGTCCTCGCCGCAGCCCGCCCAGAGGTCGGTCTTCGGCAGCGTCCGGTCGCGCAGGGAGAGACTGTAAAAGCGCGGCGCAAGTGTCCGCTCCAGTGAGGGCAGAGCGACGGGATCGCTTTCGCCCGTGAGCAGAATGCGGTAGCAGTCGTTCTGCGTATCCTCCGGCAGCGCGGCAAGCACGGCGGCAAGGGGATCGTCCCCGGCGGGAACCTCCAAAAGCTCGTAGCGCCGTGTGGGTATGGGCAGAAACTCCGTCCGGCATTCGCCGCCGTCCAGCGTGACGAGCAGCGCGCCCTTCTGGCCGCACTCGTCGAAGCCGCGGCCCATCAGGCAGCCGGGGTAGGCATAGGTCGTTTTTCCGGCGCAGGCGCAGCTTCCGGCGTGAACATGCCCCAGCGCGAGATACTGAAGCCCGCTGGCGGCGATCTGCGCGGTGGTGAGCGGTGCATAGGGAGAATTCGGCGAAAGCTCGCCGTGCAGCACCATAACGTTCACGGCCTGCGGATCCTCCGCATGGAAGCCCTCCAGAAGCGGCGGCATCTCCGGCGCGGTGAAGGAGGCACCGTAGATATGCAGTTGTCCCTGCTCGTATTTTGTGATTTTCTCCGAGGGGAAGAGGTGTACATTCTCCGGCCAGCGCTCGGTGAGATAGGGCGAGCCGGGGGAGAGATAGTCGTGGTTGCCGGCGGCGATGTAGACGTCCGCACCGCAGTCAGCGAAGAACTGACGCAGCGCGTCAAGCGTGTCGCGGTAGACGCGCACGCCGTCAAAGAGGTCGCCGGAGAGCAGAACGGCGTCGCAGCCGTGCTCACGGCAGAGGCCGGACAGCGCTTGCAGCGCGAGACGCTGCTCCTGACGGCGCTGGGAGGCGCGATCCGGCGGCAGAGCCGAAAAGGCGGAATCCAGATGGAAATCCGCCGCATGCAGCAGTTTAATCATGGAGACTTACCCTTTCTGCGGCGCAGCAGCGACCGCTGTCGGTGTCGATGGTGAAGATGCAGCCGTCCAGCTTGCAGGGACCGGGTGCGGGCTCATAGCGGCGGGGCAGGTCGCCGCGGAACTTCTGGTAGGAAAGCTCCGGCCGGATGCCCAGCACGGAGTCGCGCGGACCGGTCATGCCGAGGTCGGTCAGATAGCCCGTCCCACCGGGCAGAACGCGCTCGTCCGCCGTCTGGACATGCGTGTGCGTGCCCCAGACGGCGCTGACGCGCCCGTCGAGCATCCAGCCCATGGCCAGCTTTTCCGAGGTCGCCTCGGCGTGCAGCTCCACGAAGATCAGACTTGTGTGGATCTTGCGGAGAATTTTTTCCACAAGGAGGAAGGGGTTGTCCGGCGTATAGTCCATGCCGCAGCGGCCGATCAGGTCGATCACGGCGATTTGACCGAAGGGGGTGTCGAAGGTGTCCCAGCCGATGCCGGGCTGCTGGGGCGGCAGGTTGGCCGGGCGCAGGATGCCGCGCGTGGTGTCCAGATAAGGAACCAGCTCGCGCTTGCCCCAGGTGTGGTTGCCCATGGTGATGACGTCGGCTCCGGCGCGGAAGATATCCTCCGCCTGCTGCGGCAAAAGACCGAGAACGGCGGTGTTTTCGCCGTTGACGACGCAGAAGTTAATGGCTCTTTCCCGCTTCAGCCGGGGCAGCGTCTGTTTTAAATAATTCAGCCCTGCGGTGGCGACGACGTCACCGACGGCGAGCAGTTTCATTTGCATAGTGTTCTCTCCGTATTTTTTCTACAAATTTATTATACCGTAAAACCGCCGGAATGACAACAGGGCAAAGCTGCGGCGGACATATTTTTCCCCCGCGGAGCATAGGCTGTTTTGGACGCACAGCTAAGGGGGTCAGGAAATGAGAGAGGACATTGAGAGGCGAGCCTGCGAGCTGGCAGCGTACATTATCGAAACACAGTCCACCGTCCGGGCGGCCGCCGGGAAGTTCGGCGTCAGCAAATCGACGGTGCACAAGGATCTGTCGGAGCGTCTGCCGCAGTGCAACCGGACGCTGTATTTGCAGGTCAAGGACGTACTGGAGCAGAATAAGGCCGAGCGCCACATCCGCGGCGGCATGGCGACCCGGCGCAAGTACCGCGGCGCCTGATACGGACGGCGGACGAAAGCTTTGACTGTCAAAGAACCTACCCCCCAAAAAGCTGCGGAGGGAAGGAAAGTGTGAGAGGGAACCGTCAGGGTTCCCTTTCGCGTTCAATCCCCTTGCCGTGTGGGGTGCGTGCCGTGCGGCAATCGTGAAATATAAAAATTTTTGTATTATTCTGAAAATATTTTTGAATTACCGGTTGATTATTTGTGGTTTGTGGCGTATACTTGAGGTAGGAAAATTCTGAATGAGATCAGAGCTTCCCCAGCAGGGCGAACGCGCCCAAATTTGACAGGAGGGTACATCCATGTACGATCGCACTTTTAACTTCTCCGCAGGCCCGGCGACAATGCCTGTTCCGGTTCTGGAGGAGATTCGTGATGAGCTTCTGAACTACCGTGGCGCAGGAATGGGCGTCATGGAGATGTCTCACCGTTCCAAGGTGTTCCAGCAGATCATCGACGAGGCGGAGCAGGATCTCCGCGACCTGATGGGAATTCCCGATAACTACAAGGTCCTCTTTATTCAGGGCGGCGCTACGCTGCAATTTGCCATGATCCCCATGAACCTGCTGAAAAACGGCAAGGCAGTCTATATCGAGACCGGCGCATGGTCCAAGAAGGCCATTGCCGAGGCAAAGAAGTACGGCGAGATCAACGTCGCCGCTTCCTCCAAGGACAGAAACTATTCTTACATCCCCGACTGCTCCGACCTTCCCATCGAGGAAGACACAGACTATGTCTACATCTGCGAAAACGAGACGATCCACGGCACGACCTGGCAGACTCTGCCCAACACCAAGGGCAAGCCCCTGGTTTCCGACCAGTCGTCCATGTTCCTCTCCAAGCCCTGCAATGTCAGCGACTACGGCATGATCTATGCGGGCGTGCAGAAGAATGTCGGCCCTGCGGGCATGGTCGTCGCCATCATCCGCGAGGACCTGATCCGTGAGGATCTCGATCCCAAGACCCCGATTTATATGATGTACAAGACCCACGCCGATGCCGGCTCCATGTACAACACGCCGAACTGCTGGGCGATCTACGTCTGCGGCAAGGTCTTCAAGTACCTCAAGAGCCTGGGCGGTCTGGAAGCCATGGCCCGCATCAATGAGGACAAGGCGAAGGTCATGTATGACTTCCTCGACTCCTCCAAGATCTTCCACGGCACGGTGGACAAGGAGTTCCGCAGCCTGATGAATATCCCCTTCGTCACCGGCGATAAGGATCTCGACGCCGAGGTCGTTGCCTACACCAAGGCGGCGGGCTTTGAGAACCTCAAGGGACACAAGTCCGTTGGCGGTCTGCGCGCCTCCACCTATAACGCCATGCCGAAGGAAGGCGTTGTGGCGCTGGTGGAATGCCTGAAAAAGTTTGAAGCCGAGCATAAATAAGGAGGAGAAAACCATGCGTATTCTTGTTACCGACGGAATGGATAAGACCGCTCTGGCTACGCTGCGTGAGCAGGGCCACGAGGTCGTTGAGCAGTTCTATGAACCGGATCAGCTGGGCGCTGCGCTGCGCGAGTTCGATGCAGTCGTCGTCCGCTCCAAAACCAAGGTCCGTGCAAACCACATCGACGAGGCCAAGGGCGGCAAGCTCAAACTCATCATCCGTGGCGGCGTCGGCGTAGACAACATCGACGTGAAGTACGCCGAGGCAAACGGCATCACCGTGAAGAACACCCCGAAGGCCTCCTCCCAGTCCGTTGCGGAGCTGGCAATGGGTCATATGTTCTCCTGCGCCCGCTTCATCTCCCATGCCGGCTACACCATGCGCAACGATCAGTGGGAAAAGAAGGCCTACGGCAAGGGCATCGAGCTTCAGGGCAAGACCCTCGGTATCGTCGGCTTCGGCCGCATTGGCCAGCATCTGGGCGTCATGGCCAAGGCCATCGGCATGACCGTCATTGCCTTTGATATTTATCACATTCCCGGCATCGAGGAGCAGTTGGGCATCTCCTATGTGGAGATGGACGAGCTGCTGGCGAAGTCCGATTTCATCAGCGTCCATGCTCCCGCCGTGGACGGCGGCGCGCTCATCAACGCCGAGCGCATCGCAAAGATGAAGGACGGCGTCGTCATCATCAACACCTCCCGCGGCACGAACGTGGACGAGGCCGCGCTGATGGCCGCGCTGGAATCCGGCAAGGTCCGCGCAGCGGGTCTGGACGTCTATGCCGAGGAGCCTGCGAAGAACCACGCACTGTACAGTCATCCCATGGTTTCCTGCACGCCGCACATCGGCGCTGCGACCGTCGAGGCGCAGAAGCGCATCGGCGCGGAGATCGTTTCCATCATCGGCGATTTTAAAGCCTAATCTCAATCGTTCAGTTTCACAATTCTACATATTAAAGGAGAAAGATGCATCATGAACGCATATGTCGAACAGGTAATCGCGGGTGTCCGCGAACGTCATGGCAATGAGCCGGAATTCGTGCAGACCGTCGAGGAGGTTCTGTCCTCCCTGTCTCCGGTGATCGACCGCCATCCGGAGTATGAAAAGGCCGACCTGCTGACCCGTATGGTCGAGCCGGAGCGCATGTTCACCTTCCGCGTGGTGTGGATGGACGATGCCGGCAGCTATCACACCAATACCGGCTACCGCTGCCAGTTCAACGGTGCGATCGGCCCCTACAAGGGCGGCCTGCGCTTTCAGAAGAACGTCACGCCCAGCATCATCAAGTTCCTCGGCTTCGAGCAGACCTTTAAGAACAGCCTGACCGGCCTGCCCATCGGCGGCGGCAAGGGCGGCTCTGACTTTGATCCAACCGGCAAGTCCGACGCAGAGATTATGCGCTTCTGCCAGAGCTTCATGACGGCCCTGTACCGCTACATCGGACCGGATACCGACGTTCCCGCCGGTGATATGGGCGTGGGCGGCCGCGAAATCGGCTACCTCTTCGGCCAGTACCGCCGCCTCAAGGGCACGTTCGAAAACGGCGTTCTGACCGGCAAGGGCTTCAGCTACGGCGGCAGCCTGACCCGTCCGGAGGCGACCGGCTACGGCGCAATGTACTATCTCCAGGAGGTCCTCAAGCACGAGGGCGAGGATATTAAGGGCAAGACCATTGCCTGCGCCGGTTTCGGCAACGTTACCTGGGGCATCTGCAAGAAGGCCCATCAGCTGGGCGCAAAGGTCGTCACCCTCTCCGGCCCGGACGGCTATATCTATGACCCGGAGGGCGTTTCCTCCAGCGAAGAGAAGGTCGAGTACCTTGTCGAAATGCGCAACTCCAACCGCAACCGCGTGCAGGACTATGCCGACAAGTTCGGCGTGCAGTTCTTCCCCGGCGAGAAGCCCTGGGGCGTCAAGGTCGATGTCGTCATGCCGTCTGCCATGCAGAACGACGTGAAGATGGAGTCTGCGAAGAAGATCGCCGCCAACGGCATCAAGTATTACATCGAGGTCGCCAATATGCCGACAACGAACGACGCGCTTCAGTATCTCATGGCCCAGGAGGGCATGATCGTTGCGCCGTCCAAGGCGGTCAACGCAGGCGGCGTCGGCGTCTCCGCGCTGGAGATGAGCCAGAACTCCGAGCGTCTGGTCTGGACGGCGGAGGAGGTTGACGCGCAGCTGCACAAGATGATGGTCAACATCCACAAGGTCTCCGCAGAGGCTGCCGAGGAATACGGCCTGGGCTATAACCTGGTTGCCGGTGCGAACATCGCGGGCTTCAAGAAGGTCGCCGAGGCCATGATGGCACAGGGTATCTTCTAAGAAAAACCGCAAAGCTTCTTGAATACACAAGCAAGGCATCTTCCCAAAGGAAGATGCCTTGTTGTTTTATTCGACGGTGACGGATTTTGCCAGGTTTCTGGGTTTATCGACATCGCAGCCGCGGGCCAGCGCGGCGTAATAGGCGAAGGCTTGCAGGGGAACGACGTTCAGACTCGGCTGGAGCAGCGGATGCGTCCGCGGCACCAGGAAGAATTCGTCCACGGTTTTTGCGATTTCCTCCCGCTGATCCTCCGTGGTCAGACCCAGCACATTTGCACCGCGCGCCTTGACCTCCTTGATGTTGGACATCGTCTTTTCAAACAGCTCCGGCACAGACGCGACGGCGACGACCAGAGTATCCTGCTCGATGAGGGAAATGGGACCGTGCTTCAATTCGCCCGCGGCGTAGGCCTCGGCGTGAACATAGGCGATTTCCTTGAGCTTCAGACTGCCCTCCAGACAGGTGGCACTGTCGAGATTGCGGCCGATGAAGAAAACGTCGTGGTGCTTGCAGAAGCGTTCGGCCTGCCTGCGGATCTCCTGCATATATTCCGGCGTGAGAATGCGCTCCATGGCGTCCGGCAGGGCCTGAAGGGCCGCGCAGAGCGCATCGTATTCCGCACCGGAGAGTGTGCCGAGCTTCCCGCCGATGTACAGCGCCAGAAGATCGACGACTGCCAGCTGCGTGGAATAGGCCTTCGTGGTGGCCACGGCAATTTCCGGTCCTGCCCAGGTGTAGATCACCTCGTCCGCCGCCTTGGAGATGGCGCTGCCGACGACGTTCACAATGGCGAGCGTCCGTGCGCCCTGCGCCTTTGCTTCGCGCAGAGCGGCGAGACTGTCCGCCGTTTCGCCGGACTGGCTGATGATGATGACGAGCGTATCTATTCCCAGGACCGGCGCGGCATAGCGGAATTCCGAGGCCAGCACCGGCTCGACCGGGATGCGGCAGGTCTTTTCGAGGATGTACTTGCCCAGGCAGCCGACGTAGTAGGCAGAGCCGCAGGCGGCAATGTAAATGCGCTTCAGACCGCGCAGATAGTCCTCCGTCAGCGAAATACCGTCCAGAGTGACGCGGCCGTTTTGCACGCGCGGGCCGATGGTTGCGCGCAGCGCCTTGGGCTGCTCGTGGATTTCCTTGATCATAAAGTGCGGGTAGCCGCCCTTTTCCGCTGCGGACATTTCCCAGGTAATATGCTCCGGCTTTTTTTCCAGAAGCCGCCCGTCTGCACTGTAAAAATGTGCGTCCTGCGCAGTGAATTCCACCAGTTCACCGTCGTTCAGATAGACGACCTCGCGGGTATGCTTCAGAATGGCGGGAACGTCCGAGGCGATGAAGTTTTCGCCCTGCCCGAAGCCGAAGATCATCGGGCTGTCTTTCTTGATGCCAATCATGGTGTCCGGGCAGTCGAGACAGAGAATGCCAAAAGCGTAGCTGCCTCTGAGTTGCGCGGCGGCGCGGAGCACCGCCCGGCGGAAGTCGCCCTCCTGCTCGTAGCAGAATTCGATCAGATTGGCAGCGACCTCCGTATCGGTATCGGAGCGGAAGCGCTTGCCCGCCGCCTGAAGCTGCTCCCGGAGCGCCAGATAGTTTTCGATAATGCCGTTGTGAACAAGGCAGATCTTGCCGTCCGCAGAGAGCTGCGGGTGGGAATTTTCATAGGAAGGAGCGCCGTGCGTCGCCCAGCGGGTGTGGCCGATGCCCATGCAGCCGGGGATGGCCGCGCCGCTTTGTGTCAGCTCACAGAGCTTTGAGAGCCGGCCGGGAACTTTTGCAATTTTGAACTGTTGATTATGATAAATGCACAGGCCGGCAGAGTCGTAGCCGCGGTATTCCAGCTTGGAAAGACCCTCTAAAAGAATGGGCGCAGCCTGCTTTTTTCCAATATATCCGACAATTCCACACATAAAAAACCTCCGTATGCCTGCGGGTAGTTACCCCAAGCATACGGAGATTATACCTGATTTATTTGTCAAAATCAACTGAAAATTTGCATTTTTCAACTATTTCTCAAAATTGTCGAAAATGGACAGGGGCGTGTCGGGCAATTCTGCCAGAGAGGATGGCGCTTTAGAGAGCAATTCCGCGCCCATTCCGGCAAGCTCCGCTGCGGCGGGGGAGCCGTCATGGAACACAAAAACCGGGGAAAGACCGCGGCGCAGGTTATCCGTCGTTCCAGCCCAGGTGCCGCCGGTGCGCAGGGCGCACTGCGCGACGAAGGTTCGTTCCCCCAGCGCGTGAATGAGATGATTGCGGTGCAGCGCCCGCGCGTTCGTGAAGGCAAGAGTGCATCCGTCTTCACTGCAATAGGTCAGGCGCGGCGCCGGCCGGTGGCGTGTCAATTCGTCCGGAACGATGCAGAGAACCTGCCCGCCTGCGGCAAGACAGGCCTCCTGTGCCGCGCGGTCTGCGCCGTTGGCCCCGCCGGAGACGAGCGTAAAGCCTTCGCGGGCGGCCAGCACGCCGATTTCCTCGGCAAAGCGGCGATTTTCTGGCAGCAGCGCCCTCGACCCGACCAGCGAAAGAAAGGGCCCCTCCGGCAGCTCGCCGCGCAGGAAGAGCACGGCGGGCGCTTCCAGACGGCGCAGCCGCGCCGGAAACTGCGGGGAGAGCCGTGTCAGTGGGACAATGCCCTGCGCGGCGGCGCGGGCGAGAAAGACGTCCAGCGTCGCCTGGCGCTCCAGCAGAGAGACGATGCGCTCCGCTGCCGGGGCGGGATAGCCGAGGCTGTGCAGATAGCCTTCCGTAAGCCGCTGCTCCGCCGAGGCATCGCGGCGGGTCATGCGCAGGCGCAGCGTGCGGTATTCGCGCGGGGAAAGCGGGGTCAGTCCGTCGTCCAGCGTGCCGCAAAGCAGCAGCAGCGCCCGCTCCGCCGGCCGCATCAGAAGCGCTTGCGCGGCGGGTGCTTTTCCTCCGCCGGGGCAGGGACAAGACATCCATATTCGTCAAAAATCATGGGCGTGATGCGGAATTCCGCATACTTTGCGATTTCGTCCAGCTTGACGCGTTCGGGCAGCGAGCCGACCAGCGTGAAGGAAATGCCCTTTTTCCGGGCGCGGCCCGTGCGGCCGATGCGGTGGATATAATACTCGTTCTCGTCGGGGACGTCATAGTTGATGACGGCGTCCACATCGTCCACGTCGATGCCGCGCGAGGCGACGTCGGTCGCGATCAGCACCGGCAGCTTGCCGCTGCGGAAGGCCGCCATGGTCTTTTCACGCGTGGCCTGCTTGATGTCGCCGTGCAGGCAGTCAGCGGGAATGCCGCTGCGGCGCAGGCTGTCGCTGAGGCTCTGGCACATGACCTTGGTGTTGCAGAAGACGATCACGCGCTCAAAGGCGCCGGAGCGCAGAATGCGCAGCATGGCCTCTTCCTTTTCCAGCCGCGGGACGGTGATGGAATACTGATCGATGTCGGGCTTGCTCTCGGCGGTCGGTGCGACGGTAATCTCCACCTCGTCGCGCTGGTACATCCAGCTTACCGTCATGACCTCCTGCGAGATTGTCGCGGAGAACAGACCGAGATTGACGCGGTTTTTGATGCGGTTGAGAATCTTCGTCACGTCGTCGAAGAAGCCCATGTCCAGCATGCGGTCTGCCTCGTCGAGAATGACGGTCTTGATGCGGTCCAGCCGCAGATTTTTGCGGTTATAGTGGTCGGTCAGGCGGCCCGGCGTCGCCACGACGATATGCGGATGCTGCTGAAGGCTGCGAATCTGCGGCTCCATGCGCTGGCCGCCGTAGAGAACGGTGACGCGGATATCCTTATAGTAGGTCAACAGACCGCGCAGCTCGTCTGCAATCTGAATGGCCAGCTCGCGCGTCGGCGCGAGAATCAGCCCCTGCAAATCGTCGCTGGACGGGTCGATGTGCTCGATCATGGGAATGCCGAAGGCGAAGGTCTTTCCGGTGCCGGTCGGGGCCTTGGCAATGACATCCTTCCAGGCAAGTAGGGGAGGGATGGCCTCCTCCTGTACGCGTGTGGGCAGACCGACGCCCTTTTTCTCCAGCGCGCGCAGAATTTCTTCGCTGACACCAAGCTCCTGAAATGTCTTTACTGTCTCTTCCATCTTGCTGTTCTTCCTCTGTTCCATGCTTTTTTGGGAGCTTCTTTCGGCATTTTTTCTCGAAAATGCCGAAACTCCGCAGTATAATCTATATTATTATAATAGTATCAGAAATGCGCCGGTTTTGCAATCCCTTTTCTTTTTGTTTTAAAAATAAAAATAATAATCTTTATTAAAATAATACTTGCATTTTTTCTTGTGCCGTGGTATAATGTAGAAAAATCGATAAGAAAATACTGAAAGGAGCTTTCCTATGTACTGTGTCCGCAAGGTTCTTGACGATCTCTGGTGGGTGGGCGGCAATGACCGCCGCCTGGCGATGTTTGAGGGCGTGTATTCCGTCCCAAACGGCGTTTCCTATAATTCCTATCTGCTGATGGACGATTTCACGGTGCTGTTTGACACCGTGGACCCCTCCGTGAGCAAGGTGTTCTTTGAAAACATTGAGCATGTGCTGGGCGGCCGTGAGCTGAATTACCTCGTTGTGCACCACATGGAGCCGGATCACGCCGGGACGATTGACGAGCTGCTGCTGCGCCACCCGGAGACGGTTATCGTCTGCGGCGAGCGTGTGCAGGCGATGCTGCGCCAGTTCCGCACGACGGAGGTGAAAAACGGCTTCTATCTCGTAAAAGAGGGGAGCGTTTTCAACACCGGCCACCACGAAATCACCTTCCTTGCCGCGCCCATGGTGCATTGGCCGGAGGTCATGGTGTCCTATGATATTACGACGAAGACGCTGTTTTCCGCCGATGCCTTCGGCACCTTCGGCGCAATCAACGGCGCGCTGTTCGCCGATGAGGTAGACTTCATGCGCGACTACCTCGATGAGGCACGCCGCTATTACTGCAACATCGTCGGTAAATACGGCACGCAGGTGCAGACGCTCCTGAAAAAGGCGGCGGCGGTCGAAATTGAGCGTATCTGCCCGCTGCACGGCTTTGTCTGGCGGCGCGACATCGGCGCGTTTGTGGAAAAGTATCAGAAGTGGAGCACCTATACGCCGGAGGAAACGGGCGTGATGATTGCTTACGCGTCCGTGTACGGCAATACCGCCAATGCGGCGGAGCTGCTGTCCGTCCGCCTGCGGGAGCGGGGCGTGAAGACCGTGATGTTTGACGTCTCCGTCACGCCAGCCTCGGAGATCATTGCAGCCGCCTTCCGCTGGAGCCATCTCGTCTTTGCCTCCACGACCTACAACGCCGGGATTTTCGTCTCCATGGACGAGCTGTTACGCGATCTTGCTGCGCACAATCTCCAAAACCGCACGATTGCGCTGATCGAAAACGGCTCCTGGGCGCCGACGGCCGGCGGCCTGATGCGCAAAATCCTGTCCGGGCTGAAAAACGTTGCGATTCTGAATGAGACGCTCACGCTTCGCTCTGCGATGCAGCCGGGCCAGCTGTCCACCGTTGATGCACTGACCGACGCGCTGTGTGCCACGCTGCCGCAGCCTGCGGTGCAGGCACATGTGTCTGGCGAGGTGGAAAACAACGCGCTCTTTGCGCTTTCCTACGGCCTCTTTGTCCTGAGCGCACGTGAGGGCGAGCGCGACAATGCCTGCATTATCAACACCGCCGCGCAGGTGACCGATACGCCGAAGCGGATTTCCGTCACGGTGAACAAGCAGAATCTGACGCATGATATGATTCTGCGCACGGGTGTTTTCAACCTTTCCGTGCTGTCGCAGGAGGCCGGGTTCGGCGTGTTCCGGCAGTTTGGCTTCCGCAGCGGACGTGATACGGCCGACAAATTTGACGGCGCGGAGGCCGTCCGCACGGCAAATGGCCTGCGCTATGTGACCGAGGGCGTCAACGCCGTGATTTCCGGCAGAGTTTTCCAGACGGTAGACTGCGGCACGCATACGCTTTTCCTGGCCGAGGTGACGGAGGCGCACCTGCTCAACGCCGTCCCCGCCGCGACCTATGCCTATTACTTCGAGCACATCAAGCCGAAGCCCCAGCCCGCCGCGGAGCAGAAGAAGGGCTTTGTCTGCAAGATTTGCGGCTATGTCTACGAGGGCGACACGCTGCCAGAGGATTTCATCTGCCCGCTCTGCAAGCACGGCGCGGAGGATTTCGAACCGCTGAAATAAGGTAACACGATAAAATTACGCGAGGCTGCGACCTATAAAGGGCGCAGCCTCGCATTTTGCGTTGCCGTGTGTGCCGCCGGAATCGGGTAACGAAAAGGCAGGACACACGGGTCCTGCCCTACAGGTGCAATTGTGTTGACGGATTGTGGGACGGGAGCCCCGTCCCCTCAGCTTCATTTACAAAAAACTTGACCTGTACCGGTCGCTTGCAATCTGCTTTATTCGGCGTAGGTGCTGCCCTCACTCATAATTGACAAAATCCTGCTCAACCAGCGTATAATCAACCGATGATTGAAGCCGGCCGAGTTGATCTTTCCAAGAGTCGATATTGGTTCGTACCTTGCGGAATCCAAGTGATTCGTAAACGTGCTGCGCTCTTGTGTTCGTCAAGTTCGTATCGAGGATGATTTTGGCATAGCCGTTTCTGAACAGCCAACGGATCAGCATACTCAAAACCTTTCTGCCGACACCACGGTTCTGACAATCGGTTTCGCAGATCTTAATGCCAATTTCCGCAACTCCATCTGACACATTGTGGTAATTGCACTCGCCAATCAGATGGTCGCTTTCCTCAACGACCAGAAGACCGTTTCTAAGTCCTTTTACAACTTCTTCCTCGGTCGTTCCCAAGCCGTTGGGAAAGCCTGCGTGTGCCATTACAGCACCATCATTCCACCAAGCGGCAAGCTGCTTCGCATCGGCAGCCTCGGCTTGGCGGATTGTCAGGTTTTTATGTTGTATTCTCATTTGGTTATTTCCTTTCATTATCGGCACACGCCAAAGCCCGCGTCCGTTTTGAATGGAATCAGCGATAAAGCAGAAGGGAAAACCATGTTACGACGTTGTTTCCGTACTGGTATTCGATGCCGTATTTTTCCGCGAGGGCGGTGACGACGATGCCGTGGCTTTCCACGCAGGGGAACATCAGCTCCGGATGGCGGCAGGGACCGTCCGGATAGCTGCATTCCGGACAGATGGCACAGGACTCGCTGGAAAGCCCCAGCACCTGCACGCCCTGTGCGCGCAGAAGGCCGGCCACCTGATGCGTCACTGCCTCGTGCGCCGGGCGCGTCGCGAGCGTCTGCTCCATGTCGCTGATGTCCTGCACCTCGGCCAGCGTGGAGATCAGCAGGCCCTCGGGGTAGGACAGGCAGCGTGCGCGGCACTCGTCCACCGTGCCGACGGCGGGCGGACAGGCCCAGCTTTTGCCGTAGCGCGGGCATTCCTGTTCACAGACGGTGCGGATGCGCGGAGAGAATTCCAGCTCTGCCGTGGAGAAAAACACATACTGCGCGACGGGCAGCCCGGCCAGCGCAGCCTCCAGCGCCGGGCGGTTCACGGCTGCCCCTCCGGCTTGAGGTAGAGCATGTCGTAGGCGACCGGCGTGCAGAACATGCGGCGAATTTCGCCCGCGTCCTGCGTCTGGCCG
This sequence comes from uncultured Oscillospiraceae bacterium, assembly GCA_934622035.1. GTDB lineage: Bacteria > Bacillota > Clostridia > Oscillospirales > Oscillospiraceae > JAZOXB01. Next base: position 43,933 of record CAKTVG010000012.1, read on the forward strand.
AGAATCCACATCAGCTTGGCCAGCGCGGCCTCCGTGGTCATGTCGTAGGCCTCCAGAAGATGCAGATCATTTTTCAGGTGGAAGCCGACGTCGTAGACGGCCAGATTGCTGCCCTCATTCTGCACCTGCGTCGTCATGACGATGGTTTTGTTCCCGTCTGCGATGGCGCTGCGCAGGACGTCGAAGAAGCCGGAGCCCTGATAGGACGGCAGACCGCCGACGCCGTAGCTTTCGATGATAACGGCGTCGTTGTGGTCGATCAGATAGGACAGCAGGCCGCAGTCCGTGCCTGGCGTCATTTTGAGCAGGCCGACGCGGGCATTCAGGCGGTCATAGAAGGTGGGCTGCGCCTGCGCAGCCGGGCGGATATACTCCATCAAAAAGCCGTTTTGCAGCACGGCGAGCACGGGATAATTGATGCTGGAAAAGGCCTGAAGGCTGGTCGTGCGCGTTTTTCTGGCGCGCGTGCCGAGAATCACGCGGCCGTTGAAGACGATCATCACGCCGCAAAGATCGGAGACGGCACAGCGGAAGGCGTCCACCAGGTTGGCCTTGGAGTCCGTGTTTTCAAAGAGAATGGGCTTCTGTGCGCCTGTGAGAATGATGGGCTTGGGTGAGCCCTGGATCAGGTAGGACAGCGCCGCGGCGGTGTAGGCCATGGTGTCCGTCCCGTGGGCGATGACGAAGCCGTCAAAGTCGTCGTAGCTTTCGCGGATGGCCGACGCGATGGTCAGCCAGTGCGCGGGGGTGATATTGGTCGAGTCGATCGAAAAAAGCTGACGGCAAGTGACATTGCACATCTGGGAAATTTCCGGCACGTTTTCCACAAGCTGCTGCGTGGAAAGCGCGGGCATCAGCCCACTTTGCGTCATTTCCGAGGCGATGGTGCCGCCGGTGCCGAGCATCAGTACGTTTTTCATGGGAGGCCTCCCTCTTGTGATATTTCCAGTATACCACGTTTTTGCCGCAACGGCAACGGAAACAGTTGACAAGCGCGAAAAATGGCAATAAGATAAAGGTGAATGGAGATGATGCAATGCTTTCCGTAGTAATTCCGGCATATAATGAACAGGAGACGGTCGCTGCGGCGGCGCGGGAGATCGGCCGCGTCCTCACAGAGGCGCAGATTCCGTATGAGCTTGTTTTCGTGGACGACGGCTCGCGGGATGAAACCTGGGCCTGTATCCGCGCGCTGGACGACCCCGCTGTGCGCGGTGTCCGCTTTTCCAGAAATTTCGGCAAGGAGGCCGCAATTTTTGCCGGGCTGGGCCAGGCGAAGGGCGACTGCGTCGCCGTGATGGACTGCGATTTGCAGCACCCGCCGGAAAAACTGGTGGAGATGTACCGCCTCTGGCAGGACGGCTTTGAGGTCATCGAGGGTGTGAAGACCGACCGCGGGGAGGAGAGCGCCCTGCACCGCGGCTGCGCAAAGCTGTTTTATAAAATCATCAGCCGCGCGACGAAAATCGATATGTCCCGCGCATCGGATTTCAAGCTGCTCGACCGCAAAGCGGTGGACGTGCTTTTGACCATGCGGGAAAAGCGGGCCTTTTTTCGGGCGCTGTCGTCCTGGGTCGGCTTCCGCACGGTGCAGGTGCCCTATGAGGTGCGCGAGCGTATTGCCGGGCAGTCCAAGTGGTCCACACGCGCGCTCATCCGTTACGCGCTGACGAATATCACGGCCTTTACGGCCTTCCCGCTGCATCTGGTCACGATTTTCGGTGTGATCACACTGCTGGTGTCCGTCGTGCTGGGCGTGATTGCGCTGGTGCAGAAGATCATGGGTGTCGCCCTTGGCGGTTTTACGACGGTGATTATCCTGCTGCTGTTCCTCGGCAGCCTGATTATGATCAGCCTCGGCATCATCGGCTACTATGTCGGCAATATTTATGAGGAAATCCAGGACAGGCCGCGCTATATCATTGCCGAACGCTGCAACGGAGGAAAATATGAAGGAAAATAAGAAGCTGATCGGACAGGTCGTAAAGGACATCCGGCGCGATATGTCGGACGAAGAAGTTTTGGAGCTGCTGGCCAGCAGTAAGGTGTCGGTCAATACGGAGACGGAATCGCGGGATACCTACTCGCTTGGGCAGCGCGCTGCGGACAAAATTGCAAAATTTGCAGGCAGCTGGGCGTTTATCTTTTCGTTTACGGGTGTGCTGATCGCGTGGATGCTGGTCAATGGGCTGCTGGCCTCGAAAGCATTTGACCCCTATCCCTTTATTCTTCTGAATCTGGTGCTCTCCTGCGTCGCCGCAATTCAGGCGCCGCTGATTATGATGAGCCAAAACCGGCAGGAGGAAAAAGATCGCCGCCGTGCAGAAAACGATTATAAGGTGAATCTCAAAACAGAGATCATGATTGAGGACCTCTACGATAAAGTGAATCGCCTTCTGGCGCAGCAGGAAATTCTTCTCAAGCATATCCGCGAGGAGGAAGAGAAGAAATGAAGAAAAAAGAAGAAAAGACCAACGCCGTCCGCCTCTTGGCGCAGAAGAAGCTGGATTTTACGACGCATGACTATACCGACTCCGGCGCGGTGAGTGGAATGGAGGTCGCGCAGGCGCTGGGGCAGGACCCACAGCGGATGTTTAAAACATTGGTGACGCAGGGACACTCCGGCGGGTACTATGTCTTCCTCGTTCCCGTCTGCGCGGAGCTGAATCTGAAAAAGGCCGCTGCGGCGGTGGGTGAAAAGAGCATTGCCATGATAAAGTCCAAGGAGCTGCTGCCGCTGACGGGCTATATCCACGGCGGCTGTTCTCCGGTGGGCATGAAAAAGCTCTTCCCGACGGTGATCGACCGCAGTGCAGAGCAATTTGGCAGCATCCTGTTCAGCGGCGGGCGGATCGGCCTGCAAATCGAGACCGGCCTGCAAGAGCTTGCGCAGGTGGTTCCCTTCCGCCTGGAGGAGATCACGGAATGAAGCAGGTGAACATCAGGAGAGCGGAGCTGCGGGATATTCCTGCGCTTGACCGCCTCCTTTACGAGGTGCACCGGGTGCACAGCGATGTGCGGCCGGACCTTTTCAGGGCCGGAGCGAAGAAGTACACCGATGCGCAGCTGGCCGTCATTCTGCAAGACGAGAAAACGCCCGTTTTCGTGGCGGAAGCGGCCGGCACAGTCGTGGGCTATGCCTTCTGCATCCACAAACAGTTTGTCAATGACAACAGCATGACCGACGTGAAAACGCTGTATATCGACGACCTTTGCGTGGACGAGGCTGCGCGTGGGCAGCATGTCGGCACGCAGCTTTATGACTATGTTCTCGCCTTTGCACGGCGGCATGGATATTACAATGTCACGCTCTATGTTTGGGCGGACAATGAAAATGCGGTAAAATTCTACGGAAAAATCGGACTGAAAATTCAAAAAATCGGAATGGAGAAAATCCTGTAGCGCAAGCCGAACGGCCCGCTGCCGGCAGTTGTGCCGGCGGCGGGCCGCTTTTTGCAGAAAAAACCCCGGCCTGCCGGAAACAGCGGACAGACCGGGGCGGCTGCCGGGAGGAGCAGCCAAGAGGAGATATGGAACTTAGTCAATTGCCTGCTCGCAGTAAAGGCATTCCTTCGGCCTTGCGGTGATGGGCAGGAACTTGCCGCAATGCGGGCAGCGGTGCCACTTGACGATCACGAAAACCGTGAAAAAGGCAAGCGCAATGGCAAGAACCGCAAGGCCGATGCGCAGAGCGGACGGCCACAGCGGGAAGAATTTCAGCCCTGCGCCGCAGAGAATGGTCGCCAGCGCCAGCGCGGCGGAGGTGAGGCGGGAGCGCTTCATGGTCATGCCGCAGCGCCTCCTTACAGTTCACCGAAGCCGGTGGCGATGAGCGCAGCCAGTGCGTCCACGGCCTGCTGCTCCTCCTCGCCCTCTGCGGTAAGCTCCGCCTGCGCGCCCTGCGCAAGCCCGAGGGAGAGAAGCATCACGATGGATTTGGCGTTCACGGCCGGTTCGCCGGAGTTCAGGTCGCGGATTTTGATCTTGCAGGGGAAGGTTTTTGCCAGCGCGACAAAGTCGGAGGCGGGACGGGCATGCAGCCCGGTGGGGTTGAGAACGGTTACTTGCTTTTGATACATGGCGCAGGCTCCTTTCAAAGCGTTTCGTCCAAATAATTCTGAATTTCTTCTGCGGTTTGCAGCCGCAGCACGGTGGCGGCAATCGCTTGCAGCTCTGATATGGTTTTCCCGGCAAGGGCGCGTTTGACCGCCGCGATGCGTGAGGCGCTCATGCTGAGCTTGCGCAGGCCCAGACCTGCCAGCACGGGGGCAAGCCGCGGGTCGCCGCCCATTTCGCCGCAGACGCTCAGCGGTTTTCCGGCAAAGGCCTTTGCAATGCCGGAGATCATGCGCAGTGCGGCGGGCAGCGCCTCCTGATAGTACGGCTCGACCTCAGGATTTTGCCGGTCGGCGGCGGAGAGATATTGGCATAGATCGTTTGTGCCGATGCTGGCGAAGTCCACCAGCGCGGCGGCCTCCCCGGCCATCAGTGCGATGGCGGGGATTTCGATCATAATACCGGTTTTGCATTGCCCATAGGGCAGGCCGTCGCGCTCCAGAGAGGCTTTGGCCTCGTCCAGCGCGTCCAGCGCCCGGCGGATATCCGCAATACTGCCGACCATGGGGAACATCAGCCAGAGCTCGCCATAGGCCGCCGCGCGCAGCGCCGCGCGCAGCTGCGTCAGAAACAGCTCCCGGTGCGTGAGGCACAGGCGCAGCGCCCGGTTGCCGAGAAAGGGATTCTCCTCCTGCGGCAGAGGGAAGTAGGGCAGCGTCTTGTCGCCGCCGATGTCCAGCGTGCGCAGCGTGACGGGCTTCCCGCAAAAGGCTTCCAGCGTGGCGCGGTAAGCGCGGAACTGCTCCTCCTCCGTGGGAAGATACGCCGCGTCCATGTAAAGAAACTCCGTTCGAAACAGACCGGCGAAGTCGCAGCAGGAGATGCAGGCGCGTTCGGCGTCGTTAAGCGCGCCGACGTTCATGCCAATGTCGATGTGCACGCCGTCGGCCGTGGCGCAGGGGCGGGAGAGATAGACGGCGTCTGCGTCGCGTGCGCGGAGGAAGGCCTCCTGCGCCGCCCGGAAGGCTGCCGCCTCCTCCTCGGTGGGAGCGGTACGCACCGTGCCGCTCACGGCGTCGGCAAGGACGGCCTCGCCGTCCGGCAGAGCGGTGATTCCCGGAATGCCCAGGATGGCGGGAATGCCATAGCTGCGGGCGATGATCGCGGAATGCGAGGTCGGGCCACCGGTTTCGGTCAGAATTGCAAGCACATTATTTCGGTCAATGGTCGCCGTGTCGGAGGGCAGAAGGTCGTGTGCCGCGACGACGACCGGGCCGGGCAGACGCGAGAGATTGCGCTCCGGCACGCCTGCGCTCAGCCGAAGCAGGCGCAGCTTCACATCCTCCAGATCGGCCGTGCGCTCCCGGATCAGCGGGTCGGCGGTTTTGGAAAGCAGACGGATGAAGCGGTCGAAGACGGAGGCGATTGCCCAATCGAGCGCGGCGTTTTCGTCGGTGACTGCCAGCTCGATTTCCTCGGCAAGCGCCTCGTCCTCCAGAATTTCCAGATGTGCCCGGAAAACGCGGGCCTTTTCCTCGTCGTGCGCCGACATGCGGCGGTAGATTTCCTCCAGCTCGGCCGCGGCGGCGTTGTGCAGCTGCTTCAGCCGCGCCAGCGCGGCGGGAATTTCCTCCTCGGAGATGGTTTCCTCCTGCACGTCGCAGGAAAAGGGACGGTACTGATAAACAGGACCGGCGGCGTAGCCCGCACAGACGGGATTTCCCTTGTAAAGCATGGATGCGCTCCTTCCTTAATAGGCGGCTTCCAGAATTTCGATGATCTCCTCCGGCGTAGCGGCAACCGGATTGGTGCCGGAGCAGGAGTCCAGCAGGGCCTTGTGCGCCAGCAGGGCAAAGTCCTCGCGGCGTACGCCCAGCTCACGCAGAGGCTTGGCCGTGCCGATGCGTTCGGACAGGGCGAGGATGCGGCCGGCCAGCTCGTCTGCGGCGGCGGCGCCGGTCAGCTGGGTCTGCGGGTCGATGACGGCAAGCACATCGCGGTAGCGATCGGCACAGGCGCGCTTGTTGAAGCGGATGACATAGGGCAGCAGGATTGCATTGCACAGACCATGCGGCAGGTTGTATACGCCGCCGAGCTGGTGAGCGATGGCGTGAACCAACCCGACGCCGCCGCTGCCGAAGGCCATTCCGGCGAGGTATTCACCATAGGTCATGTTTTCCCGCGCTTCCAGATTCTGCGGCTGCTCGACCGCGATGGGAAGGTTTTCAAAGATATAACGGACGGCCAGCAGGGCCAGATCGTTCGTCAGCTTGAAGGAGAAGGTGGACACATAGCACTCCACCGCGTGCGTCAGCGCGTCCATGCCGGTCGCAGCGGTCAACCCCTTCGGCAGGGTGAGCATCAGCTCCGGGTCGTTGACGGCGACGTCCGTCAGGGCGTTTGCGCCTTCGAAGATCAGCTTGGTGTTGGTCTGCGTGTCCGTGATGATGAAGCAGTTGGTGATCTCGCTGGCGGTGCCGGCGGTCGTGTTCACGGCGATCATGGGTGCGCTGCGGTGGCGGAAGAGATCCACGCCGACATACTGCTCCAGCGGCGCGGGATTCGCGGCGAGGATGCAGACGGCCTTGCCGCAGTCGTGGCTGGAGCCGCCGCCGAGGCTGATCACGCCGTCACAGCCCGCTTTTTGATAAAGCTCGTAGGCGGCATAGACGCTTTGCAGCGTGGGGTTCGGTTCCACGCCGTCATAGAGCTCCAGCGCGACGTCCTGCGCCTGCAAATACTGGCGGATGCGGGCGGCGGCGTCCGTCCCGGCGAGAAAGCGGTCCGTGACGAGCAGGAGCCTTTTCACGCCCAGCCGGACGGCCTGCGTTCCGATCTCGCTCAGACAGCCTGCGCCGAAAAGGGAAACATTCGGAAGAAAAAAATAGGCGGGATTTGACATCATCAGTCCTCCTTTGAAATATTGCCGTTGAAAATGTCGGCGATTTCATTCGCGTCCTGCGCCGCCAGCAGGCGGGCAAGCATGGCGTTGTTTGCAAGAAGATTCATCAGCGCCGAGATTCTGCCGATCTGCGCCTTGACATCCGTAATGCCGACCAGGACGATCAGTTCCACCGGATCATTGGAGGGATGGTGAAAGGCGACCGGCTTTTCCGGACGGTAGATGCCGCAGCAGAAGCGATCGACGCCGTCCGTGGGCGCGGCGTGCGCCAGCGCGACATGGGGCGTGAAGACGAAGTAAGGCCCGTTGCTCTCTACGGAGCGGATGACGGCCTCAATGTACTCCGGCCGGATGGCGCCCTCCGCCAGCAGCGGCGCGCCGCAGATGCGCAGAGCGTCGCGCCAGTCGGTGCAGGGAACGTTGGCAACGATGTGCTCCGGCGGGATGGTGCCGGTGAAACGCGGCGCCGATCGTGCCTGCGGCCTGCGCTGCGCGCGCAGTGTCCGTCGAGCCTGCGCCAGAGCCGCCTGCACGGCGAGAATATCGGGATCGGCCAGATTCGGCGAGATGCGCACGCAGGGATAACCCTCCGCCTTGAGCGGCACCGTGCTGATCAGAAGATCAAAGCTGTTTTCTTTCAGTGCCGTTTGCAGATTGTGGATGGAGGTGACGCCCGCAATTTCCAGATTAAAGGTATCCTTCAGCCGTTCGGCCAGAAAATGCGCCGTGCCGATGCCGATGTGGCAGACCACGCACACGCGGGGCCGGACGTGCAGGCGGCTCTGCCGCTCCAGGGCCGAAATGATGTGCAGCAGAATGGAGCAGACCTCGCTGTCGCTGCACCTGTGACCGAGGAAGGCCTCAATTCTTCCGATGTGCCGCATGACTGCATCATAATAGGGACGGTATTCGGCAATCAGCGAGGCCTCGAATTCCTGAAGCCCTGCGGCTGCGGGATAACGGTTCTGGATGCCTTGGATGTGGCGGGTCAGCATGATGAGCAGCTGCTGATCCTCCGTCAGGCTGCATTGCAGGTCCTTTTCGACGTCTGAAAGAAAACGATGAATCTCAAGATAGAGATGGATATCGATGGAATGCTCAAAGTTTTGCAGCTGGTCAAAGCGGCAGGCGTACAGGCGCTGCGCCAGATAGGCCGCTTCCGCCTCGTCTTGCGGAAGCGCAAGGGCTTGCAGCACGCTGCGGGCAATGCGCTGCACCGAGGCGTTTTCCGCGATGGCATTGTCCGGCGCATAGTGGGAGAGCGCATGCCCGTCGAGCCTGCGGCGCAGCACCAGCGAACAGGTGAGCACGGCCTGCTTAAACTCGGCGTCGTTAACGGTGATGCCGTACTGCTTTTCCGTGTCCTGTAGGACAGAAACCACCCGGCCGAGCAGCTCGTTGAGGCGGAAGGACGCTTCAAGAAGACTGCCGACAATGCCGGAACCGCCGCCGAGCGTGTCCCAACCGTCCAGATACGGGAAAACGGCGGCAAGCGTGACGCTGCGGCGCGCCGCTTCGTCCAGACTCAAACGGTAGCCGCGGACGCTCTGAATCTGCACGCCAAAGCCGTGGAAGAATTCGCGCGTGCGCTCCATATCGTTCAGAACCGTCGCCCGGCTGACATAGAGCCGGTCGCAGATCTGCGTGACGGTGACGGATTGCTGCGCCGAAAGCAGCATCAGCGCGATTGCAAGAATGCGCTCCTCCTGTGACAGCCGGTAGGCATAAAAGCCGCTGCCGCGGATGCGCGACTGGATGCACAGCACCTGCTCACGCGTGCCGCAGAAGACCAGACCGGAGGGCTGAAGATTCAATACGGTTCCGGCGCCGGATTCCGCGGCAAAGTCGGCCAGAACGGCGCAGTAGTTGCGGATGGAGCGCGTGCTCACGCTCAAAAGCGCGGCCAGCTCCTCATAGCTGCGGTAGCTGCCGGGACGACGGCAGACCTCCTCGAAAAAATCGCACTGTTTTTTATTGAGCATATTGAAGGCCGCCTCCCTTTCTGCATTCTGTGCATATCATACACCCTTTTGCCGCTCCCGTGAAGACTAATTTGCTTCCGGAAAAATGAACAAAGCTGGACGTTCCAAAACCGGCAATTTCTGCTATACTGCATAATGAACGGGAAAACCTTCCGAATTCATTGCGGGATTGCAGATGGTTTTCGTCAGTTTCAACAATAACATACGAGGGGAAATGTGCATGATTCACAAGAAATTGATTTTTCTCGACCTCGAAGCGGGGGACAAGCAGGAAGTAATTTCCAGGCTGGCCGACGAGCTGCTTGCAGCGGGTAAGGTGCGCGGCACCTACAAGCAGGCGGTTCTGGCACGCGAGGAAACCTATCCGACGGGTCTGCCGCTCGGGGAGTATAACATCGCCATGCCGCACACCTTCGCCGAGCACGTCATCGAGCCGGTGATTGCGGTGGCGCGGCTGAAGGAGCCGGTCGATTTTCTGGAGATGGGCACGAAGGATGTGCATCTGCCGGTATCGCTGGTTCTGATGATGGCAATTTCCAACCCGCAGGAGCAGGTTGGCCTGCTGCGCAGGATTCTTCGCCTGTTCGCCGACGAGGATGTCCTGCGCGAGGTAATGACGAGCGAGACGGTCGACGGCATGTACGAGGCGCTCGCCGGACTGAACGGCTGAAGCGAAGCGGAGGCTTCGATACAGTAATCCGGAAAATCTGACACAGAAGGGAGGAAAAACGATGGGACTGTTTCGTAAGAAAAACGACGCGGCAAAGGCGGAAAAGAAGGAGCTGCGCGGCGCGGGCAAGACGGTAAGCGTACTGTCCGTCTGCGGCTCCGGCACGGTCAGCTCAACGATGATCGCGGTCAAAATGCAGGAGCAGTTTGAAGCGCTGGGCTACCGCTTTGAGGCGACGGAGGTCAATCCCGGCGGCGTGAAGCTGGCGCTGATGTCCGGGCACTATGACTTCATTGCCTACACCAGCCCGATCGAGGATGACGTGGATATTCCAGCGATCAACGCCGTCGGCTTCATGACCGGCTTCGCGGAAGAGGAATTCATGGAAGAAGCGCTGCGTGTTCTGGATCAACTCGGAAAGTAATCACTGAAAAAGAGAAAGATGGAGGAAAAAAGGATGTTTTTAGAAACTCTGTCCAATGTATTTGATACATTTGGAGCTTCGGTATCTGTTCCCGTAATTATTTTTATCATTGCCCTGATTATGAAGGCAAAGCCCGCCAAGGCGTTCCGCTCGGCTCTGCTCGCCGGCGTTGCGCTGACCGGCTTCAGCCTGCTCATCAATGCCTACATGCCCACCATCAGCGGCATCGTGGACAAGATGGTCAACAACACCGGCGTCAATCTGCCCGTCCTCGACGTCGGCTGGCAGGCCTGCGCGCTGGTCGCCTACTCCACGAAGATCGGCATGATCTTCCTTGTGGTCGCCATTGTGCTTCAGGTCATCCTGTTTATCACAAAGTGGACCGATATTTTCATGCCCTCCGACCTGTGGAATACCTATTCTTTCATGCTCTGGGGCTCCACGCTCTATATCGCAACCGAAAATGTCTGGCTTTCCCTCGGCCTGATGGTTCTGATGAACCTGTATGTGCTGCTCTTTGCGGAAATGCTGGCGCCGTGCTTCTCTACCTATTATAACTATCCCGGCTGCGCGCTGACCGCGCCGCACCATGCCGAGGGCGTTCCGTTCTATGTGCTGGTGAACTTCCTGATGAACAAGATCGGCCTGAACAAGGTGGATATCAACCTGAAGACCGTGCAGAAGAAGCTCGGCCTCTTTGGCGAGCCCATGGTGCTCGGCCTGATTGTCGGCTTTGTTCTCGGCTTCATCGGCAACATCAAGGAGCTGAACACGCTGGCCGCCTGGGGCGAAATCGCCTCCGCCGCCATTGCTACCGCCGCCGTCATGGCGATTTTCCCGAAGATTGCCTCCCTCTTTGCCGCCGCCTTTACGCTGCTGACCGAGTCCACCAAGGGCGTTGCAAAGAAGCACGGCCAGGGGCGCAAGTGGTACCTCTCCGTCAATGACGCCACCGGCTACGGCGAGCCTGCGACCATCATGGTCGGCACGCTGATGATCCCCATCATGCTCGTTCTGGCCTTCGTCCTGCCCGGCAACCGCGCGCTTATTATGGTCGACCTGATCGCCATGCCCTACTGCATGATCCCCATGATCAGCATCTCCAAGGGCAACATGCTCAAGACCCTCATCGGCACGATCCTCTACTTCTCCCTGTCGCTGTACGTCTGGGGCTGGATGGCAGATCTTTACACCGCGGTCGCCGTCAGTGTCGGCTTTGAGCTGGCAAGCTCCACGATGCTCATCACCTGCACCTGCTTCATGCCCTTCCTGGCGCTCCTGTTCGCAGCCTTCCTGTCTCAGAGTCCCATCTGGATCGGCCTGACCGTGGTCGTATACTTCGTTGCCTACTTCCTGTACCGCAAGAACAAGGAAGCCGTCCTGAACTACATGCTCACCTGCAACGACGTGAAGGCAAAGGCATAATTCCATGATCGATAAAACGCAGATCAAACGCATTGTGGTGGTCGGGGACGCGTATGTGTCCCCGGACACCCTGCAAAAGGCGGCCGCTGGTCTTGGCTGCGCCGGGGCGGAGATCATTCCGGTCCTCTGGGGCAGCGGAGACAAGGATGAATTTTCCGAAATGCAGACCGCCATTGAGCATTCCGGCCCGGATGCCGCGCCCTACCCGCCGGCGCTCGACGCGCTGATCGAGGAGGCGGATGTCCTGATGGTGCATTTCTGCCCGCTGCCCGCGCGGCTGCTGCGCCGGGCGAAGCGGCTGAAGCTTGTGGGCGTCTGCCGAGGCGGCGTGGATAACATCGCGGTGGAGACGCTTACGGAGGGGAAAATTCCGCTTGTGCACATAATCCGCAATGCCGAGGCCGTTGCGGAGTTCACCCTCGGCCTGATGCTTGCGGAGACGCGCAATATCGCGCGCAGCCACCACCTGCTGATGCAGGGCGTCTGGCCGAGCGAGTTTCCCAACAGCGCGTTCACCGCAACGCTGAAAAACCTGACGGTCGGTATTGCAGGCCTTGGCAACATCGGCGCGCTGCTGGCGCAGAAGCTGGCGGCGCTGGGCGTGAAGGTGCTGGGCTTTGACGCGTATCTTCCCGGGCACGTGATGCAGAGCCTGCCCGTCGAGCCGGTGCAGACGCTCGAAGCGCTCTTCCGCCGGGCGGACGTGATCTCCCTGCATCTGCGCCTGACGCAGGAAAATCAGGGGATGATCAACGCTGCGCTGCTCGGCTGCATGAAGCCGACGGCCTATCTGATCAATGCCGCCCGCGCCGGGCTGATCGACGAGCCTGCGCTGGTCGAGACGCTCAGGACGCATGCCATTGCAGGCGCGGCGCTGGATGTCTTCAACGACGAGCCGCTTCGCCCGGATTCGCCGCTGCTGACGCTGGACAATGTCACGCTGACGCCGCACATCGCAGGCGATACGGTGGATGCCATCGCGCTTTCGCCCTATCCGCTGGCCGAGGCCATGGCGGAGGTTCTGGAGCGGGGAAGAACGCCCCGCGTATACAACAAATTTTGAGGTACAAGCTATGTTGATGGAAAAGGAAAGACAGGAAATTGTCGAGCACCTGAAAATGCTGATCACCCACGGCCTGACCAAGGGCACGGGCGGCAATATCAGTATCTGCGACCCGGAGAAAAAGCTGATGGCAATCAGCCCGAGCGGCATGGACTATTTCACCCTGACGCCGGAGGACATCGTTGTGATGGATCTGCACGGCAATGTCGTCGACGGAAAGCGCAAGCCCTCCAGTGAATACGAGATGCACAGCATTTTCTACCGCGAACGGCCGGAAATCTGCTCCGTGGTGCATGCGCACAGCATCTACTCCTGCGTGCTGGCCACGCTGAACTGGAGCATCGAGCCCTGCACCTATCTGATCGGCTCCGCCGGAAAAAACGTGCGCTGCACGAAGTATGAGACCTTCGGAACGCCGGAGCTGGCGCAGTCCGCGCTGGAGGGCATGAAGGACCGCTATGCGGTGCTTCTGGGCAACCACGGCCTGCTGGCGGGCGGTCCGGACCTCCCGACGGCCTTTGACAACGCCGAGGAGATCGAATTCTGCGCCGAGATCTATTATAAGAGCAAGCTGGCGGGCGAGCCGGTGCTTTTGACCGACGAGCAGATGGATGTCGTCCTGAAAAAATTTGAAACCTATGGCGTGCAGCCGGAGGTTGAAGAATGAAGAAGGTCATGTTCTACGGGCCGAAGGACATCCGCATCGAGGATGCGCCCATCCCGGAGCCTGGCTATGGCGAGATCATCGTGCAGAACAAGGTCGCGCTGACCTGCGGCACGGACGTCAAAACCTATATGCGCGGCTATCCCGGCGACATTCCGCCCTATGGCTTCGGGCACGAGGCCTCCGGCGTGGTCTACGCCGTGGGCGAGGGCGTGACCCGCTTCAAGCCCGGCGACCGCGTGGTCTGCCATAATTCCGCGCCCTGCCAAAAGTGCTACTACTGCAAGAAGGGCATTCACTCCATGTGTGACGATATCCTCTGGAACATGGGCGCCTTTGCCCAGTACCAGCGCATCCCGCAGCGCATCGTCGAGCAGAACACCTTCCTCCTGCCGGACGGTATGTCCCACGAAACGGCTGCCCTGATGGAGCCACTGGCCTGCGTCACCTTCGGCGTGGAGTCGATCGGCGTGCAGCTGGGCGACACCGTCGTGGTCAACGGCGCGGGGCCGATCGGCCTGATGTACGTGGCGCTGCTGACGAAGAAGGGCGCGCGCGTCATCGCCACCGATCTTTCCGATGTCCGTCTGGCCATGGCGAAAAAGCTCGGCGCAGCCGAAACGGTCAACGCCTCGCAGGGCGACACCGTCGCGCTGGTCAAGGCGCTGACGGAGGAGGGCCGCGGCTGCGACATTGCCATCGAGGCCACGGGCTATCCCGAGGTCTGGGAGAAGAATATCTGCATGGCGCGCAAAGGCGGCAAGGTGCTGCTCTTCGGCGGCACGAAGGCCGGAACGCAGCTTGTTGCGGACGCCAATCTGGTGCACTATTCCCAGCTGACCATTATGGGCCTGTATCACACCACGCCGGTGTATACCATGACGGCCTTTGAGCTGCTGAAAAACGGCGTCATCCGCGCGGAGGATTTCATCAGCGAGAGCTATCCGCTCGAGCAGATCGAAACCGCAATTCTGGAGCACTCCAAGGGCATGTGCATCAAAAACAAAATTTTGCTCGACTGAGAAAGGAAAGCAGCCATGATTTATCTGTTATTGTTCTTCGGCGTATATTTCATTTTCAAGGGGATTCTGCTGATCAACGGCCGGACGGTTCCCAAGGGGGTTCGCGCACGCATTCAGGATGAGTATACCCTGCGCGGCTGGTGCTACGGCACAGGCGTGGTGCATGTTTTGTGGGGACTTTGTGCGGTTGCGCTCTGGATGGCGAATACGTTCGTACCCTATGCGCTCTATGCAATTGCGATTTTCCTGGCAAGCGGCGTCGCCAGTATCATTATGATGGTGCGCACGACAAAACAATACAGTAATAAGCGCTGACGCTTTCTCTCCCCGCCGGAGCCCCGGCGGGGAAATTTTTTTGAGAATTGCGCAGATAGGGTTTGTAATTACAGAGAAAATCAGCTATGATAGAAAAGGTGAATTTGCGGGAGGAAAATAACATGCAGGAACTGGATTCCGTTGAAGTGATTACGGAAAAAGAGAAATATGCTATGGACGGCGTGCACAAGGGAATGCATGGCTGGATCTGCGACCCCCGGACGATTGACGGCACATGGTTGGTCAATTTTCCACAGTACGGCGAGAATCCGGACATTGCGACCATTGCAATTCTGGAGAAGGATTTGAAAAAAATCCCGGTCATGAATGCCATCCGCAATGAAGAGATCAAGGCGGAGTTTGATAAGATGGAAGTACTGTCACGGACAGAGGAATAGAAGAGAATCACAATTCCGGGAGGAACGTAAAATGGAAGAAATGGATTGTGTTGAGGTCATTGTTGAAAAAGAGAAGTACGTCATCGACGGCGTGCACAAGGGAATGCATGGCTGGATCTGCGACCCGTCCAATGTAAATGGATACAGACTGGTCAATTTTCCGCAGTGCGGGGAAAAACCGGACATCGCAACGATTTCCGTCCTGGAAGAAGACATGAAGAAAATCCCGGTCATGTACGCCATCCGCAATGAAGAAATCAAAGCGGAGTTTGACAAGAAGGCTTCCGAGGAAACTCCCGGATGAGATGAGAAAATACAGACTGCACGGAGGGTTGAAAAATGAAAATGATTGACCCGGTAGAAGTGACTGTGGAAAAGGAAGAATACGCCAGAGAAGGCGTGCACAAGGGAATGCACGGCTGGATTTGTATGGAGGAAAAGCTGGACGGATGTTGGTTGGTCAACTTTCCACAGTATGGCGAGAATCCGGATATTGCGACTATTGCAATTCTGGAGAAGGATTTGAAGAAAATTCCGATCATGTACGCCATCCGCAATGAAGAAATCAAAGCGGAGTTTGACAAAAAGCAGAAATGAAATATGCAGCCGCCCGACGGGACACAAAAGTCCTGCCGGGCGGCCTTTTTTATTTGCTGTTCTGCCAGTCGGCAGGATAGGTGACATAGAGAAAGCGCGCGTGCGACGGCGTGCAGAAATGAATCTGCGTGCCGCGCGGGATGAAAACGCCCTCTCCGGCGCGGGCGGTCTGCTCGCCCTGCGCGGTGCGGATGGTCAGCTCGCCCTCCAGAACGAGGTCCACCTCGTCATAGCCGAGCGTCCAGGCGAAATCGCAGCGCTCCATGGTCATCAGCCCTACGCCGAGGCGCGGCGACTGCTCCAGCGTGAGCAGGTCGTGCGTGTAGACGCGGGCGGACGGATTGCCGGTGTCCAGCCGGTCGGCTTCGGTCATGGTGTAGTCCGGGGAAATGCGCTTTACGGGGCTGCCGCCCAGCTTTTCCGCCAGAATCTGGCGCACAAGCGCCTCAAGCTGCTGCCGGTCCATGAGAATTCCTCCTTGTCAAAAGCATTGCCGCGGCGACTGCCGCGATGCCGCCGGTGAGCTTGCCGGCAATGACGGGCACGAGCATCTCCGGCGCGTAGCCCGACGTGAAGCCAAGGTGGTCGCCGAAGACGAAGGCCGCCGAGACGGCGAAGGCGACGTTCACGATCTTGCCGCGGGCGTCCATGTCCTTCAGCATGCCGAACATGGGAATGGAGTTGGCGAGGCTGGCGAGCAAGCCTGCCGCCGCGACGTCGTTGATGCCGAGTCTGCCGCCGAGCTTCAAAAGCGGTTTTTTCAGAATTTTTGTCAGGAAAAAGACGAGGGGGAAGGCGCCCGCCAACACAAAGCCGATGCCTGCGACCGTTTCTATGCCGTCCGCCAGCGGCGCCATGCCGGAAATCAGCACGATGCCCGTCAGCTCGGTAAAGACGGCGGCGGCAAGGCCGACCGTGATGACCGCCAGAACAAGACGGCCAAACCAGAGAAAGCCGCGGATCATCCCGCTTTCAAAGCGCCATAGCCCCAGCGCGACCAGCAGCGCAAACAGTACGATGGGCACAAGGTTGCGCAGCAGCATGAGAAGCGGAAAGCCTGCGGTCAGCCCGCCGATCAGCGCCCCGATGGGGATGGTGACCACCCCCGCAAGGACACCCTTGGCCAGCGCCGGGCGGTCGTCCTCCTCAATGATGCCCAGCGCGACCGGAATCGTGAAGACCACCGTCGCGCCCAGCATGGATGCGACGATCAGCCCGCCGAATTGCCCGGCCTCCGGCGTCAGGGCAAGCTCCTGTGCCAGCGGCGCACCGCCCATGTCGTTGGCGAGAATGGTTCCGGCGAACATGGCCGGGTCTGCGCCCAGAAACCGGTAGACCGGCACGAGCACCGGGCGCAGGAGCTTTGCCAGCACGGGCGCGAGCGTCAGAATGCCCAGCATGGAAAGCGCCAGCGAGCCGATGGCAAGAATGCCCTCCTCAAATTGTTTTCCCAGGCCGAGGCGGCCGCCGAAAATCCGGTCCAGCGCGCCGAGAACCATGAAAATGGCCATGACCCAGAGAATGATGCGATCAACGGACATGTCCGTCCCTCATTTCGTCTAAAATTGCAATGATCGCGGCGTCCACGGGAACGCCCTCCTGCCCCATGCGCGCTGCCGCGCCGCAGGAGAGAATCACGCGGTCGCCTTCGCCAGCACCGACAAGGTCGGCGGCAATATAGTCCTTCCCCTCCGCGCGGACGCAAAGGAGAATCTGCCCCGTCAGCGCGGGGCATTTTTTTGTGGCCCAGACCGGGCCGGTAACCGTGCCGATCCTCATGCCTTTCCCTCCAGAATATCCCGCGCCAGGGGTGTCATCCGCCGCCCGGCGGGCGGCGTCTGCCCGGCGTGGAGCAGGCGCCGCATCTCCTGCGCGGTCAGCAGCGGGGCGGCGGAAGCGCCGAGAAACTGCACGCCGAGCTGCCTGAGCTGCCGCTCTGCCGCGAGAAGACGGCTCCAAAGTGCACGGTTGGCCGTGCGGGCACAGCGGCGGTAGTCCAGCCCGCCCTCCCAGAGAAAGACCGGCTTGCCCTCCAGCAGCGCCGCCGCGCAGACATCGTCCGGGAAATGCAGCACCTGCCCCGCGCTCAGCGAGCCGAGCATCACGGCGTCAAATTCGCCGGAGAGCACATACTGCCAGCCCAGCTCCTGCGGCGGCCTGCGCCCGATCAGAAGCGCCCGGCGCTCCGGCTGCTGCCGCCGCAGCACCTCGGCAACGACTTCTTCAACCAGCGCTCCGTTCATGGCACGATCATCCCGAGGTCGCCCTTGCCGAAGCCGCAGGCGTTGGCCTCGTCGTAATCCAGATGGGCATAGGTGCGAAATTTCGGGCTGACGCGGACGACAACATCCTCAAAAATCAGCGGCCGTGCCGTAAAAACGCGCAGGCGCACCGTTTGCCTGTCCTTTACGCCGCGCTGCGCGGCGTCCTCCGGCGTCATATGGATGTGCCGCTGCGCGACAATGACGCCGGAATTCAGCCGCAGCGTCCGCCCGTTTGCTTCAAGAACGATGCCGGGCGTGCCCTGCGTGCTGCCGCTCAGACGGACGGGCGCCTTCAGCCCGAGAACGACGCAGTCCGTCAGCGAAAGCTCTACCTGCGATTCCGGGCGCTCCGGCCCGAGAACGGCGACATTGTCAAACCGCCCGCGTGGCGTGACCAGGCTGACGCGCTCGTTGCAGACGAACTGCCCCGGTTGGGAAAGCGGGCGCTTTTCCGTCAGCGGGTGACCGAAGAGCGTGAGCGCGGCCTCCTTCGTCAGGTGAACGTGACGTCCGGACGCCTCCAGCTCAATAAACAGGCGCTGCATCAGCGCATTTACGATGGACTGTTCCGGCATGAATGCCCCTCCTTTACAGTTGCCCCGCCTTGACGCGGATCATCAGAATCCAGCAGAGACTGGAAAGCCGGTTCATCGCCAGCAGCAGGTCCTCCCGCGTGACGCCGCCCTCCGGCGTGGAGAAGGCGCGGTAGCAGGCCAGCTCCGCCTGCCGCACGAGCGTGCGCAGCCGGTTGAGCGCCAGCAGAGCGGGGCCGTCCGTCCAGGCGGGCATGAAGTGCGGCTGGTTGTAGTACCTTTCCGGGTGATGGCTGCGCTCCCGCAGCGCTTCGGCATCCAGCCCGCACAGCCGCATCTCGCGCACCGGCTCCTCCAGCACGTCCGCGCGGATGAGGCTGCGGACGAAATCCAGCATCTCCCCAAGGGCGGTTTGCAGCGCCGGATGTCCCTGCGCCGCCTGCTGGCTGAGAAGTATTTCCGCCTCCAGTGCGTCAATCATACCCCGGAAGGCAATGCGGGGATGATCCTTGAAGACCAGCACATTGCCGCGCAGGTGGGTCATATGCTCCGGCTTCTCCGTCAGGACGCCGCCGAAGAGCGTGGTGTAGCGCTGCGGCGCAGCGTCCGGCGGCAGAACGCGGATGTTCTCCCGGCGGAGCCAATCCTTTGCACCGGGCGTCAGACGGTCGCCCTCCGGAAGATAGTACACTCTTACGCCGTCGCGCACGCGGACGGCGGCGCGGACGGCCTCCTCGGTGTGCAGCATCAGCCCTCCGCTGCGGCGTTTTCACGCCCGCGCGGGAGAATGACGTCCACCTCCGTGTGCGGGCGGGGGATGACGTGCACGGAGATCAGCTCTCCGACCTTTTCCGCCGCCGCTGCACCCGCATCCGTCGCGGCCTTGACCGCGCCGACGTCGCCGCGCACCATTACGGTGACCAGACCGCCGCCGACCTGCTCCTTGCCGACGAGCTGGACGTTTGCCGCCTTGACCATTGCGTCGGCCGCCTCAATTGCGGCCACGAGGCCGCGGGTTTCCACCATTCCAAGCGCATTTGTATTGACCATGCTGTGTGTTCCTCCAATTTACAGTAGTTTTTTGAGAATTTTCTCCGTCAGCGCGTCGATGAGCGCCGGATCGAGAGGGGGTTCCGGGTTAGTTTGCCCGCTTTTCCCGATTTCACGCACGCCCCAGGCGACGCGGCGGAGATTGATGAGGTCCAGAGGGCCGATGTTGTTGGAAGAAGAGCTGCCGCCCACTGCGCCGCAGCCCAGCGTCAGCGCGGGGAAGAGATTCGTCGATGCGCCGATGCCGCCGAGAGAGGCGGGCGTGTTGACCAGAAAGCGCGAGACGGGGACCTCCAGCGCGAAGCGGCGGATGACCGCCTCGTCCGTGGCGTGGATGGCAAAGGTATGGCCTGCGCCCTCGCCGTAGAGCACCTCGCAGACGCGCTTGAGAATCGTATGCTCGTCCTCCTCAATGAAAAAGGCCAGAATAGGACAGAGCTTTTCGCGGGAATAGGGCCGCGTCGGCCCGGCCTCCGTCTCGCGGGCGATCAGGACGGGAGTCGATTCCGGCACGCCGGTCAGTCCGGCCAGCACGGCGACCTCGTGGGCCGTTTTGCCGACGACCTGCGGGTTGATCGTCCCGTTTGGCCGCAGCAGGAGCTTGGCGACCTTTGCCGCCTCGTCGGTGTTGAGGAAATAGCAGCCGCGTGCGCGGAATTCCTCCTTGACACGCTCGGCGCAGCATTTTTCCAGGATTACGCTCTGCTCCGAGGCGCAGACGGTGCCGTTATCGAAGGTTTTCGAGCGGATGATGTCCGAAACGGCCTTCGGGATATCCGCCGACTTGTGGATATAGGCCGGGCCGTTGCCCGCGCCTACGCCGATGGCGGGCTTACCGGAGGAGTAGGCTGCGCGCACCATTGCGCCGCCGCCCGTGGCGAGAATGAGCTTTGTCAGCGGGTGGTGCATCAGCTCGTTCACGGCATCCATCGTCGGTGTCGGGATGCAGGCGATCGCGCCCTCCGGGCAGCCTGCGGCGCAGGCTGCCTGAGCAACCAGCTCCGCCGCCTTCTGCGTGCAGCGCACGGCGTTCGGGTGCGGGGAAAAGACGATGGGCGAGCCTGCCTTCAGGGCAATCATCGCTTTATAGATGACGGTGGAGGTCGGATTGGTCGAGGGCACGATGCCCGCAATCACGCCGACGGATACGCCAACGTCCCAGACGCGGTTTTCGCAGTCCTCCCGCAGAATGCCAACGGTTTTCAGATCGCGAATTGCCTCATAGACGCGGCGAGAGGCGAATAGATTCTTTGTTGTTTTGTCCGCCAGGTTGCCGAAGCCCGTTTCCTCGCAGGCCATACGCGCGAGCATCGCGGCGTTTTCTTCACCGGCCTTGGCAATGGCGGCGGTGATGCGGTCGATTTTTTGCTGGTCAAAGTGCTTCAGGGTCTCCCACGCCTGCGCGGCCTTTGCAATCAGGCCGCGCGTCTGCTGGCGCGAGAGCAAATCACGGTCAAGCTCCATAGCTCCATCCTCCTGTGTCCAATGGTTTTTCTGCGACGCTGCGTACCGCCGCGGCAAAGGCGTCGCACGCCGCCTGGCACGCCGACTGCGTGCCGGTCAAAAGACCGCCCGCAAAGTTTGTCTCGCTCGGCGGCGCGAAGAATTCCGCCATTTCCACATCCGATACCTTCAGCGCCGCGTCCAGCGCCACGAGCGCTTCGACCGGCGGGGCAATCAGATAGGCAAGCGCCTGCCCGAGGGGAACATGCGCAAGGCTGGAAAGGTAGTTGCCGCAGCTTGCCACGCAGTGCGCCAGAAAGACGATGCTGCCGTCCTCGTTGGCGGTCTGAAAGCCGGCGCCGCCTTGCAGAAATGCGACTGCGGCGTGCAGTGCGCTCTGTACGTCCGATGGGTTCTCTGCGCCGAGCACGCCGATGACCTCGCCTGCCAGCTTGGTCGTGGCGTTCGCCGCGCCTGCGTAAAGGCTGCGGGCGTAGACGACCTCTGCATTTGCCGCCTTTGTTGCCTCATCCAGCGCCAGATAGGTCGCGTCGTCGCAGTCCGTGGAGATCAGCCCCGCGGCGCGGTGCCGTTCGCCCAGCCCCAGCGCCCGGCGCAGCGCGGGGCTGACGTTGGGAATCATCCGGACGGAAAGAATGTTCACCGGGATGCGCGTCATGTCGCCGCCTCCTGATCCAGATCGATGCCGGAGGCCTTCTGCCGGAGGATGCGGTCGATCAGGGAGGCAATGTGCGCTCCGGCCTCCACGGCGGGCACGCCCTGCCGGTGGATGTTGGACACAACGGTGCGCTTGGATTCCGAGATACCGCGGTGCGGCTTGTAGGTGAGGTAGGCCGACATGGATTCGTTTGTCACAAGACCGGGACGCTCGCCCACCAGCAGGCACACCAGCTCGCAGCCGGTCAGGTCGCCGATGTGGTCGGACGCGCCGACGCGGCAGAACTGGATAAACAGTGAAGGCCCAGCCTCGATGCCGTAGGCCTTCAGACCCTGCCGGATGGCCGCGGCGCAGTCGAGCGCGTTGGCTTCGATGGCGGCAGAGGAGAGCCCGTCGCCGATGAGCAGCAGCACGCGCTGCCCCTTGCAGTGCTTCTGAATAATCGCCTGATTTTCCGCGTCAAAGCGCCGCCCAAGGTCGGGACGGGTCAGATACTCGTCCTTGTCGCGGCATTCGGTTTTGACAAAAATCAGGTGATTATTGCGGTAAAACGCCTCGTCCACGAGAGAAAAGACGCTGTCCTGCGCGGCGGCGTGGTCGGCGCGGAAACGCAGCATGGTCGCTGTGCGGTAGCGCGTGCCTGCGCGGCCCAGGCCGAGGCGCGCAGGCGTTTTCTGCTTGAGGGCAAGAAAAGCCTCGCGGTTTTTCGGCTGCGACACCAGATACTGCTGCCGCAGGTCAACTGCGGTGATGTCCGGCAGCGTGTCCTCCTGCGCCGGGGACGCTGCAGGAGAAGCCGCCGGTGCGGGCGGCTGCATATCTTGCAGCATCTGCGCGACGAGCGCTTTTAGATCCTCTCGATTCATTCCCTGCACCTCCTCAGAGCAGCACGGAGCCGTCTCCGGCCCGTGCGGTCAGCTTCCCGTTTTCCACAAAGCCCATCTTTTCCAGCCAGCGCTGGAAGGGGGCGATGGCCGTCAGGCCAAACAGCTCGCGCAGCGTCGCCGTCTCCCGAAAGCCCGTCGTCTGATAGTTGAGCATGACGTCGTCGCCGTGGGGAATGCCCATGAAATAGTTGCAGCCGGCGGCGGTCAGCAGAACGGAGAGGTTTTCAATGTCGTTTTGGTCTGCTTTCATGTGGTTTGTATAGCAGGCGTCGCAGCCCATGGGAATGCCCAGCAGCTTGCCCATGAAATGATCCTCCAGCCCGGCGCGGATGACCTGCCGCGCGTCATAGAGATACTCCGGCCCGATGAAGCCGACGACGGTGTTGACGAGAAAAGGAGAGAAGTGCCGCGCAAAGCCGTAGCAGCGGGCCTCCATTGTCACCTGATCCGCGCCGAAATGTGCCTCGCTGGAAAGCTCGGAGCCCTGACCGGTTTCAAAATACATGACGTTCGGCCCCTCGGCTGTGCCGCGCCGGAGGGCCAGCGCCTGCGCCTGAGAGAGCGTCTGCGCGGAGAAGCCGAAGGCCTCGTTGCCCTTCTGCGACCCGGCGATGGACTGGAAGATCAGGTCGGCGGGTGCGCCGGATTCGATCGCGCGCATCTGCGTGGTCACATGGGCCAGTACGCAGGTCTGCGTGGGGATCTCGTGCTTTTGCTTGATCTCTTCAAAGCGCTGTAGGACGCGCTTGACGCTCTCGGCGGTATCGCCCGCCGGATTCAGACCGATGACGGCGTCGCCCGCGCCGAGGCTCAGACCCTCGACAAGCGAGGCGGTGATACCGTCGATGTCGTCCGTGGGGTGGTTCGGCTGCAAACGGCAAGAGAGCGTGCCGGGCAGGCCGATGGTCGTGTTGCAGTGCGCGGTGACGGTAATCTTCTTTGCGGCGGCAATGAGGTCGAGGTTGCTCATCAGCTTGCAGACGGCGGCGGCCATTTCGCTCGTCAGCCCGCGGCTGATGCGGCGGATGTCCGCACAGGACGTGTTCTCGTCGAGCAGCCATTCGCGCAGACGGCTGACCGTCCAGCCCCTGATCTCGGTATAAATCGTTTCGTTCAGATCGTCCTGGATGATGCGGGTGACCTCATCGTCCTCATAGGGTACGGCGGGGTTCTCCCGCAGCTCGGACAGCAGCAGCTCCGACAGCACGACCTTCGCCGCGACGCGTTCCTCGGCCGTCTCGGCGGCGATTCCGGCCAGACGGTCGCCGGATTTTTCTTCGTTTGCCTTGGCAAGGACGTCCTTCACGTCGCGAAAGGCGTAGACCTTGCCGAACAGCAGCGTTTTCAGCTTCATGGAAGTACTCCTTTTTACAGTATCAGCGTTTTGATCACAACAGGCAGCGCCTGCCCGCCGGCAACGGGCGCACCGATGTCCAGATAAGCGCCCTCCGGCAGCTGCACGCCGTCGAGACTGACGAGCGCGGCCTGCGGCAGAAGACAGCCGACGGCCTGCCCCAGCGCCTTGCCCATATCGGCCTGCGCGGCCAGAATGAGCGGCTGGCCCGCCTCTGCCTGCGAACGCAGTCCGGCGGCAATGCCATCTGCAAGTTGACATAATTCGGAAAAGCGAGGCGATTTTTGCCCATGCAGCGCCAGCACGCAGGGCGCGCCCTGGGCGTCATAGACGGAAAAACGGCGGCGAATGCGTTCGGCCAGCGCCTGCGGCGGAAGGGCTTCCTCCTCCCGCGTCAACGCGGCGACGGGAAGATTTTTCAGGGGAAAGTGCACGTGTTCGTAGAAAATCGTGCTGCCGGACAGCTCCGTCGTGTGGCTGCCCGCGCCGATGACCGTGGCGCGGATGGTTTCTCTGGCGCGCAGATATCTGCCGCCGCACAGGCGAGAGGCGGCGATTGCCCGTCCCAGCAGCACGCCCAGGTCGCCGTAGCGAAAGGGTTCGGCTTCGTTCTCGACGATCAGATCGGCGACGCCGCCTGAAAAGGACAGCAGCGGCGGCGCAGAAAGCACGGGAAGCTTGTCCGTAACAAGGCCCTCCGGGATTTCGTTCCGCTCGCGCAGGCCGGCGGCGCTTTCCAGCACGCGCACGAGCAGCGCCGTGACCTCGTCCAGCGCGCTGGGCGCCGGGATTTCTCCCACGGAGAGGGAAACATGGGGCCGCAAGACGGGGGAGACGTAACGGATTCTGCCCTCTGCGTCGAATTTTATCAGCCTGCCGCCGACGTTCAGGCAGCCGGTATCCTTCAATTCGCCGTTTTCGAAGAGCGCGAGGTTGGTTGTTCCGCCGCCAATGTCGAGATTCAGAACGGCGCAGCGGTGCTCCCGAGAATAGTCCTGGCTGCCGGAGCCCTTCCCGGCGAGGATGCTCTCCAGTGCGGGACCCGCCGCAGCGACAACGAAGTCTCCGGCGTAGCCGGACAGGGCGCGCAGCACCTCTGCGGCGTTTTCCTTGCGGGCGGTTTCGCCGGTGATGATGATCGCGCCGGTCTGAATGTCCTCCCGCCGAAAGCCGGAGGCGGCGTATTCCCGGTCGATGATCTCGCGGACGCCCTCGGCGTCGATCACGGTGTCAGACAGCAAAGGCGTGAAGTGAATGCCGCTGCGGTAGAGAATTTCCTTTCGGGCAATGGCGTAGTTCGGCACGGAGAAGGCGGCGCCCTCGTTGCGGATGGTCAGACGGGAAAAAATGAGCTGCGTGGTCGTCGTGCCGATGTCGATGCCCACGGAGAGAAGCGCCTCCTGCGTCATAGGGCAGCGCGCAGCAGCGTGCGCAGATCCTCAAGCGAAACCGGCCGCGGATTTGACGCAAGGCAGGGGTCGGCCAACGCCGCACGGCAGACGGCATCCGCCTGCGCCTCGACGGCAGCGCGCTCCAGTCCGGCGGCACTCAGGCTTTCCGGCAGCTCCAGACGGCGGCACAGCCGCTGCAGGGCCAGCACCAGTCCCTGCGTGCCGCTCAGACGGCAATAGGCCGCAAGCTCTGCGTAGGGCGCAAAGGCGGCATTAAAGCGCAGCACATGCGGCAGCAGAATCGCGTTCAGCCGCCCGTGGGGGAGGTGAAACGCGCCGCCCAGCGCGTGCGACAGTGCGTGGCACACACCGAGCCCGGCGTTGTCGAAGGCAATGCCTGCCATGCAGGCGGCCTGATGAATGCGTCCCCGGACGCTGCGGTCGCCTGCGAAGGAGGCGGGAAGCGTTTCCAGCACGGTGCGGAAGGCGGAATAGGCGAAGGCGCCGGTGAAGGCGTTGGCATTTTGCGACGCGGCGGCTTCCAGACAGTGTGTCAGAGCATCCATGCCTGCGTCCGCAATCAGCCCCTTCGGCAGCTCGCCCAGCAGAGAATCGTCCAGGATGGCGATCTGCGGACGGATGCGCTCGTCAATGAGCGGATGCTTGACGCCCTGATGCGTCAGAATGGAGAAGGACGTGACCTCAGAGCCGGTGCCGGAGGTGGTGGGGATCGCGACCAGCTGCACCGGCTCCAGAGAAACGATGCCCTTGGCGCAGTCAATGGCGGAGCCGCCGCCCAGTGCAACGACGGTGTCGGGCCGGGCATCCTGCAGGGCGGCGGCGCCCTGTGCGACCGTTTCGAGGGACGGTTCGCCTTGTATTTGGTCAAAAATGGCGCTCTGTGCGCCGGGCAGATGAGAAAGCACGCGCTGCGCCGTGCCGTTTTTGGTAAAAAAGGGATCCGTCACGAGAAGCACGCGCTGCGCGTGCAGGGTTTCCAGCGCTTGCAGGGCGTTGTCTCCGAAGAAAAGCCGGGTGCTGCAAAGAAAGGTGTTCATGCTATCGCCTCATTTCAGAGATAGTATTTCCTTTCCCGACAAAAAAATGTGAGTTCTGCAAAAAAATTGGTGCGCTGCGGTTGACACTGCGCCGAAAATATGAAAAAATAAAAGAAAAAAGGAGGCGCATCATGGCGGAGATTATAAAGGGTGCTTGCCCGCATTGTGGAAAGCTGCTGGAGGTTCCGGCGGAGCTGGAGGAATTCTCCTGCATGTACTGCGGTGAGCGCATGCCGATTGCGGCGCTCTATGCGAAGACGGCGCACGAGGGCTGCTCTGCGGAGGACCGGCAATACCTGCGCGAAAAGCTGGCGGCTGCGGCGCTGAACTATCCGGATTACTATCAAAAGCTTGAGAAAAAGGAGTTTTTCACTGCCTTTGAGACGTATGAAACGGAAAACACGGCGGTATTTGAGCGGCTGGAGGCCTGTGCGCCGGAGGATGCGCGTGCGCGGGAGCTGTGGCTGCGAGAAATCTGCGGCGAGCTTTTGGACGACATTGCCGCGCATATGCAGCGCGATAAGCGCTGGGACAAGGGCTACCGCCGCGGCGAGGTGTTCTTTGAGCACAAGGTCGTATTGGCGATTTTCCTCACGCCTGCGATGAAAAAGCTGAGCCTGAGCATTGCAGAGCCGTTTGCCCAGACGCTGCACGCCCTCTGGCTGGAGCGCTATCCGAAGGAGCAGTGGACGCCCGGCGACTATGACACGCTGGCCGGCGGCTTTAAGAAGTTCAAGTTCTGCTTTGTCACGACGGCGACCTGCCTGCACGAGGGCAAGCCGGATGACTGCGCCGAGCTGACGGCCTTCCGCGCCTTCCGCGACGGCTGGCTGCGTGCGCAGCCGCAGGGGGAACGGCTCATTCGGGAGTATTATGACCTTGCGCCCGCAATTGTCTCCTGCGTGGAATACTGTGACGATTCCGCCGCGTGCTATGCGGAAATTCGTGAGCGCTGGCTTGCACCCTGCTACCGCGCCTTGCAGGAAGACCGCCCGGAGGACTGCCTTGCGCAGTATTCGGACATGATTTCCTGCCTGAGATCCAGGTATCTGAGCTGAGAAAACAAAATCCGCCCCGGTGCGTCCATGATCGGATGCACCGGGGCGGATTGCGATATTCACTTTCCCATGACCCATTTCAGACGGATGGGATACAGCTCGATGACAAAATGTGCCTGCGTCAGCCGTGTGGACGGGTGCGCCTCGGCAAGCCCGATATGCACGGCATCGACGACGGTTTCGGCAAAATCGCCGGCATCGCCGCAAAGGATGTACTGCGCGCAGAGATAGTCCGCGTATCCGGCCTCGTCCACGTCAAGCGGTATGACTTCAAAGGGCTTTTCGATATCGGCGCCCATGCGGCGCAGATATTCTGCGGCGCCCGGACAGGCGGCCCGAATCTGCCGGATGTAGTTTTGACAGTAAGCGCAGCTGCACAGATCGCTGCTTTTGAGCTGCGCGTAAAATTGTTTTGTCTGTCCGACGTTCAAGGGCGCACCTCCGATCGGCCTCGTGAATAAAAAAACCTTCTCGGACTCTGTCCGAGAAGGTTTTTCTGGTGGACGATATAGGACTCGAACCTATGACCTTCCGCACGTCAAATCTAACCACACCCCGTCCAACTTGGATTATGTTGGAGATAACACGGAATAGCACGGATTATTCCTGCTCTTTTTTGCTTAAAAATCCTTCTATTCTGCGTCGCTTCGTTTGGGTTACTAACAAATTACTAACAAACTACCTCTCTACGGCTTTCACAAGGCTTTCAACGTCTGCGTGGACGTAGGTATTTGCCGTGGTTTCATAGCGCGAATGACCGAGCATTTTCTGTATGTATTCGGGCTGCACATCGTTTGCAACTGCCCAACTTGCGAATGTATGCCTTGTAGCGTGGGGAGTTTTTCTTTCTATATGCAAGCGCTCTAATAGAGGGTAGTATTCTCTCTTCCGGAAATTTGAAATATCTTTTGCTCCTTTATAGCCTGAAATCAGCAAATCCCCGGTAGCAGCAGCGTTCATCTCTGCAAATAGCGCCCGTCCCTCCAGACGAATTGGGATGACCCTGTTCCGGCCAGCTTCTGTTTTTTCGCCACCTATCAGGTAAGTTTCGTGGTACCCTGAGATCGGAAGCGTAAAGAGCTCCCCGATGCGCATGCCTGTATAGATCAGCATGAGGATTATTTTAGCAGCTTCTTCTTTGGAGTTGGATAACTTCTCAATATCCTCCTCTGAGAAAATCTCTTTTTCCTTCTTTCTCTCTTCTGGAAGTTTGACATACTTAGCAAAATTTCGAGATACTATCTCCTCTCGAACCGCCCATTCGGAAAGCTGCGTTGTGAGCTGCTTATACTTCGATAGCGTTGAATGGGCTTTCCCTGCATTGCTGTCGATCGCCGATTGAAAATCGATAGTGCGCAAATCCCGGAATTTTCTTTCGTGCAATTCGGAATATATTTCAAAAGCACGATCATAGGATACCGCGCCGCTTTTCCCAATCTCGCGGTAATGCTCTTGTCGCCATTCCTCGAAAACTTCCTTGAACGTCATATTGTACCGCTCGGAAATATCCTTACCCACAAGGCGCGCCAGCGCATCCAGCGCGTCCGTCTTTTTGGCGTAGTACCCGATAATGAGCTTGTTCTTTGCCGCCACCCACGGGCGGGTTCTTCGCCCTGATAGCTTGTAAACGGAGCCGGTACCGTTCGCGCGTTTCAGCGTTTTCCTTGGTTCCTGCTTTTGCTTTTTCCCGCACCAGCAGCAATAGGGCGCACCCTCCGGAATTTCCTTTCCGCATTTGATACAGTTCATATTTGCCTCCAACAAAGGGAGCGTCGGCAATTTACCGGTGCTCCCTATTTTTACCTATGTATCCAGCCAACATCCGGGCGTACAACATCGTAAATCAGCAGTAAAATAGCTATCGCAATCAGAGATAAGGATACTGTTACAGATAAGCGCAGCCACCATGTTTGGGCGCGGAGCCGTTGCTGATAATGCGCCTCCGTTTTTCTAAGCCGGTCTTCGTAGATATCCATGATGGTTTGCGCAATAAGGCTCAGACCCTCGGCGGATGCGTTCCCGGCGAAATCATAGCCCACCGCGTTAGCAATATCCACAACTGTTTGCAGAGATGGTCCTTGCCCCGGCTTGTTTTGCAGGATGCGATCTACCGTGCCCTTTGCGAGATTTGCCTCGTCAGCGATTTGCTGATTTGTTTTTCCTGATCGCTCCTTTTGATCAACTATGCCAGATATAATCTCTTTAGCTTTCAAAAAATACGCCCTCTTTTGTACAATATTTTTTGTGTGTACCGGAGTACACATGAAGTACACGCAGATTTTCGGCAAGTACACGAGAATTAGGATTGATATTGCTTCCTTTTGGTAGTACGGTGAAGGTGCAAGCGGCGCTATGCGCATAGCGCAATCATTTTCGTGAGGCCACGAAAATGATGATCTACTGATAGGAGGATGCACCATGCAAACGATTCAAATCTTGATTGAAAAAGGGCTTCCCACCGTTATCATCGACGGGAAGAAGTTCGACCGCCTGCACAGCTTCTCGCTGGACTATGTAAAGGGCGCGCCGCTGTTATTCTCCTGCGTGGCCGATATTGGAGAAAGCCGCAGAGAAGGACCGAAAATACTGCACTGATTACGGACTAATACTCGAATTTGTGACAGATTTCCGCATCAGCACCGATTGACGGTATTGCTCAGCTGGTGCAACTTCGATAAACTCCACTGATTTATCGAAGTTCTTCCGGACGACGTCTTTGATTTCAGCGAGAGTGACATTGAAGAACTCCCTCCGCTGATTCACGAAGTTCAGCTTTCTATCTGCGAATGCGTTATGCAACGCTGCTTCGAGCTTTGGCGCATCATCGGAAAAGATCATAGCATGAACATCAAAATCAAACGGGACAGAAGCGTCTCCAAGCTCGTCTACTCGCTCCATTGGATCCAGTCTCCGCGTCATGCCGATCTTATAGACATTTTCACCGAATGCACCGATGTTTGAAATGATATATACATATCCGGCTCGCTGATTCGCGGAGCGGTAATCCACTTCCTGGAATTCTTTATCGATTATGGATAGCTGATCTTCTAATTGTTTTCTCTTTTCTTCGAGTGCTTCTCGTTTGTCGGGAGAAGCGTAGGCGATCTGTTCGGCAACGCTTCTCAGCGCGTTTTCATAATGCTTTTGCTCCTTTTCAAGCCTGAGGCGGGCGGCCTCAATTTCTTTTAGAAGCTTTGCCTCCTCGCGCATTCTGGCGCGGGCTTCGCGTTGTGCTTCTTTCTCGGCTTGCTTTTTCTGCTGATATTCGAAAGCGAGGTGCAGCTCATCAATTTTCAACTGGTAATAATACGGCATGATTTGTATGCCCATCATTTCACCAAGCTTTGAAATTGCGTCGCGGGAGGAAGTGATTCTCTTTTGGCTTGCTTCAATGTTGCTGTATCGTACATGCTCAATGATATCATCGCATTCTGAGTTAAAGGCGCGGAGGAGTAACTTCTGCATATCGGCAACCATTTTCCTACCCATGGCAACATTCCCGTTTACCGTCCACGTGGCAGAGCCGGAGACCGCAATGTTTCCCTTGATCATTTCCTTTTGCCGTTCGCGGATTTCTGATAAGCGAAATTTATATTCATCGGCGTTTTTGAAAGCATATCGGGGAGTATACAGGCCAAAAGACTGCAACATGATTGTTTCGTTCGTCTCAATGATCTGCCCGTTCAATGCCTGAAGGGTTTTCCCGGATTCACGGACAGCATTTTGCAGCCGCGCCAGTGTGATTCTAGCCTCCTGCAATTCGCGGTTTACGGCGTCGAGAGAAAACTGTTCGTTCGGAACTTTAGCGCGCAGATAAGCATTTTCATTCCTCAGTTTTTCAAGTTCTTGTTTTTCTTTGCTCCCAAACAAGGACAAGACAATCACCACCAAGTTTATATTTGTGCCTATAGCATAACACATAATGCTGACAAATGCACTTGGTTTGGGGGAAATTAACAATTATTCTCCGTTTTACACAATGTCTCGCCGTAATATTTGTACATTATTTCGCGCCGTTACACGCGTAGAAAAAGCAGCGCGAAATTTGTAGATATTGTCAATAGCAATTCACAAACAAACGTTTTATAATTCTAACACAATGATGAGGGAGGACAAGAGAATGAACCGAGAAACGAGATACGCACAAAAGCAGCGCTGCGATCCGAGGGAAGAATTAATGAGGTACATTGAGGCGCTCACGCCGGAAAAAATTGAGAATCTTCTCAATCATCTCCCAGAATTGATTTTAGAATTCGAAGCGCAAGGACTGCCTGTTCCGCAGTTAAGCGATTTGCGCATTTAGCAATTTCCTCTTGAATTTTGGACAGCTCGTTTCCCCTGACGTGCTGTCCATCGTTTTCTCTCTGCATTGGGACGTCGTACCCCATTAGCCATGCTTCGCTGACATTCAAAGCCAGCCCTAATATTGTTAGTTTTTCTTGGCCGGGGTCAACCTTCCCGTTCACATATTGGCTCAAATCATTCTTTGCCAATTTGACGCCGTACTTCTCGCAGAACGGACGCGCTGCATTCAGAATATCTACCTGTCGCATGCCGGTTGTGGCCATTATTTCCTTGAGGCGGTCACATGTATTACAGATTTTCATATTGCAATCACTCCCAAAGAGATAATAGCACGAAATGAAAAAAAGTTCAACAGCAAATCGAAAAATATTCAATTTTTTTGAACTTACCGGTTGACAAATATCGGATGATGGTGTATACTTCAAATAGTTCAAAGAAATTGAACGCAAGGGGGTGAAAAAATGCCGTACAATTATTCGAAACTGCTCGGACGAATCGTTGAAAAGGTGGGGACACAAAGTAAATTCGCAGCAGGCATTGGCCTTTCTGAAAGAAGTGTTTCTCTAAAACTCAACGGTCAGAGGGGCTGGAAACAACGAGAGATTGCTGAAGCGTGCAAGATTCTGGACATCCGCTCCGAAGAAATCCCTGCTTATTTTTTTACGATGTAAGTTCAAAGCTATTGAACTAATGCCAAGCTAAAGGAGGAACCTATGAACGGAATCATTATCACGACAATCATTTGCATCACGGTTCTGATCATTGCATTGGTGCCGATGAAGAAGTAAAGGAGGTGATTGGTATGATCGCAACAATGACAGCTACCGAGGCTGCCGCCTATCTCCGGGCGCACGGCCTGAAAATCTCGAACGCGTCCCTCGCTGCCGGATTGGAGGCTGGAATTTTCCCCTTCGGACATGCCTTTAAGGGAGACGGGAAGCAGCGCGTTATTATGGTTTTCAAGCGGCTGCTCGACGAGTGGATCGCGGAAAGAGATGTAAAGGAGGAATAACTTATGAAAAAGTGTGAATTGGCCGTTCCGGCCACGCTTGAAGCGCAGGAGCTTCGGGAGCTGGAACGGCGCACGGATGCCCGGCTCGACCGCGT
>CAKTVG010000013.1 GCA_934622035.1 uncultured Oscillospiraceae bacterium
GAGGTCTTGGTCACGATGAGGGTGCCGCGCTTCAAGGTGTTATTGAAACTGACCGTTGCCACCTGACCGCTGACGACGGTGACACGGCGCACCTCCTGCGGCTCGTATTTGTCGTAGTTCTGCTCGGTGACGGTGTAAACGCCGGGGGCGAGATCGTCGATCTGAATGACACCGCCCGCACCCGTCGTAACGGTCTTGTTCACGCCGTTGCCGGTGATCGTAAAGGAAATGCCCTCGACCTTGCCGTCCTCGCTGGTCTTGACGATCTTGGCGCTGCCGTAGCTGACCTTCAGGTTCAGAAAGGCCGTAACCGGGTCACTGACTGTAGCGCTGTAAGTGACCACATCCTGCATCGTGCCGTCAGGGCCGTAATGCCCATCGCTCCATACCACGACACCCTTACGGGTATTGTTTTTGGTGGCAGAGATCGTCACCGTTTCTGTCGGGGCTGTTTCTGCAGTGATGGTCAGTGTGTTGCCGCTGGTTGCAAAGGTAATCCCCGTCTGCTCGGAGGAAAAGGTATAGTCACCCAGCACACCGTTGGTGTCGGTCAGTGTAGTTGCATAACGGCTGCCATCCCAGCTCAGTTCGACCGTCTGTGCCTTGCCGGTGCTCCGGGCCATGAAGCCGGGAACGATGGTATGCTTCTTCACGCTGGCTTCCATGCTGTCATAATAGGCAGAAAAGCGGCTGTACAGCGGGTGGCTTGTCCGATAAACAGATTTCACAGCATCTGCGCTGCCGGGGTCAACATGATTAAAATTGGCATCCCGTTCTCCGACGACCGTTTCCCATACCAGCACCTGCGTCGCCATCATGTGGGCCAGCTTGTCGGCATCCGCATCATTCTGAGAACGCCAGCCAAGGGACAAGTTCCCCTGATAACCGTACTGCATGATCCGCCCCAGCAGAGTCTTGATAGTGTCGGCGTCGATGGTGCTGTTGCACTCAGAAGGATAGTCCTTCCAGTAATCTTCGCCATAACGGGCGTAAGTCCTTTCCAGCAGGCGGGGCACACCCGGCTCGATGCAGTAACAGGCCGGGCCGTTAAAGTCCCCGATGGTGTGCAGCGTCGTCATCCAAGTCTTTTCACCGGATGTCCAGCCGTTCATATAGTGGAGTTCGTCGTGTCCCCATGTGCCGCTGGTGTCCAAATTGGCATCTCCATCTCTGGGAAACGCCACAGAGTAGGACTTGGCGGTTTCCCCGGAGGACGATGCGGCAAAGGCAGTCACGCCGCTGCTCAGAATGGTTGTGAAGCAGATCAGCAGGGCCAACAGCCCCGAAATGCTCCTTCGATAGAATTTTTTCATTTGCTTACCTCCTTGTTGACATGAAAAAAGCACCGCATTTCTGCGATGCTCCATTCAGCGTGTGAAATTATGCGTACCCGATATAGATCAGGTAACTGTTTGCTCCGACCGCTTCGTACCACACCCAGACCTCCGTAATGGTTTCGTCTGCCGCATAGCGGTTCAGGCGGGAACCAATATCCCGTTCCAGATAGATGCGGTCTGCGTTGGCATCAATAGGGTTATCCCAGCAATCCACCGCCGAGCTTTCCAGCCGCAGCCCCACGCTTTCGGCATAGGCTTTGGCGTAGTCGATCCAAGTCTGAATGTCAAATGCCGGCTCTGCGGGTTCTTTTTCGTCGGGCAGCTCAGGTTCCTGCGGCTGTGTTTCCGCAAGCTCTGTTGATGGTTCGGGTTCGGATGATTTCGGTGGTGTCGTTTCCGTGGGGCTGCTGACGGTCGGGGGCGTTTCCTCTTTTGCGGGTATTGAAACCTCCGGCTGCGCTTTCTCCATTTTGGGTTCTGCCGTACTCTCTGCGGGAATCTCTGTACTTTCCGAAACAGAAACCGCCGTGCTCTCCTGCGATACGGTGCTTTGTGCAGGCTCGGCCGTGACCGTTTCCTGCGAAGATGGCACAGCCACCTCGGAGCGACCCGCATTTGCACAGCCCGAAAGAGAAAGTGTCAGCAGCACTAAAACGGCGATGATCCTTGCGTTTTTCATATGCGCAAACCTCCTTTGCCTTTTCATTGTACGGATCGCCGCTGAAAACTGCAAAGCTGTGAGAACTGCCGCCGCTGGAATATCTCTTTTTTCGGGAAGTACAGGTAGTTTCGAGGGGGTGAGGTGTGGAGAGGGGGAACACGCCGACACAGCCGTACACACATTGAAAATGGGTATAGCTGCCCCTTGGTAGTGACTATCGTTCCATATCCCGCTGGCGCTCCCGCCTGCGGTACAATTCCAATGCTTTGATGATGGTATCCTCAATTTTCTGTGCGGGCGTCCCCGGAGCAAAATACTTGCTGATACGCTCTTTCGGCATTTTGAACTGCTCTCGCTGGTTCGGTTTTTCCTCCTGCATAATGGAGAGGATGACTTCCTCCGTCAGCTTCCCATCCCGGCTGAACTCTTTCATTTTGATAGCCTGTGCCAGCGACGGCGTGCAGTCCTCGCATTCCATCGTGTCATATAGGCTCTGTTGCTGTTCTTTGGAAAGGTAGGAAAGCTCCACGGCGGGACGGAAAGCGATCTTGCCGCTGTCCACCATGTCAAGCACCGATGGAATCAGCTCGGTCAGGCGGATAAAGCGTCTGACTTGTTCTCGGCTATCACCGGATTGGTTAGCAAGAACATCTCTTGATTTCTGTTTTCCTGACTTGTGCTCCACTGGGGCACAAGTTAAATCCGACCGCTGACCCTGCCGCTTCATAGCTTCCAGCTTCATCTTATAGGCAAATGCCTTTTCGGACGGCAAGATCGTTTCTCGCTGCAAGTTGCTGTCCACCATGATGATCGTCGCTTCATCATCGGTAAGATTACGGACGATACAGGGCATCTCGGTGATCCCCGCCAGCGTTGCCGCGCATTTTCGCCTATGACCGGCCACCATCTCATAGCCGCCGTCCGCTTTGGGGCGGACAAGGGCAGGTACCAGCACGCCGTACTGTTTTATGCTGTCCACCATCTCCGCCATAGCCTCGTCCTGCTTGACCTTGAACGGGTGGTTGGGAAAGTCGGAGATGTCGGTGGGGTTCAGCGTAACGACCTTTTCAAGTTGCGCTTCCGCACGGCTCTCGTCGGTGGAGAACAGGTCATCGAGCGGCGTCATCCCTAAATCTCTCGTTTTTGCGCTCAAGCTCCAACACCTCCTTCGTCAGCGAGCGGTATGCGGCGGCGACCTTGCCGTTCTTGTCGTGGGCAAAGATGCTCTTGCCCCGTCCGCTGGTTTCGGCGGCTCGGACGGAAAAGGGGATCTCCGTCCCGAACACACGGATCTTTTCGCCGTAATGGGCGCGCAGAGATGCGATGATCTCCTTGGCCTCGTTGGTGCGGCTGTCTACCATTGTAAACAGGATGCCGTCGATTTTCAGCTTCGGGTTGATCTGCCGCTTGACCTTTGCGATGGACTGCATCAGCAGGTCAAGACCCTTGGCCGAGAGAAACGACGGCTGGGACGGGATGATCACGCTGTCCGCTGCGGCCAGTGAGTTGATCGGCATCATACCGAGCGATGGCATACAGTCAATGAGGATATAGTCGTAATGGGGCTTGACCGCATTGATATATGTCCGCAGCACGCTTTCCCGGCTCATAGCGTTGATCAGTCGGATCTCCATGCCGGACAATTCGATGTTTGCCGGGAGCAGGTCAACGCCCTCACTGTGATGCAGAATACCGCAGCCGTCCGGAATGGGGGTATCGTCGATCACACTCTGCATGATGTCTGCCAGCGTAACGGGCAGCTCATCCGGCTTTGGGTAGCCGAGGGATAGGGTCAAAGAGCCTTGCGCATCTGCGTCAATAAGCAGCACCCGCTTGTTCTGCTGGGCAAGCCCGATGCCGAGGTTGGCGGTGGTCGTGGTTTTGCCCACACCGCCCTTTTGGTTCGTCACCGCGATCACTTTGCAATTCGCCATATGGGTTTTCCTCCTTTGCATAAATTTAGCCGCCTGCGGCGAAGCAGACGGCTATGTACAGGTATGGAAAAAGCCATCTGCATTTCTGCAAATGGCTTAAAGATCAAACCCTCGCTTTGAGTGTCTTACTGTATTCCGCATAATCCTTGCTCAGCACATAATCGATCACGCAGGCTTTGGGTATAAGGTATGTACATCTGATATAAAAGTGTTTGACCTTGTTTGCCCGCATTATTTTTCGGGCTGTGCTGTCACCGATACCGCCCAGCATGGCTTGAAATTCGGGCAGAGTGACAACATCAGGATAGGCAGCAAAAAGTTTTTCATAGTGTGTGCGTGTTCTCATAGCGATACCTCTTTTTCGGAAAGTGAGTTGTCAATGGCAGAGAAATACGCTATAATGTGTTTGTGATTGATGAATCTATTGCGTGTGCTGTTGAGCTCCGCTTGTGGGTAACATCCCTCCGATGTCCCTCCGAAATCCAAAATTCCTGTCCAAATTGAAAAGAGCGGAAATGGCAGACGAAGCGGAGCTTTTCTGCATATCAGCTTCAAAAACAGTAGTATTGGCAAGGCTTTTAGTGTCCGTCAACGACCTCCTCAGGGGGCTGAGTTCGTCTGTGTTCCGTGTGGAGCAAATAACTCAAAATCCGTTGGGCTAATAACCCGTGCGGGTTCGACCCCCGCCACCGGCACCAAACGAGGTTCGGACGAATACATATTTTTTTCAGCGGTGGTTTCGCCGTGAAGTGTTCGCTCTGATCCACAACAGAGAAGCGCCGTCTTGGAAGTAATTCCGAGACGGCGCTTTTTTGTTATCCGCACATTCGATTTCCGCTATTCCTCCTCCTGCTGCCATGATTGCAGAAAAGCAACCGAGGACGGTGTATGAAGCAGAAATAAGAGAATATCACTGCCAGCTCTTTTTGCTTGCGGTTTTCTGCCGGACGCAGTTCAGGAGGCGAAGCGGCGGGCGGGCATTTGCTTTGTCAGTGTGACTTCGGACTCGCCGTGGAAGAAGGAAATTTCCTCGCCCTCGAGCAGAGTGTATGTTGTGCCGGAGTGCTCGACGCGGACATTCATTTTTGCACCGTCAAAGCGCAGATTGAAGGCGTAATGTCCCCACTGCTCCGGGATGAAGGGAGAAAAATGGTGCTTTCCGCCGTAAAGGCGCATGCCCGCGAAGCCGCCTGTAAGAATCAGCCATGCGCTTCCCATGCAGGCCGAGTGGACGCCGATGTCCGTGTTGCGGTTGACGTTGTCCAAATCCATGCGTGCGGTTTGGCGGAAATAGCCGTAGGCTTCGTCGGTATAGCCGATTTCGGTGGCGACGATGGAGTGAATGCCGGCCGAAAGCGAGCTGTCATGGATGGTCAGCGGCTCGTAGAAATCAAAGATCTTTTTCTTCATCTCCGGCGAGAAGTCCTCGCCGCAAAGATAAATCAGCAGCACGATGTCCGCCTGCTTGATGACCTGAAGCCGCCAGAGATTCAAGGGATGCAGATGATTCAGCAACGGGAGCTTCTCAACGGGGATGCTCTCAATGTCGATGGGGTCGCGGTCGAGAATCTGATCGTCCTGCAAATAGAGCTGCAATTCCTCGTTGTAGGGAATGTACATGTTGTCCGCCGCGCGCTGCCAGAGTGCCATTTCCTCGTCATCCACGCCGCATTTTTGGAGCAGCTCGACGTATTTTTTCGGATACTTCTCCCTGAGCAAACGGGCGTTGTCCAGCGTGTAATAGAACATCTTGCGGCACAGCCAGTTTGTATAGCAGTTGTTGTTGACAATGGGCGAATATTCATCCGGGCCGCAGACCCCGTTGATGCAGAATTTGCCGCCCTTGTATTTGATGAAGTTGCCGCGGTGAGCGAGACATTTGGAGGTCTCAAAGAGAATCTCGGCGCCGTAATTGACCATGAAGTCCTCGTCGTGCGTGACC
Organism: uncultured Oscillospiraceae bacterium; assembly: GCA_934622035.1. Taxonomy (GTDB): domain Bacteria; phylum Bacillota; class Clostridia; order Oscillospirales; family Oscillospiraceae; genus JAZOXB01. Next base: position 5,875 of record CAKTVG010000013.1, read on the forward strand.
TGCATATAGCGCTCGATGGCGTAATAGACGTCCGTGTCGATGTGATACTGTGCGGTCGCGGCCTCGAAGATCCATGCGCATTCTTCGCCGTTGATGGTGGACCACGCAAACAGCGCGCCTTGATCGTCCATCTGCCGCGCACGCTCGCGGGATTTGTCGAGGGTGTTGTAGCGGTAGATCAGAAACTTTTTTGCGATCTCCGGCTGCGTGTAAAGGAACATGGGGGACATGAAGATCTCCGTGTCCCAGAACGTCCAGCCGCAGTAGCTGCACCCGGTCAGGCAGTTGGCGGAGATGTTTGTGATGCCGTCGCGGCCTGCGCCCTGATTTAAATGGAACATCGCGAAGCGAACACCCTGTAAAATCGCCGTATCGCCGGAGAGCTCCACGCCAACCTCGTTCCAGAAGGACAGCCACGCCGCGCGGTGCTCGGCATACAGCACGTCCCAGCCGCGCGTAAGCTGCGCATTTGCCAGTGTACGGACAAAGTCCTCGGGCTGCGCGTCGTCACGGTCGGTAGTGTAGCAGATGGCCTTTTCCAGCGTGTAGGTTTCGCCCACATGGGCGTTGATGTCGTATTCGTGACAGACGCAAAAGTCGCCGTCGTGTGTTTCTGCCGGGACAAGACCGGCCATGCGGTCTGCCTGCGCGGTGGAAACGGTGAAGCCGGAGCGCTTGATGGTGTTGGTCACGCTGAGGATACCGTCCTCCGCCCTTGGGGCGCCGCAGTTGAACTCGTCCATGACGTAATAGCCGAATTCTTCGTTACGGTAGCCGGTGGCTTTGACCTGCCCGTCCAGACGGCTGCACACGCGCAGGCGGCAGTCGCGGTCGGCGGAGAGGGAAATGCGCATCACGGCGGTGTGGCGTTCGGCCAGAGAGACGAACCGCTCAAAATGCAGGCGAACCTGCGTGCCGTCGTCGGCAGTATAGATGTACTCTCGCGATAGCAGGCCGTGCTGCATGTCCAGCACGCGCTTGTAACCGGAGACCTTCTCCGGATGCATCAGGATGCGTTCGCCGTTGACGTAAAGATGTGCCTGAAACGCCTCGGGTTGATTGATGATGGCGTGCTGCCGCGTCGGGAAGCCCGGACGCGCCCAGATGTGGTGCAGGTCGTGATATTCATAAATACCGTTGATGACCGTGGCGGGAATGGTATTGCCGACAAAGCCATAGTAGCCCTCCTCGAACACGCCGCGCACGCCGAGATAACCGTTGCCGAGGCAGAAGATGGTCTCTTGAAATTTGTTGTCGATCTCGCAGAAGGTGGTTTCCTCCACTGTCCAGTCGTGCGGTGCGAAGCGGAGCGGGATGTTCTGATGGATCTTTCTCATGGAGCTGTTCCTTTCGTGTGGAATAGGTGGTATAAGTGGTATAAAAATGGCAGGGGCGTTTAAGCCCCTGCCCAGGCTGTCAAAAAGCTCTCCGGCCGAGAGTTTCGGAGGGAGGGATAGTGTGAAAGGGAACCGTCAGGGTTCCCTTTCGCGTTTAATAACCCGCCGCAGCGGCCAAAATTGCGAAATAATGTTACAAACTTAAATTTTGCAATTTTGCAGTCAGCTTGCCAGAAAGTCCTTTGGACTTTTTGGCAAGCTGAGCAGGGACGTTTAAGCCCCTGCCTGCTTTTGGAAAATTACAGTGCGCGGCGCTTGCGGAGCACCAGAACCGCGCCCAGCGCGATCACGCTGAGAACCATGGCCGAGGCAAACAGCACGACGGAGGTGCTGTCGCCGGTCTGCGGCTCGATGTCATAGGCAGGCTCACCGTTGGCCTTGAGCGCGGAGACCTTGAGAGAGTCCACGGCGATGTTGTCGTTCTGCGACTGGAGGGAGATCCAGCCTGCGCGGTCGGAGAAATTGTCGGCCTGAACTTCCTTCTCGATCTTCTTGATGCCGTCGGCCCAGACGGTGATGAGGCGGGTGTTGCGGCTCGAGCCCTGTACGACGCGGAGCTTGATGGTGTGCAGGCCGCCCTTGGTGAAGCCATTGTTCACGTCCTTGACCTCGACGTCATTGCCGCCGGGACAGCTCAGGTTGACATAACCCTCTTGCTGCATGTAGACGCCTGCGTTGTCATGGTGCATATGGTTGCCCTTGCCGGCAGCGCCGAAGCAAAGCTGCGTCCAGCCCCAGGAATCGCCGAATTTGAAGGTCATTTCCGCTTCAAAGAAGGAGAACTTCTGGGTGTTGAGGTAGAGCATGGAGTTGTCACGTTCGGTGCAGGGCGTTTCGTCGGCGGTCAGGTTTATGCGCTGCAAAAGAGTATTGCCGTCGTTGTCCGTGACCAGCTCCCAATACTGCGTCCAGTCCACGGAGGCGCCGACCTTATGGGTGTCATAGTCCATCAGGGGCAGATGATAAGCCGAGAAATCCTTCAGATCGTCTGCGCTGTCGAAATTGTAGGTGTAGACGATGGGCTTGCGCTCCGGCTCCTCGGGCTTTCCGGGCTCCTCGGGCTTTCCGGGCTGCTCGGGGTTTTCGGGGTTCTCGGGATCGGGGTTGAGTTTCACCAGCGCCTTGATGGCGGCGTCAATCGCAGCGGCGGCCTCGTCGACCTGCTCCTGCGTGGCGTAGATGTTCGCAGCGACCTTGCGCGCGGCCTCGACGGCCTCGGCATAGACGGAGACGGTTTCTTCAGTGTATTCGGAAACATCAAAAGAATCGTAAGCGGCAATGGCTTCCTTCAGCACGGTCTTGTCGGCCTGCATGGCGGTGGAGCCGTCGGCGTTGAGGACGGTGATCTTCAGGTTGTCAAAGGAGACGTTGTCGTTCTGTGCCTGCAGGGAGATGTAACCGGCGCGGTCGGAAAAATTCTCGGCATAGACATCCTGCTTACTGATCTTCTGGATGCCATCGGCCCAGACGGTAATGTTAATCTTGTCGTCTGCGCTGCCTTTTTCGACGCGCAGCTTGATGGTGTGCAGACCGGCCTTGGTGAAGTCGCCCTCGACATTGACCTGCGTGTCATTGCCGCCGGGGCAGCTCAGGTTGACGTGGCCTTCCTGCTGCATGTACACACCGGCGTTGTCATTGTGCATGTGGTTGCCCATATTGGCGGCGCCGAAGCAGAGCTGTGCCCAGCCCCAGGAATTGCCGAACAGGAAGGACATTTCCGCTTCGAAATAACGGTAGGATTCTGCAAGGTACAGCATTGCGTTGCAGGAACCAGTGCCGGGGTTCTCACCCTCGGTCAAATTCGTGCGGCGGACGACCTGTGCGCCGTCCACGGCTGCCAGCTCCCAGTGCGCGGAGAGCTCCTCCGCGGTGCCGACCATGTTGTCCCAGTAGCCGGTTACGGGCAGGTAGTAGGCATGGAATGCCGCAAGGGAAGCCTCGGAATTGAAATCGTAGACGAAGGAAATGGGTTCCGTTGCGGTTTCTTCAGCAGAGACGCTGATGGGGAGGACGCACAGGAGCATAGCCAGTGCGAGCACAACGCTAAGGAGCTTTTTGATGCTTGTCATACTTTCACACACCTTATAATGATATAGAATTCGACGGCAATCTTGTGCGGGAAAATTTTCGCCGTCGCAGGAAAAAAAGTTTCCTAAATCTTTTTCCCTATTCAGGATACAACAGCATTGTGCATTTGTCAAGAATAAAATGCAGATAACTTTATAAATTGATCGAATTTGTCGAAACAAGTTGTTGACAACGAAAAAAACGTATGATATAATCCGAACAGAAAAATGTTTTACTAAAATATTTTTTGGAGGAACCGACAATGAAAAAAACGATCACCCGGCTTGGAACGCTGCTCCTGCTGCTGGCACTGCTGTGCGGCATCTTTGCAGGCTGCGCTCCGGCAACCGAGCCGTCAAACGGCAGCGAAACACCAGCGCCCAGCTCTGAGGAGAGTACCGAGCCGGTCTCCTCGAACACCGGGCTTGACGTAGAGGGCGGCAACGACGTCTACGCCAACTATGAAGCCTCCGGCAAAGTCACTGTGGCCATCAATAAGAGCCGCTCGACCGACTTCCAGGCGCTTCTGGACACCTTCGCACAGTATTATCAGAACATCGACCTCGAGGTGGATTATTTCTCCGCCGAGGGCGGCACGACGGAGTACCTGACGGCCAAGGCTGCCAACGGCACGCTGCCGGACATCGTGTTCGACGACTATTCCTCCCTGCCGTATTTCATCTCGCAGGGTTGGGTGTATCCACTGGATGATTTTGTCGAGGGCGACGGCGACTTTGGCTATGTCCCGGATTCCATCGTTGACAGCTACACCTTCAACGGGCACCTGTTCGCGCTCCCGACGACCATTCATTTCCGCACGATCTTCCTGAATCTGGATCTGCTCAACGAGCTGAACCTTGATCTGCCTGCGCTGGACTGGACGCCCGAGCAGTATGCAGAGCTGATGAAGGCTGCGACCAATGCCACCTATTCCGGCTCCGAGACGGTGTTCGATCTGGACATCAACCTGGCCGGCACGACCAATGTCAACAGCGGCTATTATGGCTATGACATTGCCAACCGGCGCTTCAATCTGGCCGAGAGCTGGGTGGAGAACGTGCAGTTCATGCGCGGCCTGCGCGAGTATCCGGGTCTGGAAGCGTGGTCCATGCGCTGGAACAGCTCCAGCGACGGAACCAGCGACTATGTTAAGAAGTTCGGCCAGGGCAACACCGACGATCTGCATATGGCCATGAAGGCGGGAAAGACCCTCTCCGACACCATCGAGGGCACTTGGGACGCATGGCTCTATGAGCTGAAGTTCAACTGGACGCATTGGCCCTATCCGCAGGGCGCGGACAGCAAGGGCCGTCTGCCGATGCACATCGACCACAGCTTCATGACCACGGCCGTCACCGAGGACAATGTCGAGGCTGCGTTTGAGGTTCTTCGCTATCTGACCTACGGCGTGGAGGGCAACATCACCCGCCTGAGCATGTTTGACGAGGAAAACGCGGGCAAGTATGTGCTCAACAACCGCTATTACATCCCCTGCACCATTCATCCGGATGTTGCAGAGAAGTTTGAGAGCCTGCCCGAAGTCAACGAGGCCATCATCTATATGTATGAGAACATCGAGAACTCCTTCCGCGCCGATCCGGCGAAGATCGTTCCCGATTTTGACCAGATCAACAACGATTACATCCTGCCCAGCCGCAACAACGTGACCGACGGCCTTGCCGACGCAGCCACGGTTGCCGCCGAGGTGGAGGCAAAGGCCAATGAGGAGATCGCCAAAAAGTGGGCGGCCTTCGATGAGACGGTCGAAAAATTCCTTGCGGATTTTAAGAAAGTCAACTGATTTTTGAACCGACGCGGCGGTGCCTGCCCGTGCGCAAAGCATTGGCAGACATCGCCGCCCACTTTAACCGGAAAGGCGGATATTCCATGAACAAGCGCGTGCGCAGAATCCTGCTTGGCATATTGGCCGCGATGCTGCTGTTTGGCATCGTGTGCGTTGCGCTGCCCTATCGTGCGGTTGCAACCGGAAGTCCCGCCGTGCGCGACGTGGCCTATGCCGCCGAACATTGGGTGAGCCGCTCTGTATTGCAAAACGGCGTACAGGCTGCCTGCACCGGGGGCACCCTGCGCCTTGATGCCGGCGAGACGGCAAGGTTTACGGCCAAGCTTACTCAGGCGGGCGCTTATCATGTTTATGCCGAATACCGCGTGACCGACCCGGCGGTGACGGATAATCTTGTAGATATTTCCTGCGGCCGGACACAGGGACAGGCGCTGCTTTCCACCCTGTGGGCGGATGCCGAGGAGTCCTATCCGGTCGATCCCTATGGCAACGAGCTTCCGCCCAAGCAGCGCGGTGTGGAGGAATTTTTCCTTGAAGCGCTGGCCGATCCGGCAAGTCCTTCTCTGGACGCCTATGAATTTTCTCTGCCCGCCGGTAAGGCGGAGCTGACGATCACGGCCGGAACGCAGGCCGTGGAGCTGCGTGAACTGTGGTTCGTTCCGGTGCAGGCTGCGCCGACTTATGCGGAATACCGCGCCGCGCACGCTGAAAATGCACAGACGCCGCAGTGGCAGGAGATCCTTGAGGCGGAAAAGTACGCCGTCAAATCCGATTCCTTCCTGCGCGGCGGAAACGAAAACGACCCCTCGCTTTATCCCTACGACACCTTTGACAAGCGCATCAACGTACTGGACGACAGCTCCTTTGACGCCGCAGGACAGAAGGTCCTGTGGACCTTGGATGTTCAGGAAACGGGATGGTACTGCCTGTCTTTTAAATATACGCAGTATACCAGCGGCAGCAAGCCCGTCTACCGCACAGTCGAGCTGGACGGTCAGACCCCCTATCGCGAGCTGGAGGCCGTGCAGTTCCCGGCAACGGGCATGAGCCAATATGAGCAGCTTACGCTCAGCGCGGACGGTGCGCCGCTGATGCTCTGGCTGGAGCAGGGACGGCATACGCTGGCGCTGCGCGCGGTCATGGGTCCGCTGGAAAAGGCCTTTGACGATCTGATGGACATTATGAACGAGGTCAGTGCGCTCGGCATGGACCTGACCAAGCTGACTGCGGGCGTCACCGACGAGCATCGGACGTGGGACCTGGATGTCTACCTCCCAGATGCCGTTCCGCGTGTGCGGCAGTGCGCCGCAGACATCCGGGCGGTGTACGACGATCTTTCCATGCTCACGCAGCGCAAACCGACCTATGCCGCCACGCTTCTGGCCGCGGCGGAAACGCTGGACAAGCTGGCCGACGAGCCGCGCAAGCTCCCGAATAACACCAAGCTCCTGAACGTGGGGGACAACTGCGTGTCCAAGCGCCTCGGTACGGTCATTGAAATGCTGACTGATCTGCCGCTGGGGCTTGACCAAATCTATCTCACGCCCGGAACAGAGCTTCCGACAGGCGGCGTGTCTCTGGTGCATCGTGTGGGCGAGGGCATCAAGTCCTTTGCCGGTTCCTTTCTGCCTGGACGGAGCGGTGACTATGCTGCTTCGTCACAAAAGGACGATGGCGAGCTGACCGTGTGGGTCAACCGCCCGATCCAGTATGTGCAGGCGCTTCAGCAGCTTGTTGATGCCGGTTACAATCAGATCTATCACGCAAACGTCCGCCTGTCCGTCATGCCGAACGAGCAGAAGCTGATCCTCTCGAATGCCTCGGGCACCAGCCCGGATCTTGTGCTTGGCGTGAACTATTGGACGCCCTTCGACTTTGCCATTCGCGGCGCGGCGAAGGATCTGACGGAATACGACGATTTTCTTGAATTTTACGCGGAGCAGTACAATCTGGAATCCCTTGTGCCGCTTTACTACAACGATGGCGTCTACGGCGCAGTCGAGACGCAGGATTTTCAGGTGCTCTACTACCGCAGGGACATTTTGCAGGCGCTTGGCCTGGAGATTCCGGAAACATGGAACGACGTCAAGAAAATGATGCCGGAGCTGCTGCGCTATTCCATGAATTTCAATCTTCCGCTGGCCAATCTGGTCGGCTTCAAGTCCTACCATGTGACTGCGCCCTATATCTATCAGAACGGCGGCGCGTTCTATGCCGACGACGGCATGAGCACGGCCATTTTGCAAAAAGGCTCGGTCGAGGGCTTTGAGGAAATGACGGAAATCTTCACGATTTACGGCGCGCAGCAGTCGGTGCCGAGCTTTTTCCAGAGCTTCCGCTTCGGACAGACACCCCTCGGGATCAGCGGCTTTTCCACCTACATGCAGCTTCAGGAGGCCGCGCCGGAGCTTAAGGGCGTGTGGGACATCGCTCCCGTTCCGGGCACGCTGACCGAGGAGGGTGAAATCCTCCGCTATCAGATGGCGGACAGCACCGCCTGCATGATTTTCGAGAACACCGACAAGCCCGACGAGGCTTGGCAGTTTTTGAAGTGGTGGCTGTCCGAGGACACGCAGATCGAGTATGCCTACAACCTCCGCGCGTCCTTTGGCCCGGAATATCAGTGGAACACGGCGAATCTGCTTGCCTTTGCGCAGCTCGATTATCCGGAGGAGCACAAGCGCGTGATTCTGGAGCAGTGGCAGGCGCAGCGGGAGAATCTGCGTCACCCGGCCAACTATATGGTCGAGCGCGAGGTCAGCAACGTCTGGAACAGCGTCGTCGTGGACGGCGCGCCGCTTATGGAGGCGCTCAACCGCGCCGCCATGACCTCCGACCGCGAAATTCTGCGTAAAATGCAGGAATTCGGCTTTCTGGATGAAAACGGAGAGATCATCAAGACCTATCAGACCGACGCTTACGCGCGTCTGGTGCAAATGCTGGCAGAAAGCAGGGAGAAAACGTCATGAAACGAAAGCCCCAAAAGACGCGCTCGCTGCGCGGATGGCTCGGCAGACACGCCGTTTCGGCGCTGCTCTCACCCTATGCCTTCCTGTTCTGCCTGCTGATCGCAATTCCCGTGTGCATGGCGGTCATCCTGTCCTTTACTTATTTTAATACCATCGAATTTCCAAAGCCCATCGGTCTGGTCAACTTCGTCACGCTGTTTACGGCCGATTCGGTGTTCATGCAGAAGGTTCTGCCGAACACGCTGATCTACGCGATTTTCGTCGGTGTTGGCGGATATCTGCTGTCTTTCTTTTTGGCGTGGTCGTTGGCGCAGCTTCCCAAGTGGCCGCGCACCATTCTGGCCATTGCGATCTATTCGCCGTCTCTGACGGGCGGCGTGCTGCTCTCGGCAGTGTGGAGCGTGGTGTTCAACGGCAGCGAGGGCGGCTACCTCAACTATCTGCTGCTGAAGCTGAACCTTATCTCCGAGCCGGTCGTCTGGCTGCAATCGGATGCGCATCTTCTGTGGATTATGATCGTCGTTTCCCTGTGGAGCAGTATGGGTATCGGATTTTTATCCATCCTGTCCGGCATTCTGAATGCCAATGAGGAGCTTTACGAGGCTGCGCGCATTGACGGTGTGCGTAACCGCTTTCAGGAGATCATTTACGTCACCATCCCGCAGTGCAAGCCGCAGATGCTCTTCGGCGCGGTCATGGCCATCGTCAATACCTTCCAGACCAGCGGTATCGGCGTTGCGCTCTCCGGCTCCAACCCCACGCCAAATTACGCCGGCCAGCTTATCGTCACGCACATTGAGGACTACGGCTTCATCCGCTATGAGATGGGCTATGCCGCAGCGATTTCCGTTGTGCTGCTGATCTTCATTCGCCTGATGTCCAAGGGCGCGGAAAAGCTGTTCGGCGGTGATCCGGACTGAAAAGAGGTGCGATATGAAAAAACGAAAAATCAGACGGCTCCAGCAGTCCGGCATCAACCCAACGAGATTTGAGCGCGGGCAGGTCAAGTTTTACCTCTATCTCATCCCCATCGCGGTCATTATGGCGCTGCCGATTCTGATGATCGTGCTCAATGCCTTCAAGCCGCTCGACGAGCTGAACGCCTATCCGCCGCGCTTCTTCGTGCGGATGCCGACATGGGAGAACTTCCGCAGGCTCTTTTCGGCGACGCAGGGCAGCAGCGTGCCGATCTCGCGGTACTTGTTTAATAGTATCGTCGTCACGCTGATTGTCGTTGTGTGCACGGTTGTCATCTGCGTTGCGGCGGGCTATGTGCTGTCGAAAAAGCGCTTTAAGTACAAGAAATTCCTGTTTTCCCTCAATACGCTGGCTTTGATGTTCGTGCCTGTGGCCGTGGCGATCCCGCGCTATCTTGTCATCGTCTTTACGGGGATGTATGATTCCTTCTGGGCGCAGATCATTCCGCTTCTGGCCATGCCGGTTGGCTTGTTCCTTCTGAAGCAGTTTATCGACCAGATTCCAGACGCGCTGATCGAGGCGGCCGTGATCGACGGTGCGGATGACTTTACAATTCTGCGCCGCATTATCATTCCCATCATCATGCCGGCTGTTGCGACCGTCGCCATGATGGCCTTTCAGGCAGCGTGGAACAGCACGGAGGCCTCTGCAATGTTCGTCGAAAACGAGACGCTCAAGACGTTTGCTTATTACATGAGCACCCTCACCGGTGCAACGGGCAACACGATCTCTGGACAGGGCATCAGTGCCGCTGCGTCGCTGATTCTGTTCTTGCCAAATCTGATCCTGTTTATCATTCTTCAGTCCCGCGTGATGAACACCATGGCGCATTCCGGACTGAAATAACATTCCAAAAGGGAAGGAGACAGTCGCAATGCGGAACAAAACCGGACTGCTGCGCCGACTCTGCTGCGCCGTGCTTGGCCTGCTTCTGGCGGGGCTTATCTGCGTTCTTCCGGCGCATGCTGCCGGTGAGAACACAACCTATACCTATACGCTCTCGGCAGACGACGAATGGATCCGCACGCAGGACGCCTATCTTCCGGGAAAAATCTATCTCAAGGGCGCCGGACTGAGCCAGCCGCAGGATCTGTTCCTGCGCGGCGGGAAAATTTATATTGCCGATACCGGAAATCACCGCATCGCAGTCTATGATCCAAGGACCGACACGATGCGCGCCTTCGGTGAAGACGAATTGGATTCGCCGGTGGGGCTTTTCGTGTCCGAGGACGGCACGGTCTATGCCGCCGATTCCTCCAAGGTACGGCCGGGAATTGTGATTTTCTCTCCGGACGGAACGCTGCTGCGGCGCATCGGGAGGCCGGAGAGCTATCTGTTCAGTGAGCGCTCGGCCTTTGCGCCGCGCAATGTCGTGGTGACCAGGGAGGGCAATATTTTTGTCGCCAGCACGGGAAGCTACGAGGGCTTGCTGCAATTCAGCCCACAGGGCGAATTTCAGGGCTTTTTCGGCGCGAATCTGCGCACGGGAAGCCTGCTCGAATCGCTGCAGGATCTGTTTTTCACCGAGGAGCAGCTCGATAAGCTGCTCACGCGCATCCCGCGCCAGATTGAAAATATCACGATCTCCAACCGCGACCTGATCTATTCCGTCACGCAGACCGGCGGCCGCCAGCTTGCATGGGGCTCCTCGAAGCGCGAGGGCAATGCCATTGCACTGCACAACATGAGCGGCAGCAATATCCTTGCCAAGGGCAAGACCATGACCGACGAGTGGAACTTTGTGGACATTGTGGCAGGACCGTATAACAATTGCTATGCTCTGACCTATACCGGCCTGATCTATGAGTACGACAGCGCGGGCAATCTGATCTTTTCGTTCGGCGGACGCGCCGTTTCCACCGACCGGACGGGGCTTTTGACGCTGGCCAGCGCAATCGACATCGACGACGACGGATTTCTCTATGTTCTCGACCGTGAACGCGCCTTGATTCAGGTGTTCTGCCCAACGGAATTTGCCGTTGCAATGCACAAGGCTGTCTACGATCTGGAAACCGGAGATTATGAAGCGGGCGAGGGCGACTGGCAGGCAATTTTACGCTTGAACGGCATGTCCAAGCTGGCGCATCAGGGCTACGGTCAGGTGCTCTTTCAGCAGCAGCGCTTTGCCGAGGCAGCCGAGCATTTCAAGCTCGCAGGTGACCACGAGCGCTATTCCGACGCATTCTGGGAGGTGCGTGCGGCATGGCTGAACCGCTGGGTGCTCACGATCCTTGTCGTGCTGCTCGTGTTGTATGTGCTGTGGGTGCTTCTTCGCATTCTGCGGCGGCGTTTCGGCCTGTTTGCAAGCAAAGAACGGAAAAAACGAAAAGAGCCTCGTTTATGCAGCGACCTGCGCTATGCACTGCGCATGATGCGTGCGCCGCTGGACTGCTTTTACGACCTCAAGCATGGCGACCATGGTTCCGTCGCCGCCGCGACGATTCTGTATGCGCTGCTGCTGATTGTCTTTGTGGCAAACACGCTCTTTCAGGGCTTTTCCTTTAACGTTTCCGATGCACGCAGCGCATCCGTGCTCTCCGTGCTGGCCACGGCGGCCGTCCCGCTGTTGCTCTTTGTGGTCGGCAACACGCTGGTCGCGTCAATCTGCTCGGGCGAAGGCTCACTGAAAAATGTCTACATCATGACAGCCTATGCCTTGACGCCTTATCTGCTCATCATGCCGGTCGTGATCGCGGCAAGCTACGTTCTGACGCAAAACGAGGGCTTTTTAATCACGCTGCCCTCCGTCGCGGCAGTGGCGTGGTCGGGGATTTATCTGTTCCTCGGCGCGATGAACACGCACGATTATACCTTCCGCCAGACGGTAAAAAATCTGCTGCTGACGCTGTTCTTTATGCTGATGGCGGTGGTCGTGGCTGCAATTTTGTATCTCGTCTGGGGACAGGTTTTTGACTTCCTTGAAACGCTCTGGGCGGAGCTTCTCTACCGCATACGGGGCTGACGCAGGAGGAATGCAGATGAAAACAACCAAACGCCGCATCCTTTGCATCGTGTGTGCGCTTTGTGCGCTTGCGGTCCTGATCCCCTTTGCGGCAAGGGCGATGGTCTCGGACGAGACGTATGAAAAAAAGGAATTTGAACTGCCGGACACCTCAGCCATGGAGGTCGGCTCCAGCCGGCATACGCAATATGACGCGGCCTCCCCGGTCGATTGCCCGCTGAGCGTGGAGGGCTTTGAGAAAAAACTTGAAACAAAGTATCTCGAGGTCTGGTTCCGCGCGGAATCGCATGCCTTTCGCATCGTCGATAAGCGCAGCGGGTATGTCTGGGGCGCGCTGGCCGAGGATAAACCCGAAGGGCTGAATCAGATGTGGTCGAGCTTTGCAAACGGTCTGTGCTCCTTCGAGTATTTTGATGTCAACGACACCGCACAGCGCGTCGGCCCGGGCACCTTCGGTGTAACCGCCAAATACCAATGGTCGCAGGACGGTGTGACCTGCACGCTTCGCATGAAAAAGGAAAAGCTCTCGTTTTCCTTCCGCATGATCGTATCCGACGACGCGATTGCACTGTCCGTGGACGACGAATCCATTGAGGAAAACGGAGAAGCCAAGCTGAAATCCGTTTATTTTCTGCCCTTCCTCGGCAGTGTGCGCGAGGACGCGACGGAGGGCTACGTCTTTATTCCGGACGGCCCGGGTGCGCTGATGCGCTTTCAAAAGAGCGGCAGCTATAATGCGGGCTTCAACCAGAAGGTCTACGGGCCGGACATGGGCATCGACTCGCTGGAGGAAGCCAACGACCTGAACGCCAGCCGCACGAACGACTATCTGGTCGATGCGCCTTATGTGAGCGTGCCGGTCTATGGCATCGTCCACGGCGCGCGCCAGAATGCGTTTTTTGCCGTGCTGGAGCAGGGCGAGGAATATGCCTCCATTCAGGCCACGCCCGCCGGTGCGACGACGGACTTTACATGGGCGGCGGCACGCTTCGATTACCGCCAGCTCTACATCCACCCGACCAGCAAAAACGGTGCGGGTATCCAGCGCCCGCAGGACGAGCGCAACCTTGTAAATCCCACCGTTCGCTTCTATTTTCTCACGGGCGAGGAGGCCGACTATTCCGGCATGGCGGTGAAATACCGCACGCTTCTGAAAGAGCAGGGCGTTCTCGCCACGGAACGCATTGATACCGCGCTGCCAATGCGGCTGCATCTGCTGGGTGCGGACGTGAAAAAGCAGTTTCTGGTGCAGGGAAAGCAGACGTTCACTACTTTTGACGAGGCACAGGAAATTTTGCGCGACCTGCGCGAAAACGGGATCACCAACCTCTCGGTGAGCTTCGAGGGATGGCAAAAAGACGGCATCAACGGCGCTTCTTACGGCCAGACGGCCTTTGATCGCAGCGTCGGTTCGCAGAAGGAAGCCCTGGCGTTAAGGGAAACGCTTCTGGCACGGGGCGGCCGCGCCTATCTGACGGTCAATCCGGTCACGGCGAACGACGACCAGATCTGGCTTGCAAGCAAGGCGGCAAAAACGCTCTCACGCACCTATGCCAAGTTTGTCCGGCCGAACACGCAGGTCATGTTTAACGAGCGCTATATCCTCAAGCCTGCGCTCGCGGCGCAGACGGTGCTGGACACCTCGCAGGCGCTCGCACCTATGCCGCTGGCGCTGGAGCAGTGGGGCAGCCGCCTGTATGCCGAATACACGCGCGGCTCCGAGATCACGCGCAGCGAGGCGCTGACGTTGATTACCCAAACGCAGCAGTCGCTTGCGCAGAAGCCTGCGCTGACCGCACCGAATGAATACCTCTGGGCGGATACGGCGGAGTATTTCGATATGCCGGTCGTCAACGGGCAGTATCTTTACGAGACGGACACGGTGCCGTTTTTGCAGATCGTCCTCAAGGGGAGCATCGATTATTACGCGCCCTATGCCAATCAGGGCTTCTATTCCGTCAACAGTGTCCTGAAAATGGCGGAATACGGAATGTATCCGTCCTTCCTTGTGGCTGCCTGCGACAATTCCGAGCTGATGGACACGCCGCTTCAGGATTTGTTTACCGTCAACTACGGAGACTGGCGGGGCGAGATCGCGGACATCTACGGCCGACTTTCCGAGGCGCTGCTGGCCGTTGAGGGTCAGCAGATTGTCCGCCACCGGATGGTGGCCGAGGGGGTTGCCTGCGTGACTTACTCCAATGACATGAAGCTTTATGTAAACTACAACAGCACCGACTACACCGGCGAGGCCAGCGTTCCTGCGCAGAGCTTTGCACTGGTGGGCAAATGACGGTGCAGCCGGAAAGGGGAGACGCGCATGGCAAAACCGATGACAAATAAAAAGCGCAACGCCGTGGCGGGTTATCTGTTTATCCTTCCGTGGATCGTCGGCCTGCTGGCCTTTGTGGCCTATCCTGTGGTGTACTCCATCCTGCTGAGCCTGAGCACAGCCAAGGTGACGACCTCCGGTATCGAGATGAAATGGGCGGGACTGACCTATTACACCCGGGCGCTGGCGCAGGATACGACCTTCACCTCGACCATTGCGGAGACGGTGCTGTTCATGGCCTGTGCCGTGCCGGTGATTTTAGTCTTTTCACTGATGATCGCAATCCTGCTGAATTCCAAGTTCCGCTTGCGCGGTTTCTTCCGTTCGGTGTTTTTTCTGCCGGTCATCATCATGAGCGGCCCGGCCATCAGTGAGCTTCTGACCAAATACACGGTTGATTTTTCCGAAAGCGGCGCGGGAATTTATGAATTTCTGGCCACGCTGCCGGATTTCTTGCAGACGCCTGCGCTGTTCATCCTGAACAATCTGGTCCTGATTCTGTGGTTTTCCGGCGTGCAAATCCTGATTTTCCTCGCCGGACTGCAAAAAATCAGCCCGGAGATCTATGAGGCCGCGTCCATCGACGGCGCAGGCCCATGGGAGAAGTTTTGGAAGATCACGCTGCCCGCCATGACACCCATTGCCATGGTTTCTGCGATCTATACCGTCGTAGAGATTGCCAACTGGACGAACAACGCCACGAATCAGAAGATCGGCAGCCATCTCTTTGAGGTCGGCCAGCCTTACAGCTTCTCGGCGGCAATGTCATGGATCTATTTCGGCGTGGTCGCGCTGGCGCTGCTGCTGGTATTTTTGATCTTCCGGCTTCTGGGAAGGAGGGACAGAGCATGAAACGCAAAAAAGACCCGCAGCGGCTGCGCAGACTTCTGCTGGGCGCGGGCGAGGAAAAGGGCTGGATACAGAAGGCGGTTCTGTATTTCATCCTGTTCGGCATCGGCTTTATCTACCTCTATCCCATGCTCTACATGGTCGTCAACGCCTTCTTTTCGCAGGAGGATTTGATCGATCCCTCTGTCACATGGCTGCCGACGCAGCTCTACTTCGGAAATTTCATCAAGGCTTGGAACACGCTGGACTTTAAGAAAAGCCTGCTCTGCTCCATCCTGATGTCCTTCATCCCGGCCATTTTGCAGACGGCGGTTACGGCTGTGACGGGCTACGGCTTCGCGCGCTTCCGTTTCCCGCTGAAAAAATTCTGGCTGGCGCTGTGCGTGCTGACCTTTATTATTCCGACGCAGGTCACGCTCATTCCGCGTTATGTGCTGTTCAGCACCTATAAGATTTTAGACACGCCGCTGCCATCCTTTCTGCCTGCGCTGCTGGGTCAGGGGCTGAAAAGCGCGGTGTTCATTCTGGTGTTCTACCAGTTTTTCAGCAGCTATCCCAAGGCGATGGACGAGGCCGCCGAGATTGACGGTGCGGGAAAGTTCAAGATTTTTTACAAGATCGCGCTGCCCTCGGCGACGCCTGCTATCGTCCTGAGCGTGCTGTTTTCAACCGTGTGGTACTGGAACGAGACGACGCAGGCAAGCCTGTACTTTGGCAACATCGAGACGCTGCCGATCAAGCTGCGCGATTTTTACGAGAGCTACCAGTCCCTTTACAACCCATCGAATCTGGTCAATTTCGGCAGCATCAACGAATCGATCACCCTGGCCGGCACCCTGCTGTCCGTCCTGCCGCTGCTGCTTTTGTATCTGTGCCTGCAGCGCCAGTTCGTCGAGAGCATAGAAAAGACCGGTATCACCGGAGAATAACGAGGAAATGAACATGAAACGAACGCTATTTCACATGATTGGAGTGTTTGCTATGGCACTGGCGATCCTGACCTCCGCGGCTGCGCCCGCCAAGGCCGCAGAGGAATTCGGCAACGGTAACGCGCAGCCCTCGCAGATCGAGGTCACATGGGAAACGCCGGGGAAGCTCCTGCACATAGAGCAGGGACAGACCGAGTGCGTGCTCACGGTCGAGCTTGCAGGCGGGCAGACGGCGCTGAGCCTATCCTTCCCGGATTGCGGCGGCATCCGCCTGCATACGGATAAGCCCGGCTATTTTGAACCCGAGACGCTGCTGCCCATTGCCTATGAGCAGACCGGGCAGACCCTTACGCTCACGCAGGAGACGGCGCGCGCCGTCATCTCCACGGAGGGAGACTGGTCAGTTGCACTGCAAAACGCGGCTGGCGAGACAATCCATACGCTGGATGCGGACAAGCTTCGCTTCGGTTATCAGGACGGGGAATTGAAGAAGGTCATGCTGCTCGGTGCGATCTCCGAGGAGGAACGCCTTTTTGGCCTCGGAGAGCGTTTCAATGCCTTCGATCAGGTCGGGCAGGAGGTACTTTTGTGGAATCAGGACAGCTATCAGGGCCTGATGCGCTATGACGGCAACAAAACATGGGGCTATAAAAACGTTCCGCTGCTTTACAGCAGCAAGGGCTACAGCCTGTTCTTCAACTCCACCTATGCGGCGAACGCCGATATCGGCAGCGCGGACAGCGCGGTCTATTCATTGGATTTCAACGGGCCGAAATTCGACGTTTACTTCTGGCTCGGCACGCCGCAGGAGAATCTGGTCTCCTACACCGCGCTGACCGGCCGCACGGTTGTCCCGCCCAAGTGGGCGCTGGAATTCTCCGTCGGTGCGGGCGGGCAGGTTTGGAACGCGCTCGGCAAGGGTAAGCACATCGATGTGATGACCAATGTTCTTGAGCAGTACGACCGCCTCGGCACGCCGGTCGTGTCGCTGTTCGGCGAGCAGTCGCCGCAGTATGACGCGCAGGCCTATCAGCTTTTGAAAAACCGGGGCACGCGGATGATCGCGTGGTACTGGTCGGCCGTGGGCGTCGGGGACATGTATCAATATGATTACAGCCTGACCGCGGATACCGTGCCGACGGTCGTCCTCAAGTCCGACCCGACGAAGATCATGCAGGGCGAGTACATCGACTTCAGCAATCCTACCAGCGTGGACGTCATCAGCGGCTTTTTCTCCAAGCTCTGGGGCTGGGGCTTGCGCGGCTGCATGGTCGATTTCGGCGACAATATTTTTGAGGACAGTATTTTTCACAACGGCATGACAGGGGATGAAATGCACAATTTCTACGCCTATCTATACAACAAGGGCTATTACGAGGCGTGGTCAAAGGCGCTGGGCGAGGATTACATTCTCTTTTCCCGCAGTGGCTGCGCGGGCAGCCAGCGCTGGATGGGGCAGTTTGCGGGCGACCACCCGAGTACCTTTCAGGGCCTCCAGCAGGCAATCCGCGGCGGCCTGAGCGCCTCGACGGCGGGCTTCTCCCTCTGGGGAAGCGACATCGGCGGCTATGGCTACGATGAATATCCGCCTACACCGGACTGCTACATGCGCTGGATGCAATTCGGAACCTTCAGCCCGCTCATGCGCACGCACGGCACCTCTGACCGCAACCCCTGGAGCTACGGCGAGCAGGCGGAGAAGGTCTATCAGGATCACTATTGGCTGCGCGAAAACCTGCTCGATCTGATTTACAGCGGTGCGATCTCCGCGAGCAGGAGCGGCGTTTCCATGATCCAGCCGCTCTATCTGGCCTACCACGATCAGCCGGAGCTGATCGACATTGAGGACCAGTATCTGTTCTGCGGCGTGTTCCTTGCCTGCCCGGTGGTGCGCGAGGAGGCTTATTGCCGCGAAGTGACCTTCCCGGCGGGCAACGACTGGATCGACCTGTGGACGGGCGAGGTCGTTTCCGGTGGGCAGACCCTGACTGTGGCCGCGCCGCAGGAGAGAATGCCGGTCTATGTTAAGGCGGGCGCAGCCTTCCCAGTGAAGGTCTCCCAAAAAACGCTTGCTTTGACGGACTCCATGTCGGAAGGCGCTGCCGACGCGCTGCTTGTCGCAGCGGGCACGGGCAGTACGCCCTTCTTTGCCGACAAGAAAACGCAGACGCAGTTTGACACCGCGTTGGACAGCGGCCTTCTCACGGTGCAGAACCCCGGAGACTGCGCGCAGCGCGTAATTCTGGCCTACGGCCTGCGTGCCGATGCCGTGCGTGTGGACGGAAAGGCTCTGGACAAGCTGGACGCGCCTTCTGCGCAGACGGCGGGTTATTATAACGACGTTACGCGGGATGTCACGGTCGTGACACTCCCCGAGGGCGCATGGCAGACCGTGACGCTCGAGGCAGGAGACCATACGGAAAACCTTGCCGCAGGGAAAACAGCCACGGCCAGCAGCCAGCGCAACGACAAGGTCGCGGCGGAAAAGGCGACGGACGGTCTGGTCAAGACCGCGTGGGAGCCGAAGCATGCCAAGGACGAATGGCTTGCAGTTGATCTTGGACAGACACAGAAGATCAGCAACGTCACCGTCCGCTGGACGCAGGAATTTGCAAGCGACTATGCTGTGGAGCTTTCCACAGGCGGCGAGCACTGGCAGGCGGCTGCGGCCGTTTCCGGCGGGCATGGCGGCGCGGAGGCGCTGGCCTTCAATCCGGCGCAGGCGCGCTATGTCCGCGTGCGCATCACGGCCGAGCCGGAGAGCAAGCGCGTCGGCATTTATGAGGTGCAGGTCTATGCGGGTGGTACCTATCTGGGCGACGCGGAAATGCCCGATGTTGCGCCCCTGAAGACGCACACGCCGTGGGGCTGGATTGCAGGCGGTGCTGCCGCGGTTTTGGCGGCGGGCGCGGCGCTCCTGTTCCTTCGTAAAAAGAAAAAAACGCCGCAGCAGTGAGCAGAAAGGGAAAAACTATGATTTCCAACGAACGGATATTGCACAGACTCCGCTGGCCGGAGAAGCCGGTTGATGTCGTTTTGGACACGGATACCTATAATGAAGTGGACGATCAGTTTGCGCTGGCCTATATGATCGCCTCGGACGATAAGCTGAATGTCAAGGGCATTTATGCCGCGCCCTTCCAAAACGAACGTGCCCAGACGCCCGCGCTCGGCATGGAGCGCAGCTATCGGGAAATTGAGAATATTCTGAACCTCTGCGGCAGACCCGAGCTGATGCAGCTTGCACGCCGCGGCGCCGCGCGTTTCCTGCCGGATGAGAAAACACCGGTCGATTCCGAGGCTGCGCAGGATCTGATTCGGCTTGCCATGCAGCGCCCGGACGATTCGCCGCTGTATGTGCTGGCCATCGCCGCAATCACCAACGTGGCCTCCGCGCTTTTGATGCAGCCGGAGATCGCGGACAAGATCGTCGTCGTCTGGCTAGGCGGAAACGCACACCATTGGCCGGATACCCGCGAATTCAACATGTTTGAGGACATTGCCGCCGCGCGCGTCGTGATGAATTCCGGCGTGCCGCTGGTGCAGCTTCCGTGCATGGGTGTTGTGACCCATCTGGCTACGACCGGACCGGAGCTGAAAAAGTGGCTGGAGGGAAAGAACCGCCTGTGCGACTATCTCTATCAAATCGTCCGCCACGACGAGGAGGATGTGCGCGGGCGCATGGTCTGGAACCGTGTGATCTGGGACATTTCCACCGTCGCATGGCTGCTGCACCCGGGCTTTTATGAGGATCAGATCGTCCATACGCCGCTGCCGACGTATGACGGCTTTTACAGCTTCAGCAACAGCCGCCATTTGATGAAATATGTCTATATGGTTCACCGCGACGGCATTTTTGAGGATCTGTTCCGCAAATTGGCCGCGATGGACTGTGGAGAATATCCAAAACAGGAGGCCGCGTCATGAAAAAAAGTCTAAAGCGCATCTTTACGATTTTACTTTCAGGAATGTTGGTGATCCCTATGCTGCTGGTTCCCGCGTCGGCTGCTGAGCCGTTGAAGGTCACGGGCCTGACCTGCGAACACAAGACCGATCCTCTCGGCATCAATACGCAGACTCCGGTTTTCGGCTGGAAGCTGGAGTCCACGCAGCGCGGCGTGCTGCAAAAGAGCTATCGCATTCTCGTTGCCCCCGACCGTGAAAGACTGGCGGCGGGGGAGGGCGACCTCTGGGACAGCGGCGAGGTGGAAGGCGGCGACAGCACCGCCGTTTCCTATGGGGGCAGGCAATTTGCACCCGCCACGGCATACTACTGGTGCGTGACGGTCACGGACAATCACGGTAACAGCGCACAGAGCGCTCCGGCCGTCTTTGAGACTGCGCTGCTCAGCGAGAACGACTGGCAGGGAGCGCAGTGGATCAACGGCAAGCCTGCCGATGCCGCTGCACACGACGGCGTGTATTACGTCTATGAAGCGGATTTTCAGATTGTAAACGGCGGCGCGAGCTTTGTTTTTGGCTATCAGGACGGACAGAACTTCTATATGTGGCAGGTCGGCACCTCCGGCGGCCATCCCGCGCTTCGCCCGCACCTGTGGTGGAAGGGCAACATCTGGCTGCGTGCGCCCGAGGTCGATATTTCCGAGATCATGCGCGACTGGAACGGACGCCACCACATGAAGATCGAATTTGACAACGGCCTTATCACGACCGCCATCGACGGTGTGCAGGTGGACTCGCGCAATATGAACAACGACTTCGGCCTGCAAGGCGAGCCGCTGGTTCTGCCCGCAGGCAAGGTCGGCTTCCGCGCGGGCGACGCCGTGGAGGAAGCCTATTACGATAATGTCAGCCTCTATGACGGCGATGGCGTGATCTCTTTCCGAGACGATTTCAACGATGCCGTCGTGCAGAATTTTGACGGTGCGGTCATCGAGGACGGACACCTGCATGTCCGTCAAAACGGCGGGCAGCAGATTTTTGTGCCGGCAACGCCGGATACGAGCCGCTACACGCTCTCCGGCGATTTCAGGATCGACCGGCAGGCTGCCAGCTTTGTTTTCGGCGCGACCGACAGCGGAAACAACTACACATGGCAGATCAACACCGTGCTGGACGGCAAGATCCAGCTCCGTCCGCATCGCTGGAAAAACGGCGGCGCAGCGACCCTTGCCGATGTGGACATTTCCGGCATTCTGACGCAGGAAACGCTGCACGACTGGCATCATATCGAGATTCGCGTGGACGGACGGAATGTCACGACGCTTCTGGATGGAAAGCAGGCGGACAGCCGCACGCTCGACGAAGCGGTTCCCTTTGGGCTGATTGGATTCCGTCAAGTCAGGGATGCCGAGTGGAACGAGCAGGCAAGCTATGACAATGTCACGCTGACCGATGCCAATGGCCGCGTGATCTTCCACGATGATTTTGAAAATCCTGCCCGCGTCTCCTTTGACGACGGCAAAATTTCGGACGGCTGTCTGGTGTTCGACGGCTCGCAGGAAAAGACCTTCATTTTCCGTCAGGCCGAGACGCTTACGGACGAATATACCGTCAGTCTTGATTTTGCCATTGAGGAGGCCTCCGCCGGTATCATCTTCGGCGCACAGGATCGCAAGAACTATTATATGTGGCAGGTCAATGCGAACATGGGCGACGGAAAGGTCTGGCTCCGCCCGCATGTCTGTATAAACGGGAACTATGTCATTCTTCCAAACGTGGATGTCAGCGCACAGATGCCGTGGGAAAGTGTCATTGGCGCGGTGCACACCATGCAGCTCCGCGTCAGCGGCGGCACGATCGAGACTTACCTTGACGGCGTGCGCGTCTCTGTCGTTACCAATGCGGAGTTCCGCACGCCCGGCTGGGTCGGTTTCCGCCTTTACAAGGAGCAGGGACTGAACGAGCGCATGAGCTGCGGCTATATCCGCGTGGAGGATCGCGGCGGAAATGTTCTGTTCTGCGAGGAATTTGACGACGCTTCGACCATGCAGTTTGAGTCCGGCAGCGTAAAGGACGGCCGGGGCTACTTTGAAATGACCGATGCCGAGGCGATCTTCCCGCGCGGCATTGACGAGGAGGTCAACGCGCCACTCCTGCGCAGGAACTTCACGGTCGAGCGGGAAATTGTTTCCGCGCGTTTGTATGCCGCTGCGCTCGGCCTGTACGAGACTTATCTCAACGGACAGAAGGTCGGCGGGGACTATCTCGCACCCGGCTGGACGGATTACAATGACCGCGTGCAGTATCAGACCTATGACGTGACCTCGCTGCTGCGGCAGGGAGAAAACGTCTGGGGCGCGATCCTCGGAAACGGCTGGTACAGCGGTAATGTGCACAACTGGGGCAACCATCTTTGGGGCGACACGCCTGCCTTTATCGGTCAGCTCCGCATCACCTATACCGACGGCAGCGTGCAGACGCTCGTCACGGATGACAGCTTCCGACTGCACACAGGCTCGCCCATCGTTGCAAACGACATTCTCGACGGTGAGACCTACGACGCCACCAAGGAGCTGGGCGGCTCGCCAAACGCGTGGGCAACGGCAGAGGTCAGCAGCGACGGCTGGGCGCACGCCGGAATTGCCGATGAAAACCGCCACCTGATTGCGCAGGTCGATCCCGCAATCCATAACACCATGGAGTTGACGACCCAAAATGTCACAAAGACCGACAGGGACGCGACCGGCGCGGCGCAGCAGGCATATATCTTTGATCTGGGGCAGAACTTTGCGGGCGTCATCCGTCTGACGCTGCATAACCTGACGCCGGGGCAGAAGCTCACCCTTCGCTATGGCGAGATGCTCAATCAGGACGGTACGCTTTACATCGCAAACCTCCGCACGGCAGAGGCAACGGATGTCTACATCGCCAGAGGCGGAGAAACAGAGGTTTATGTCCCGCGCTTTACCTATCACGGCTTCCAATATGTGGAGATTACGGGCCTGAAGGCGGCACCTGAGGCGGACATGGTCACGGGTCTTGTGCTCAACAGCGATACGCCGGAGCTGAGCACCTTTGAGACCAGCAGCGCCATGCTCAACCAGCTCCAGTCCAACATCCTGTGGGGACTGCGCAGCAACTATGTCTCCGTTCCCACCGACTGCCCACAGCGCGATGAGCGGCTGGGCTGGACGGATCACCACGAGGTTGCCAAGACTGCGCTCTATAACTATGATTCCTATGCCTTCTACCGCAAGTGGCTGGCCGATATTCGTCAGGCGCAGAATCCCGACGGCGAGATCATCATCATTGCTCCGGCCAACCCGAATCTGCATTTTGACGGTCACGCGGGCTGGCAGGACACTGCCGTCATCCTCCCGTGGACGCTCTACAAGACCTACGGCGACACCGCGATCATCACGGAAAACTATGAAATGATGACGCGCTATGTGGATTACTGCATTACCGACTGCGTGGAGGGCAAGCCGCTTATCCGCCGCCCGTGCTACTTTGGCGACTGGCTACAGGTAGATGCCGATACGCCGAAGGATGTCCTGTCCACCGCCTTCTTTGCCTATTCGGCGCAGCTCCTTTCCGAAATGGCAGAGATCATCGGCAATACCGCCGATGCCGCAAAATATGCCAAGCTGCATGACGACATTGCGCAGGCCTTCTGTGATGAATTCGTTTCCGCAGACGGCACGGTCGGCAACGGCACGCAGGCGTGCTATATCTTTGCACTGAAAATGGGACTTCTGCCCGAGGCACAGAGGACGGATGCGGCAGGCCGCCTCGCTGCGGACATCAAAGCCAGAGGGCACCTGACCACGGGATTTGTTTCCACCGGCTATCTCTGCCCGATGCTCAGCGAATACGGCTACACCGACGTTGCGTATTCTCTGCTGCTCAGCGAAAGCTATCCCTCCTGGGGCTACACCATCAAAAACGGTGCAAATACCATGTGGGAGCGCTGGGATTCCTACACCATTGAAAACGGCTTCGGCGATGTGAGCATGAATTCTTTCAATCACATCAACTTCGGCTCCATTGGAGAATGGATGTACCAGTACATGGGCGGCATCCGCATGACGGACGGCGACGTGGCCTATGACCACTTTCTCATTGCGCCCGAGCTTGGCTCCGGTGTCACCTTCTGCCGTACCTCGACGGAGACCATGTGCGGCACGATCCGCAGCGATTGGAGCTGCGGCGAGGACGGCAGCTTCCGCCTGTCGCTTTCTGTACCGGCGGGCAGCACCGCTACAATGCGCCTGCCCTTCGGCAATCTGAAGGATCTGCGCGAGGGCGGCAAGGATGTCGCTACGGAAACAATCGACGGCATCCGATCCGCGGCGGTCGAGGATGGCAGGATTGTTGTGGAGCTTGGCTCCGGAGACTATGAATTCCTGCTGGCTGCCGAGACGCAGAAGCCGAGTGGCGGCAGCGGCGCGTCCGAGCCGTCCGAACCAAGCGAACCCTCCGGCGGGGAACCCGACGAGCCAAAGCCTGCCGAGGACGGCAAGCCTCGCACGGGCGACAGCGACAAGCCTATACTGTGGCTGGCAACTGCCGGTCTGACCCTTGCGGCCTGCGGCATGCTGCTTGCATGCACAAGACGCAGAAAGAAAGACTGAGTTCTATTGAAATAAGCAAGCGCCCTGCCGGGCATTCCGGCAGGGCGCTTGCTTGGTCATACTGTTTTATTTTTGATCCAGTGCGGAGACGTACATCGCCTTGCAGATGGAGACGCGGCGATTTTTTATGTCGTCCACCAGCTTGGGAAGCTCGGCCAGTGATACCTCGTGCGAGATCAGGTCGCGGCAGCGGAACTTGCCTGCGTCCATCATCTCGACGGTGTAGTGCCATTCGTTGATGGGATAATTGCCGAAATGCGAGTTCCAGGTGCCCGTGACGGTGGCCTCCTTGCGCAGCAGCAGGCTGTGCGATTCCAGGGAGATCTGCGTGTTGCCCGCAGGATTGCCCAGCAGGACGATGCGGCCAAAGGCGCGGATGCAGTGGATTGCATTTTCCAGCGCGGAGCCGAAGCCGCTGCCCTCAATGGCGATGTCGGCCAGATGCCCGCCGAAGGCCGCGCGAACCTTGTCCAAGAAGTCCGGGACTGTGGAATTGACGGCGTCAAAGCCGCACTGATGTGCAAATTCAACCTTCTGATCGACCACGTCCACGAGCAGCACGTTTGCGCCCGACAGCCGTGCCCAGCGGCCCGCCATGATGCCGATGGGGCCGGCGCCGAAGATCACAACGTTCGCACCGGCAAAAACCTCACCCTTGCGCACGGCGTGCTGCGCGACGCAGGCCGGCTCGACCATGGCCAGCTCTTCAAAATGGATTTCCGGATTGTGCGATTCGATAAAATGCCACGCGCTTGGGACAAGGCAGTATTCCGCAAAGCCGCCGTCGCAGCGTGAGCCCATGTAGTTATAGTGCTCGCACATGGCATAGTTGCCGGTCAGACAGGGGTCGCAGGTGCGGCAGGGGATAAGAGGATAGAAGCAGCCGCGTTTGCCGAGCAGCAACGGATCGGCGTCCTCACCGAGGGCGACAATGGTGCCGGAGAACTCGTGCCCGATGGTCAAGGGATAGATGTGGCTGCTGGTGCCGTGCTGGTAGATGCGCGGGAGGTCGGAGCCGCAGATGCCGCATGCGCCGATTTTGACGAGCAGCTCCTGCCCGTGCGGGACGGGAATGGGAATCTCGTCCGTGCGGAAATCACCGATCGCGTGCAGCCGCGCGGCCTCCATTGTCATTTTTTTCATCCTAAATTCCTCACTTCCCGACAGATTCGTTTAATTTCTGAATATTTTCACACAGGATGCCGCCCTTGTGGAAAACGCTCGAGCTGCCGCCGACGAACATCGTCGCACCGGCCGTGCGCATTTTTTTCGCGTTCTCAAAGCTGACGTTGCCGTCCACCTCGATCTCGAGCTCCGGATAGCCGCTGTCGTCCAAAAACGTGCGCAGGTCGCGGATCTTTTCCAGTGTGGCCGGAACGAGCGGCTGCCCGGCAAAGCCCGGATCGACCGTCATAACCAGAATTCCGGCCAGATCGGGCAGAAGATAGCGGATCACGTCATAGGGCGTGGCGGGGTTGATGGCCAGCATGGGCTTGCCGCCGCGCGCCTTGATCGCGCAGAGCGTGCGGTGGACGTGCGGCGTGCTCTCCCAGTGGATGGAGACGTACTCGCCCGGCTGAATGTCGAAGCAGTCGAGCTTGCTGTCCGGTCGTGTGATCATCAGGTGGATGTCCAGCGGGATGCGCGTGAGCTTGCGGAGCTGTGCGCAGAAGTTCGTGCCGAGCGCGTAGTTGGGGACAAATTCGCCGTTCTATCCGTCCGGAGGAATTTGCCGTCTGCGACGCGGGCGAAGAGGGCATGAAAGCCGAGGTCACCGATCACATCTTCCTCAGCCTGAACACGCATTACACCGTGAAGATCGGGGAGCAGGAGGCCGACATCATTCAGGAATCCTCCATTGATTCCATCATTCCCAAGGGCAGCATCGTCGCCCTGAAGATCAAGACCGACAAGATCAACGTTTTCACCGAGGACGGCAGCGAGAATCTGCTCACGGGCGTCCACGACAACAAGGTGACGGAGGCTGCGAAATGAGACAGCGGCGTAAATTTGAGGTCTGGTCTGTGATCTCCATTCTCCTGCTGGCCTGCTTCCTGCTGTTCTTCGTCTACCCCATCTGCACGCTGCTGCGGCAGGCGTTCGTCAACGAGGGCGGCAAGTTCACCGTGGAGAATTTTGTCAAGTTCTTCAGCAAAAAGTATTATTACGGAACGATCCTGAACAGCTTCAAGGTGTCCATCTGCGTCACGATCGTTTCGCTCATCATCGGCATCGTTTTTTCCTATTTCTATTCCTTCTTCCGCCTCAAGGGCGCAAAGTTCTTGCTCGTGGCGAGTATTCTGTGCTGCATGTCTGCGCCCTTCATCGGCGCTTACGCGTGGATTTTGCTGCTCGGCCGTTCGGGCGTCATCACGAATTTCCTGAAGCTGCTGGGCATCAACATCGGCAGCATCTACGGCTTCTGGGGAATCCTGCTCGTGCAGGCCACAAAGCTCTATCCGCTCGTGCTGATCTACATGAACGGCATGTTCCGCAATCTGGACAACAGCCTCATGGAAGCCTCGGCAAACCTCGGCTGCAAGGGCATCAAGCGCTTTTTCAAGGTTGTGCTGCGGCTGTCCATGCCGACGGTGCTGGCTGCGGCGCTGCTGGTGTTCATGCGCGCCTTTGCTGATTTCGGTACGCCGCTCATGATGGGCGAGGGCTACCGCACCTTCACCGTGGAAATTTACAACCAGTTCCTCAGTGAGACCGGCTCGAACTACAACTTTGCTTCGGCCATCAGTGTCATTGCGGTGCTGCTGACGGCAGTCATTTTCCTGATCCAAAAATTTGCGACCAAGAAATTCAGCTTCACCATGAACGCGCTGCATCCAGTTGAGAAAAAGGATGCCAAGGGGCTGGGCGGCGTGCTGATGCACATTTTCTGCTACGGTATCGTGGCGATTTCTGCGCTGCCGCAGCTGTACATCATCTACGTCTCCTTCCGCAACTCCGTCAACGGCGTGTTTCAGGAGGGCTATTCGCTGGCAAACTACCGCGAGGCTATCGACAAGCTCCTGCTGCGCGCCACGGGCAACACGGTCATCGTGGGTGTGCTGGCGCTGGCAGGTATCATTCTGCTGGCCATCATGATTTCCTATCTGACGGTACGCCGCCCGAGCATCCTCAACCACACGATCGACACCGTCTCCATGCTGCCCTACATCATGCCCGGCTCGGTCATCGCCATTGCGCTGCTGTCCACCTTCAGCCGCAAGCCGCTCGTTCTGACCGGCACGCTTGCGATCATGATCATCGCGGTTATCATCCGCCGCCTGCCTTATACCACGCGTTCGGCTACGGCCACGCTCATTCAGATCCCCATGAGCATTGAGGAAGCGTCCATTTCTCTCGGTGCGTCGAAGATGAAAACCTTCTTCCGCATCACGGTACCGATGATGTCCAGCGGCATTGTCTCCGGCGCAATCCTGAGCTGGGTCTCCATCGTCACAGAGGTCTCCAGCGCAGTGATTCTGTACAACAACCGCTCCATCACGCTTACGGTCGGCACTTATTCGGCCATCTCGCGCGGCAACTTCGGTGCGGCTGCGGCCTTCGCAACAGTCACGACGGTTCTGACGGCGCTGTCTCTCGTTGTCTATATGCGCGTGACGAAGTCCGAAAACATCGAGCTGTGACGCGCTGCGGAGATTTTCCACCCAATCCAGTGTATATAGCATCGTAAGATGTTGTATAAATCCGGCGCCGTGAGAAGGACGGCGCCAATCAAAAATCCGAAAAGGAGAAGAACGAAAATGAAAAAACTGCTCGCAATCCTTCTGTCCCTGGCAATGCTGGCTTGCCTGTTTGCAGGCTGCGCAGGACAGGAAGAACCCGCCCCCTCCAGCGAAGCTCCTTCCTCCGAAGCTCCCTCCTCTGAGACTCCCTCCGAGGACAAGCCCGAAGATCTGTCCGGCACCCTGGTCGTCTATTCCACCCAGACCGATGCCGACCACGAAGTGTTCCTGAAGATCTTCAACGAGAAGTATCCGAACGTCAAGGTCGAATTCACCAACGACTCTCTCGGCGCTCTGATTGCCCGTGTCAAGGCCGAGAAGGAAAACCCGCAGGCTGACGTCATCTTCGGCGGTCTGTCCCAGTCCGACGGCGATGCCTATAGCCGTGATATGCGCCTGTGGTGCGCTGAATGACAATGACGGCTGCGCCCGGCGCGAAGGTCTGCGTCAGCAGCGGGCAGCAGAACCACCACCCGAGAATCAGAAGCGACCATTCGAGCAGATGCTCGTCCTTGGACAATGCCAGCCAGATCCATGTGAAATTTGTAAAGCCATAGCTCATAGACATCCAGAGCAGCACCCAGAACAGACTGTAGCCCTCGGTGATGCTGCGGCTGTGGCACACAAGGTGAAAAATGCCATAATCCACCAGCAGATATACCGCGCCCATCACCAGTCCGACAAGCACGGTCATGTATTTTTTCTTCCATAGAAGCAATCCGAGATACGCGACCAGAAACACAATATCAAGCCAAATGTAAAGCGGCGAAAACTGCCGCCGCGCAATGAGTTCTGCCATAAATATCCCCTCCGACACCTATTATATAAAAACCGGCGCTGTGCATCAAGTGCGGCGGATTTTCAAAAATCTGTCGATTTTCCAAAAAATCGCAGAATAGGCCCCTAGGATTCAATTGTAAAATCCGCTAAACTAGAATCGGAAAACGGCGAATAGAGCAGCGTTTTGCCAAAAACCGACAACGGAAAGAAATGGGGTATTTTATGAAGAAGCGGCTATTGTCCATCCTGCTGGTCGTGCTGCTGCTTGTGCAGCTCGTGCCGGCGACGGTCATCGCCTATCCTGTGCCGGAGCTTGGTGCGCAGGACGGCGTGACCAAGTTTGCCACCGGCGTGCCGATGGGCGTTGCGCATCGCGCAGCGTGGCGCATGGCACCGGAAAATTCTCTGCTGGCGGTCGCTGCGTCTATCAGCATGGGCATCGACGTGGCGGAGCTGGACGTGAAGATGACCAAGGACGGCGTTCTGGTCCTCTCGCACGACGGCTCGATCAATCGCTGCGCCATGGGTTCGGGGAATATCTCCGACTACAATTGGGAGCAGCTCAAGACCATTGCGGTCAAGCCCGGGCAGGGCGGCAGCAGCGCCTATCTTCTCACCGAGGACGATGCAGCGCTTCTGAACAGTCTGCCCAACTATGCCGAGCATTCCGGCACGGCCGTCGCCGGGCAGACGATTCCGCTCAGCCGCATGGACGACCTGATCGATCTTCTTAAAAAGCTCGGCCCGAACACCATGGTCAACCTCGACCATTGCTTCTCGCAGGAGCTGTTCACCAGTTGCTATGTGCTGTTCCGCGAGCAGGGCATGCTGAATCACTTCTTCTTCAAGAACTCCAACGACGTGTGGACCATGAACCAGTGGTACGCCGCTGCGGCCGAGGAGTGGAACAAAAAGCATTCCGACGAGCCTATCACGGCAAAGGACGTGCAGGAGAGCATCCTGTATGTCTATATCATTCGCAGCGCCGACTACGGCATTTTGCAGTCGCATCTGGACAACGGCGATAAGCTCGTCATGGTTGAAATCTGCATCTCCGACGATCCGTCAGACAAGGTTATCCATGAAAAGCTCGAGCCGTGGTGCCTGGAAAACAAGGTTGCAATGTTCGTCAACACCATGTGGTCGGGCCTTTGCAGCACAAAGCCGGACACCGAGGCAACATGGGCAGAAATGCTCAATCGCGGCTACACGGCCATTCAGACCGACCGCCCGAGCGAGCTTGCAGGCTACCTTGCCTCTTATAACCGCGACCGCAGCGCACAGAGCGTGATCGAGGCCGAACACTTCCACGGCTTCAACTACGGAACGCAGGGATTCTCCGTCCCTGCTGCGGCGGATTCCCGGCTCAATAAAAAGGTCGAAAAGCTCACGGCGGGCGATGATCTTGAATATCGCCGCATCGTGTTCGACGGCACCGAGGCACTCCTGAATCTCACGATGCAGGGCCTGTCCGGCGGCACGCTGGGCGTTTACCTCGACGGCCTTGCGGAGGAAAACCGCATCGCGCAGCTCACGCTTGCGGCTTCTGAGGATTACCGCACCGTTACGGCCGCGCTGGATAAGACCCCTGAGGCCGGAACGCACACGGTGTATCTGCGCTTTACGGGTGCGCCCAAGCAGGTGCTGGCTTCGCTTGATTCCTTCCGCTTTGTCAGCGCGGCGAGCTTTACGGACGCGCAGCTGGAGGAGCTTCAGATCACCACGACCGCCGGTACGGCGCCGGTGCTTCCCGGCAGCGTGCAGGTTACGGCCAATGGCGAGACCTACGGACTGGAGGTTCGCTGGGAGCAGGTCGCGGCAAGCAGCTACGCCAAGGAAGGACAGTTCCTTGTGCTTGGCTATGTTCCGGCGCTGGGCTGCTATGCCAAGGCGCTTGTGACTGTGACGGCGACGTCGGTTGTCAAGCCTGAGATCACGACCGATGGCCTTGCCCTGTGGCTGGATGCCTCCGAGGGCGTGACGGCGGAAAACGGCGCGGTCTCTGCGTGGGCCTCGAAGGTCGGCAACATCACCGCGACGGTCAAGTCCGGCAGCCCGACCGTGAAGGGCAAGGGCATCGCCTTTGACGGCGACGACAGCATGGATCTGGTTCTGCCGGAGAATTTCTGGAACGGCAAGAGCGAGTTCACGGTGCTGCTGTATAATTCCTCCGAAAATATCACGGCCGGCGCGAACAACGGCACGTCCAGCCAGTACCACAGCGTTTTGTACTTCGGTGAGACCGGGAGCTGGGGCAGCGCATACTTTAATGCCAGCCAGAATGAAGTCATCTGGCGCTTCGGCAGCGGCACGAGCGGCGACTACGGCACGACCTACACCCGTCCCTTGAACATCGGCAGCCTCTTTACCTCCACGGCCATCCGCAAAAACGGCCTGAGAGACACCCTCTTTGTCAACGGCGAGAAGGTCTACACCGGCACTGCCGCGGCAGAGCAGAGCAAGAACATCAAGTCCGAGGGCTGGATCGGCCTCGGCAAAAACGGCAACTATTTCAAGGGCACGATCAACGAGATCCTGATCTATGACCGTGCACTCGCGGATGACGAAATCACTGCGGCGCAGCTCGCGCTTGCCGAAAAGTACGCCGACAAGGTCAGCGCGGTCGAGGCTGTCGCCGTCACCTGCGAGGCGGGCACAGCGCCCGTGCTTCCCAAGACGGTCAAGATCACCTATGAGAGCGGTGCAAGCATCGATCTTGGCGTGCAGTGGGAACGCATCAATCCGAACGACTATCTTGAAGAAGGCAGCTTCCCGGTCAAGGGCACGCTGGCCGACGGCACGCCTGTGGTGGCAACCGTGACGGTCACCGCAAAGAGCGTGAAGGAACCGGTCACGACGCGCGGCCTGATGTTCTGGCTCAACGCTTCCGAGGGCGTGAGCACGGACGACAGCGGCGTTGTCACACAGTGGAAGTCCAAGGTGGGCGACGCCGTCGCCACGAAGAAGAAGGGCGACGCGAAGCTGACGCAGAACGCCGTCAACGGAAAACCCGCCGTTACCTTTGACGGCAGCGAGGATGTCTTGCAGATGGTGCTCGAAAACGGCGCGCTCAATGGCCTTGAGGGCGTGACCGTCGTGACCTACGCGGCCTCCAGAACGCCGTGGAAGCAGACGAACAACTCCTTTGACTGGAACGTGCAGCGCCACACGCTGTTCTCTGCGGACGAGTCCGGTAGCTGGGGCAGCTTCTACACTGGCATTTATTCCGACGCGATCTCCGCACGCTTCGGCACCGGCACGTCGAACGACAACGGCTTCCGCGCCGAGCGCTCCGAGAGCACGGAGGGCTTCACCGCCACGAGCATCCGCTGGAACGGCAGCACCAAGACCTACGACGTGCAGGTTGGCGGTGAGCAGTTCGGCACCGGCGTCTCTCTTGGCAGCAAGACCGCCAACAATAAGAACATCTTCTATTTCGGCACCGGCAAGGGCAACACCTACTGGACGGGCGACGTTTGCGACATTCTGGTCTATGACCGCGTCCTGACCGACGAGGAGCTGGCCGACGTCAATGATTATCTCCGCGATCTCTACGAGCCGAAGGACAAGACCGTCTCCACCGATGGCCTGATCTTCTGGCTGGATGCCTCCGAGGGCGTGGAGCAGGATGCCTCCGGCAAGGTTACCAAGTGGGATTCCCGCACGAGGAGCGTCTCTGCGACCAACAAGAAGGGAACACCGACCGTTAAGGAGAATGCCTCCAACGGCAAGCCCGGCGTGTACTTCAGCGGCAACGGCGACGTGATGCAGATGGTGCTGGCTGACGGCCGCCTGAACGGCCTGACCGGCGCGACCGTCATCGCCTATGCTTCTCCGGAAACGAGCTGGAAATACAACGAGGGCAACGGCCTTGCGTGGAACGTGCAGCGCCGCTCGCTGTTCTATGTGGATGAAGCGGGGAGCTGGGGCAGCTTCTTTGCCAGCGTCTACACCGACGCCGTCGCGGCACGCTTCGGCACCGGTACGGCCAACGACTACGGCTTCAGCGCCGCGCGCGCGCGCGAAACGACCGCCTACGGCGCAACGGCCATCCGCTGGGACGGCACGACCTATGAGGCGACGGTCGACGGCGAGGCCTTCGGCATCGGTACGTCCAAGAGCAATGTGACAAAGAACAATAAGAACATCGTCTATTTCGGCACCGGCAAGGAAAACACCTACTGGAAGGGCACGCTCTGTGAGGTGCTGGTCTACGACCGCGCGCTTACGGATGCGGAGCTGGAAAACGTTTATAACTACTTGGACGACAAGTACACCGAAAAGACCGAACCGGAGATTCATGTCACCGGCGTGTATCTCAAGGAGGAGGGCGAGCAGCTCACGCTCCATCGCGGCGAGAGCTGGAAGCTGACGGCGGCTGCGGTTCCGGCCAACGCCGTGGATACCGGCCTGACCTTTGCGACCTCCGATCCCAAGGTCGTCGCGGTTGATGAAAACGGCAAGATCACCGCGACCGGCCTCGGCTATGCGACCGTCATCGTCACGACTAAGGACGGCGATTACAGTGCATGGTGCGGCGTCAGCGTCGAACGCACCGAGGCCGAAAAGCTCTGGCAGAACATTCAGGACATCGTCACCTGGGCGGGCAAACAGGACCCGGCCACTTATGCCAACTGGGACGAGATGCAGCGGGCGCTCGATGCGGTCAAGACCGTGTCCGAAGCCAGCAGCCTCGAGGAGCTGACACCCGTCTATCAGACGCTGCGCGGGGCCATGCTGGGCCTGCTGGAGAAGGTTGACTATCGCTTCACCTCCGAGACTTCCGACCAGACGCTTGAGGCCGGTGCGGCGCTTGAGCTGGAGATCGTTCCCGCAAGCGAGCATTTTCTCAACGTGCAGGTGGACGGTGCACCGCTGGAGCAGTCGGCCTACACGCTCGAAACGGTAAATGACGGACTGAAGCTCACACTCAAGCCGGAGTACATGGCGACGCTCGGCCTTGGAAGCCACACCGTCAAGACACTCTTTGCCAACGGTGAGGCCGCGACCGGCTTCACCCTGATCCGCTCGGTCGAGGGTGTGACGCTCGAGCCGCAGGCGGCGGAGCTGACCGTGGGTGAAAGCCTGACCGTAAATGCGGTCGTGCAGCCCGCGGACGCAACGAACGCGAATGTTTCCTTCACCAGCAGCGCCCCGGCGGTCGCCACGGTGGATGAAAACGGCGTTGTGACCGCCCTGAAGCCCGGCCAGACCGTTATCACCGTCACTACGGCGGACGGTGGCTTTACCGCAAGCTGCGCCCTGACCGTCAAGGCGGCACCTTGCAGGCATGAGCACACGGCACGCGAGAACGAGCAGAAGCCGACCTGTACAAAGGACGGTTATTCCGGCGATCTCGTCTGCAAGGACTGCGGCCGGACGATTGAAAAGGGCGAGACGCTGCCCAAGACCGGCCATAAGTACGTCAACGGCGTCTGCACCGTCTGCGGGAAGAAGGCTGCGGCGCCCACCACGGCCGACGGCTTCGCGTTGCCGCTGACGCTGGCTGCGGCCATCGTGAGCCTGATCGCGCTGGCAATCCTCGTGCTTGTCAGAATGCGCAAGGACACGGTTTGATAAGTGTGAAATAAGAAACGAACTACACAAGCGCCCTGCCGGAGTTTCCGGCAGGGCGCTGTCAGCGTGCCGAAAAACTCTTTTCGGCACGCTGACAGACTGCGAAAAAGTTCGGAAGACAAGCAACTCACGCCCGTCGGCGTACATAGGTACGGTAGGGCGTGAGTTGCGAAGTAAGTCAAAATCCTTGCATAGCAAGCTGATTTTTAGACTATACAGTTCGGAATAAGCCACTTTTGCAAATGAAATCCAGAGAGCAAAAACCATTAAATTGTGAATCGATTTTGGCGATTACGGACTTTTTGACTGTCTGGCAAGCGCCCTGCCGGATTTCCGGCAGGGCGCTTGTATTATAGATGCGTTTACAGGATCGTGCCGAAGTGCAGATCAAGCATGGATTTATAGTCCGCGGAGGCAATGTTGCCGCTGCGTGTCACGCTGAGGCTGGCGGCAAAGTTGGCGTATTTGATCGCATAGTCAAAGTCTGCACGGTCGGAAAGACAGGTCATCAGCGCGGCAATGAAGCAGTCGCTTGCGCCCGTGGCATCCACAACCTCTACCTGCTCCGTGGGATAATAGCGGATGCGGTCGCAGCCCTCGGCCAGAAATGCACAGCCGCGCTCGGCCAGTGTGACAATGATATTGCGCACACCCTTGGCCCGATAGGCATAGATCCGCTCCTCCAGCGTTTCCAGCTCCGGCCGCAGCATGGCAATTTCGCTTTCGTTGGGAAGCAGCAGGAACAGACCGTCCAGCCATTCGGCCTCGTATTCGGCGGGCAGGAAATTGTTCGGCTTGAGAATCATATCAATTCGCTTTTCTGCGCATTGCCGGAAAACCTCGGCCAGCGCATCCTGCGGAATGGCAGTGTGGCAGGAGCAGAAGCGCACGTCGGTGAACAGCTCTCGATGCTTGAGAATCTGCTGTGCACTGAGCGCATCGTTCGCGCCAGCATGAACCAGTACAAGATTGTCGCCATTTTGCGCGACGGAAATGTAGGCACAGCCGGTGGCATTGGTCTTGTCCATGCGAATGCCGTCCACATCGACGCGGTGGTTGGTCAGATTTTCGTAAATCAGATGTCCCTCGCGGTCGTTGCCGACGCAGCCGAGCACGGAGATGTTGCAGCCGAGCTGGCTTGCGCAGATAGCCTGATTGGCCGCGCGGCCACCGACGGTGATGCTTTTTTTGTTTACGACGCTTACACAGTTGACCGCCGGAAGATACGAAGCGTAGAGGGTGACGTCGATGCTCAGGTCGCCGACGATGATGCTGCGCTTGCCGCGGCTGCCGTAGGGCGTGGCGACGCTCGCTCCCTCTGCGACGGCGGTGCTGACGGTGCGGCTTTCCTCCACGTCGGAGGACTTATAAATTAAGGCGTTGAGCTGCTTTGTGATGCTTTTTGCAAACTCCTCGTAGGGATATTCCACATGCGTGAGCTGCGGCAGGAAGCCCTCCAAATGGCAGGAGTCGTCCAGCAAAAGCACCGAGCACTGCTCCGGAACGGGGCACTTGCAGCGGCTGGCATATTGATACAGCAGCGGCGCCGACCGGCTGCCGGCACAGATGACCGCCGTCGTTCCAACGTCAAAGAGCTGCGCAAGCTTTAAAAATCCCTCGTCGCGCTGCGTGAAATGCACGCACAGCTTTTCGTCAAAGGGAATGGAAGCCTGATAGAGGGCCTTACGGTAGCCGTCAAGGAAGCGGTTGTCCAGAAGATCACCGTCACAGAATAAGGCGATTTTACGGTGCATCTTATCGGTCAGATACTTGGTGGCGGCAAAGGCGGCCTGCCGGAAGTCAAAGCGCGTCTGGTATGCACCTGGCTCGCGCATGAGGTCGGCAAAGACATAGGGCTTTTTCAGCTCGCGCAGGAGGCTGAGCGTCCGCTCCGCCACGCCGCCCTCGCACTGCGTGATGGGATAGAAAATCAGACCGTCCACCTGCTTCTGCATGACGATCAGCAGCAGATCGTATTCTTCGTCCGGGCTGCCCTTGGAGTTGAGCAGCATCAGGCAGTAGCCGAGTGCGCGCACCTCCTGCTCAATGGCCGTGATTAGACCGGAAAAAAACGGCGAGGCGACGTCCGGAACGATCAGCGCGATGGTGTGCGACGAGACACTAAGCTGGTCGCGGATGTTCTTATAGGGTGTGAACTGGTACTGCCGCGCAACGTCCAGCACGCGCTTGCGCGTTTCCTCGGTAATGTTTTCATCCTTGTTGTTCAGAACCTTGGAAACGGTGGATACCGAGACCTGCGCGAGTCTGGCGATGTCCTTGATCGTCATAATGAAGCGCTCCTTCCGCACTAATTCCACATTCATTTCGACAGAATCGAATGGGAAACTTCGTTTTTTCTAAGAAAACCGTTTTTTTAGTTCAGTATACCACGAAATAGCCCGGAAGTCCAGAAAAATCCTGTGCGCAGGGAAAAACGACTACACATTGTCCCCCGCCGCGCACTTGACGGCGGGAAAATCTCGTGATGCACGAAAACTGCCTAAAGAACGGATACCATAGATCGCACAAAGAAAAACGGAGCAAAACAATGATCGAGACCATGCAGATTTGTGGAGCACGCCGAAGCGTGCTCCACAGTGCACAAGGCGCATGGGCTTCCTGAAGCAATCAAGAGACTTAGTGATGTGCTTTTCCCATCCGAAGCCTTTGGCCGGATCGTTTATTTGGCAGTCTGAGCAGCGTATTTTGCGCTGCTGCTTTTCCCGTGTGCGGGCACCGAAATTTGGCAAACGGCCGCTGCTTCACTCACCCATACAGATGCGCCGCAGGAGGCGGACGGTCAGCTCCCACCACGTCAGCTTATCCACCGTCTCCGGTGCGACGATGGGAATGCGCGCAAGGATCCAGTGACAGTGTTGGTTGTTCTCCGCTTTCCCATAATTTATATAAAATCTTCCATATCAGCGCGGCCGGTCTTATCTGTATATTGTAATGTGCTTGTAGCTCCGTAAAAGATTCATAGTTAAAGTTTTCGCCGTAGCTTTGCATCAATGATGGGCTTAGTTGAGACTTATGCCCATTCGGGTATTGATACCTTAGCAATTGTAAGGTTATCAATTCTGAATAGGAAAGGCTTTTGTTCAAATAGGCCATTGCTATAGGCGTAAGCGTAAGCACTTTGCTTATCCTGGTGGAATATATGAGTCCAAACTCACTCAAAATCTGTTGATAATCTCTCCAAGCATCAACTTGATTGCTATCTGCCTGAATATTGGCTGTAAGAATTCCATTATTGACGAGATATCCGTTTATTTTTTCTGCATCTATAGTTTCTCCTTTGCACAGGAGGCAAGCATTCAACAGACCATCGAACACCTCGGCGTTTAAGACCCCGGCGTGTTGAGTAATTGGCCAGGATAGGCCTTCATATGGGATATTAGGATACATTTTGAGACTCCAACACTTTTTTATTGCCGATAGGATTTCATATGCTAATAAAGGCGGCACGGCATTTCCGACCTGTCGATATTGTTCGGTTCTTGAGCCGGAAAACTTATACCAATCAGGAAAACTTTGTAAACGAGCAGTTTCTCTAACCGTCAATGCTCTTGGCTCATAAGGGTGAATAAACGGTCTTGCACCCCCAGCAGAAGAGCCAATCATCACCGTACCCGATGGCATATCCGGCCTGAGCCTGTCCGAATAAGAGCCCCGATCTCTTCCACCTTGGGGAACTGCTTCAAAACGCTTTCTTACAGCATCCGTATTCAAGAGCATCACGCTGACGCTTTAACTCTTCAAGTTCAGCCCGGATTTCTTTTTTTCTGTCCTCTACATCTGCACCCTCGAAAATATGAAGATCCTTTTCAAGCTGCTCCTTACGTTCTGCGGCGTCTTGTATTTTACGGTTAACATATTCCTTCACAGCAACACGGCGTGCTTTCTTTATTTCCTTTTTCTCCTGCGCATCCGTTTCCGTGAATGTTCTGCCCGTAATCAGGAACAAAAGCGCAGATAGGAAGAGGGTGTTTTCCATATAGCGATGCTTCGGCTCCACGATGGAGTCAATATCATCCACCCGGTTTTCATCCAAATAAAACACTCTCAGGAGGTTCCGCCATGTGAGCCGTTTCTTCTCAAACCGAGCATTTGCCACAATCATGGTTTCCTGCTCAATGCCGATAAGTTTCAGCCACACCTCATTCAACGGAGGATTTTTCGCTCCCTTGCGATAGTTGACATCATAGGTGCCACTTGCGATTCCTTCTATGTTGCTGGACACCTCAACCTGATTCTTTCCTACCGTCCGATGGAGCGTGACTTATCCATCGTTGTCATTGGATGCAACAATCATGGACACGCCATCGTACTTTGCTGTTTCCTTAAACGGTTTATCTACGGAGCCGCCGAAGATAAAGTCGATACAATTTGCCACACAAGTCTTGCCGCTGTCTGAGCGTCCCTGTATGATAGTCAGTCCTTTTCCGAAGGTAACGCTGGCATCGCCCTTGACTGCACTTTTCGCTATCACTTTTTTAATGTAAAACCCAGACATTGCGCTACCTCCTTAAAGATTTTGTGGATTGCTTGTTTATTGCATTAAGTAGTTGCACATCGCTACTACAACAGAAAAGAAAAGCTAAAAAAGTAGCGATGAATGCAATCATTTACAAGCAAACTTCTAAATTGCTTTCGGCAGACTGTATTGCAGCAAACGCAACACGCGTAGCAGCCTGTGCATCACTCAATGCCGGAACAGTCTCGGAAGCTGTTTCAATTGACTGAATCAACGAGCAGAGTTGTGCATACATGTTTTTGTAGACACAGGGTAGGTTAATTGTTTCGTAGATTCCGCGATCTGCGTGGTAAAGCGTGATGAGGTCGCCTTCTTCCCGTGCGGATACGCGTTCATGCGCAAGCGTTAATTGCAGGTAACCCTCAGTTCCGACAAAGAGCCTCTCCGAGGCAGCCGGTAGTTTTTTGCTCCAGCCGGATTCGTAGATTGCAAGGCAGCCGCTTTCCGTGCGCATTCGGGCGATGCCATAGTTTGCGTGCTCGCAATCCGTATCAAGAAAGGCAGAGGAACAGTGTATGCTTTGAATGCGAGAACCTGTGAGCCAGGCCGCGACGTCGTAATAGTGAATCCCGCAGTCGAAGAAGGAGGGACAATCCTCCAGCAGACGACGATAGCGCGGCCAGTTTAACGCATGATGATTTTGCACCATGCGAATGAAATTCGGCGTTCCGATTGCGCCGCCTGCGATTATTTCGCGCAGCCTTTGATAAGAGTGATTGTGGCGCAGAATCAGACCAAGCTGCACCTTGACCTTGGAAGAAGCAATCAGGCGAAAGGCCTGCTCACTTT
Organism: uncultured Oscillospiraceae bacterium; assembly: GCA_934622035.1. Taxonomy (GTDB): domain Bacteria; phylum Bacillota; class Clostridia; order Oscillospirales; family Oscillospiraceae; genus JAZOXB01. Next base: position 46,122 of record CAKTVG010000013.1, read on the forward strand.
CTTCTTTATCTGCCGACAGCGGCTTCTCACATAAAACGTGCTTACCCGCTTCTATACAAAAGCGAAGAATCTCGCAATGGCTGCGCACCCAGGAGGCGATGATCACGATTTGTGTTTCCGGCAGCGCGACGAGAGAGCGGTAGTCCGTAGCCCAATGTTCGGCGCCGTATCTGGCGGCGAACAGCGCGGCGCGCGCAGGATCGGTATCAACAACGCCGATCAGGTGGACATTGTCCCGATAGTAAATGTCGTCGAGGTGCTGTTGCCCGATATAGCCGCAGCCGATCACAACGATCCCGTAACGATTCATTTCAGATATCGCCGGATGCTTTGCACTGCAAGCGCAATGTCGCCTGCGGGGTTGTTACCGACCTCACGTTCGATGGTCAGATAGCCGTGATAGCCGATGGTGTTCAGTCGCTCCAGATAAGCGGGGAAGGGAACGGAACCCTGTCCGATGGGCGTTTCTATAAAGTAATCCTGCAAGTGCATTTCTTCAATTCCGCCGTCTGCCATATAATCATAGATCCGCTGTGGGTCGGTTTTTTGCAGGCAGATTCCGTCCTTGGCATGGGTGTGCACAATGTACGGGGCGAGCGTATCGACGGCTGCGACAGGGTCGTCGCAAGCGACCATGACAAGGTTTGCGGGATCCAGATTAACGCCAACGCCGGTTGAACCAAGCGAATCCAGAAATCTGCGCAGGCGGACTGCGGGTTCCGGACCGGTTTCAACGGCAAAGTGTGCGCCGCGGCTATGCGCATACTGCGCCAGTTCTTCACAGGCGCGGTGCAGCGTTTCATAGGTGCGGCTGCCGGTGTCAGCAGGAACGACGCCAATGTGCGTGGTTACAATATTGCTTCCAAGCTCCAGTGCAAGATCAATGATGCGTTTGGAGCGCTCAATTTTCTGCGGATTCTCATCGGCACGGCAAAAACCGTGACCGCCGAGGTCACCGCAGAGTGCGGAGATTTCCAGCCCGCAGTCGTCAAGCATAGAACGGTATTCCAGAATCTTTGCGGCGGTCATGGCTTCCGGTGCAAGCTCACCTGCAACGGCATAGAGCTGCACACCGTCTGCGCCGAGCTCCTTGCAGCGGCGAATGCTCTGCGCAAACGGGAGCCGCAGGCAATCGGCAATGATTCCAATCGAAAAAGTACTCATAACTTATACCTCCACCCAGATACCGGGACTCTTCATGGCACGATAGCCCGCCTCGCGCACAGCCATGATGTTAATTGTTGTTTGGTGGGCAACACGAGCCTCGCCTGTCTTAAAAAAGCGGATCAGCTCCTTCAGGAATTCTGCAAAGAAGTCAGATTTGACCTCAATCATGCGATTTCCGGATTTTCCGGCGATGTTCATGACGAAAGGAGAACCGTTACAGAAGCCTGTGATGTTTGCCATCCGACCGTCTGCAAAACGAATGAGCATGGTATACCATTCGCTTCCGCAGACATTCATCATGACCTGCGTCGGTGCGGAATTGATAAAGGTCAAAACCGGTTCGAGCTGGTGAATGGAATAAATCTCATAGCTGTTTTGCCCCCAAGAGCTGACGGCAAGAACATCGTCTGGGTCGATGTCGCGGTATTCTGTGCTATAACGAAGTGCGGAGGTGGAGTAGCAGGGCGTCCCGTGCTTTTCCGCGTTTGCAAAGATCCGTTCTGCACTTGCGCGATCCGGCGCGAAGGTCTTGTCCACATAGCAGGGCTTGCCGGAAGCCAGCGGAATTTGACAGAGGGCTTCATGCCGCTCGCAGTTATCCGGAGAGAGAACGACGATGCCGTCGGACAGAGCAACGAGTTCCGCAATGGTGTCGATGCGGCGGATGCCATGCTTTTTGCACCATTCATCCGTGGTAAGACCGTGCGGCGCGTCGATCTCAGCAAACGCGTAGGCAACCTCAATCTCTCCGCCCGAGAGCAGACGGAGCTGCTCCGGGTAGTGATTCGCGTGCCATTCGTCCAGATAATAGTCGATAAAACCGATTTTCATGACCAATACCCCTTACAGTTGAATTTCCTTATGCTGCGCTGCGCTGTCATAGAGCATTTGCAGCAGCTTTGCAGTGATAATGAAGGTATCAATGTGGCTCGGCAGCTTTTCGCCGGTGTGAATGCAGCGCAGGAAAGCGTCGATCTCCGCCTCATAGTGGTTATTCGGCTGGAACTCCGGCTTGTATTCGACCAGTGCGCCGTGTTTCGTCGTATAGACCTTAAAGTCCTTTCCGTAGGAAAGACGAATGCCGCCTTTGTCTCCCATGAAGTCGATATACATCTCGTCCGCATCAATGTTCTGCGCCCAGGCACCGTTCAGGGTGATGACCGGCCCGGTGGTACGAATCATGCCGGTGACGGAATCCTCAACGTCATAGGTCCCGTTCGGAATCGGCGGGCCGGCCCACATATCTCGATAGGAGTAGGCTGCAATATCTTTGCCGAGACGGCAGAAAGTTTCGGCAGTGACGGTCAGAGGTTCGGGATCGCCGCAGCAATACATGACGATGTCGAGAAAATGCACGCCCCAATCGATCAGGGCGCCGCCTCCTGCAACAGCCTTCGTTGTGAAATCGCCGCCGAGTCCCGGAATGGAACGGAAGCTGCGGAAGCTGATATAGCAGTGGAACACTTCACCAAGCTCGCCGGAATCAATGAATTTTTTGATGTAATTGATCGAGGCGTTGAAACGGTTGCACACGCCGATGTTGAGCACCTTGCCGCTCTCGTGCTGCGCTTGCTGCATTTGCAGCGCTTCGGGATAGGTTCGGGCGGCAGGTTTTTCACACAGAACATGCTTCCCGGCACGCAGCAGATCACAGGTGATGGAGGCGTGCGAAAGATTGGAGGTGCAGACGGAGACGGCCTCTACCTCCGGATCGTCCAGAATCGCATGGTAATCCGTGATTGCCGTGCCGCAACCGTATTTTTCGACGGCCTGTGACGCGCGCTCTGGAATGATGTCGCAGAAATACTTGATTTCTGCATCTGGGTTTTTCATGTAGGCGGGAATGTGCGCGATGTTGGCAATCGTTCCGCAGCCGATGATAGCAACTTTCATTGAATGATTCTCCTTTTAGAAATGATATTTTCCCGGCGGGGTTCCTTCCCTTGCCGAAAATGCGCGGCTGAATGCGTGGATTGATGTATAACCGAGATGCTCTGCGACCTCGGTGACGCTGCGTCCTTCGGCCAGCAGGCGGCAGGCGCGCTCATGGCGGCGCAGCAGAAAGTACTCTCGCAGGCTGATTCCCATTGCGCGGGAAAACAGACTTGACAGGTATGAGTGGCTGTAACCAAAACGGGTAGGTAAGTGTTTCAGCGCGGAAATGTCCTGCACGGACTCATCCAGATAGGCACAGAGCTGCGACAAAAGCCGGTTCTTTTCGGCACCGCTTTCCGGAAGATAGATTTTCTCTGCACTGCCTTGAAGGGAGCGTTCCGTCCAGACCAGAACCCTGCGTATTGCGTCCTCCATCAGACGGCCGGAAAAGCAGTCCTGATTCAGAATGTTGCGAAAAATATCCTGAAAAGCAGAAGCAACGCATCGGTCGGCTTTAACCGGGTGAATGGGTACCGAGGCAAAATAGTCGGCAAGCGCCCGTTCGACCGGCTGCGACAGATCGGTGATCGTAAGAGCAAGGTAATAATAACGGAAATCACTTACACCCGTCGCGCGGATCTCGTGTAGTTTTCCTTTGGGCGTAACAATCAGCTCTCCCGGTGCAATCGGAAATTGATCCTCACCGAAAGTAAAAATTGCCGTGCCATATACGCAGTAGGAGATTTCCAAAACCTCCTGCAGGTGTGCCGAACATACATAGTCCGCACCCGCGGCGAGATCCCCAACCTGCCGCAGCACATACGGACCAAGCGCAAGAGGATTGTCATAGTAAATATTGTCAAAGTGAAAACGAGGCAGACTCTGCATATCGAAGGACTCCTCTCTTGCTGCATTCTACCATGTGTACGTATCGATGTCTTTGAGACTTCTTCCCCAATTATTTGATATTTTTTACTGTGTGTTCTGCAAAACGAGCAGAGCAAGACGCTGCCAATATAATACAAAATGGGTGCAGACGGGAAGAAAGGAAAACGTCTGCACCCTATGATATTGGTCTGTTTAAATTTGTTTAGAGAAGGCGTCCAGATCGACGACGGTGCCATCGAGGCGCGACCATTCGGCTGCGAATGCGATCAGGTGACTGAGATAGGACATCCGGACGCCACAAATGGAGACGGTAGCCTCGCCGTCTGCGAAGTATTTGACCAGATCGACCATGATGCCCTCGTCGCCGCCGCCGTGGCCGTCGGCGATGGTGTTTCCGACCTGTGCGATCGGAACCTTGCGCGTCTGGCGCGTGGAAAACTCGTAGATTTCAAAGCAATTGTCAGCGCCCATGGTGATCTCACCCTTGGTACCGAACACGCGGATAAAGCGCCCGCCCTTGTTGAAGGCGTTCATGGACAGTGAAGCCGTTGCGCCGCCCTCGAACTCCATGTTGACGGTTTGATGATCGACCACGTTGTTGTCGCACTCATAGACGCAGCGGCCGTAGGGGCCGGTTTTCAGAGCTTCCAGGACGGCCTCGTCACTGGGATTCGCGGCAGTGTTTGCGGCAACGCTGCGGAACCACGCATTGCCTTTGTCCTCATAATAGAGCTTAATCGCGTTATAATAGCAGGTTTCGGCATGCGGGCAGCCGTCCGTGCAGCGCATGGGCGCGCCTGCGGGCTTGTTCGCCTTGGTGAAATAGGTCAGCGAGCCGAAGGACTGCACCTTTTTGCAGGGCTTGCCGATCAGCCATTGCAGAATATCGGTATCGTGGCAGCACTTTTGCAGAATCATGGGCGTAGAGCGGTCGCTGTTGCTCCAATTCCCGCGCACGAAGCTGTGCGACTGGTGGACGTTGCCGACATTTTCCATGTGGTCGATGGACATGACCGTGCCGATCTCGCCGCTGTCGATGATGCCCTTGAGGGTTTTCCAGAACGGCGTGAAGCGAAGAACATGGCAGACGATGACCTTTACGCCCTTTCTCTCGGCGGCCTCGGTGATGCGTTTGCAGTCCGCCGCCGTATGCGCCATGGGCTTTTCCAGAAGCAGGTTGTAGCCCTTTTCGATCATGGCCAGCGCGGGCTGCAAATGCTGCCGATCCTGCGTTGCAATGATCGCAAAATCAGCGAGCTTCGGGAGCAGCACCAGTTCCCTCCAATCGGCAAAGACGCGTTCGGGCGCAAGCTGATGCACCTCGGCGGCAAAGGCACGGCGGTTTTCGACGGCGTCCGCGACTGCGACGATTTGCAGCTCCTGAGGGCGGGTAAGGGCGTACTTGGAGTAGATTGCCCCGCGGCTTCCGTAGCCGATGACAACAGCGGTGAGTGGCTTCATGAGAAGAACCTCCGATTATAATTCGTATTATACATATATTCATTCTAGGGCAGGACGGGCACAAATGTAAATGATCAATAATGAGATTTTATCGGCATTTTTAGCAAATGGGTCAGGGAATAACTGAAATAACGGATATGAATTGGATTTCCACATTGTGGCATCGACGAATCATGTGCTATTCTATCTGCACACAACCGCTGAGGAAAAAATGAATCGGGCTTGATGAGAGGAGGGCTGACCGTTTGAGATACGCTTTTGTGAGTCGTGCAGGACTGGCAGAGAGAATTGACTTAGTGCGGTTTCAAAATATAACAATACAATATGGATTGTACAAAGAATTTTGCCGATAGGAAAAGAATTTTGTCTGTTTCGTCAAAATGTTATTTCCTGTATAATTTAGATAGGCTGGCTGGAAATATCGGAAGAATAGCGGCGTTGGATAGTACTATAGCGACGCTACGATGTTTTGGCTGAGGAAAATAATTTAGCGAGGAGAGTTCAAAAAATGAGTACGGCCCATAAATACTTGCAACGCATTATTTCCGCAGTGTTGATACTGGTGATGGTCTTTGGACTTGTTGGGAATGTTCCGGCAAGGGCCGAAGATGCTGAAGAAAACAACTTGATTCTAGCCGAGAGCTTTGAGACAAGTGAAAATGGAAGTTTTATAATCAATGATAATCTTGGGATAAAGTCTACGCATATACAGGCGACAGTAGACGGAACGCCAGGGAATGGTATTGTCACATGGAATGGCGCGAACCCCATTGCAGGATCCGGGATTTCAACTTATCTCAGCGGCGGCAGCGTTACATTGAATGCGGGCGTTTCTGGCGCATACCATGGCGATAGCTGCATTGAACATATTGCGAATCAATATACGAACGAAAGCGGAAAGGTTGTTTACGCTTCTAGAATATATATTACATATACGTTAAATGCGGCGCAAACAGCAAAAATGATCGACGGTGCGACCTATGTTGCCGGTATATGGGTTAAGCAGTCGAGCGAAGATGCCGGACGGATTACGCTTTCGGTTTTGAACAGCGGAACGAATTCCGCAACAGCGCAAACGGTGCAGTCGGAGAAAACGACACAGTGGCAGCAGATAAAGGTCGATTTCACATACGATTCATCCAAACCGGTAAAAATTCAAATTGCTACAAGCAACCCATCTGCCAACGTGGATGGCACAGGCATTTATCTCGACTATTTGACGGTCGAAAAACGGAACGAAGTAGCTGACGCGGTTGCAATATGCGATACGGCTACGGTCCCGGTCGGACGAACGGTGACGTTGATCGCGAGCTATCCGGAAGGAAAATCTGTTGCGTGGACAAGCAGTAATGAGAGCGTTGCCGCGGTAAACAACGGCGTTGTAACCGGCGTCAGTGAGGGCACTGCGGTCATTACTGCAACAGTTGGCACAGCGTCGGATACCTGTACAGTATCTGTTACGTCCGCGGACGCTTATATTGTAAATGAGAGATTTGAGAATCCTGTTGTCAATGACAATTCGGGAATCATAAGCACATCAGGCAACGCAGTATGGAATCTTGCCTCTCATGCGAATTGGAGCATGTGGGTGAATAAGGCCAGCGTTCTGCTTGAAGGCATGACAGACACGGCTTATGAAGGAAACAACGCAATTAAAGTTACGCCGGGAGAAACGGGCGGAAGAGGTACCGCGTTGTATACGCTGACGGCGGCGGAAATGAACAAACTGGAGATCGGAACGGAATATAAGATCTCCGTATGGGTTAAAGCAGCGGGCGGCACGCTTTCCAATTTCGGACTTGAACTGAAAAATGCGACCAGCAGTGCGCCTACGATCAAAACAGTCGATGTTGGAACGGAATGGGTTGAGGTTTCGCACAGTTTTGTACTGGAAACAAAAGAAAAGAGCATTCAAATTGGTGTCGGTCCGAAGGGAGTCGTTACCAACGCATACTATATTGACAAACTTACGCTTTCGCCAAGCAGCAAAGCAACGGAGATTGCATTAAATGCGACAGAGGCTTACCTGGAACCTGGGCAGTCTACAAAGTTGAACTACTCGTTGTCGCCGCTTTCCGCAGTTAGCGATGTGGTGTTCAAGTCTTCCAACCCCGCTGTTGCAGTGGTTGCAGAGGATGGTACCGTTACTGCGTGCAGCGTCGGTGAAACCAGCATTACTGCAACGGCTGTAAACGGGCGAGTAAAGGCATCGTGCGTGATTCACGTTGTTGATGAATATGTCGAACTTATAAATATTTCTCTAAATGAAACGAGCGTGGCAATGACACCCGGTGCAGAGAGAAATATGGCAGTAGTTTTGTATCCTGCAAATGCGACCGTCAGCACAACTGCCTGGTCCAGCAGTAATGATGCGGTTGTCAGGGTTGATAAAAACGGAATGTTAACTGCGATTGCCAACGGGACAGCCGTTATTACGGCTGCTGTCAAGGATAAAACAGCATCCTGTACGGTGACGGTTGCAGAAGATGCGTCGTTTGCAGGCCAAACAAAAAACGTGGGCGTCAATTTTGGAAAGACATCTGAAATTGATCTAAAGAGCACTCTGGCCGCCGACACATACAAAGTCACTGTGGCGCCCAATAAAGGCAATGCTTATATCAGTGGTGACAAGTTGTATTATACCTCCAACACATGGCTGATGGATCAGGATGGAGAATTTATCGATCAGGAATATCAGGACATAGTTATAATCTCAGCTAAGCGCAGCGGGGGGAAATCTGCAACAATTACATTAAACATCACGGTGGGCAAACTGGCTGATTTGATGGCTCAGGTAGAGAATTGGAGCCTTCTGTTTACACAAGCAGATTTAGACAGCATTAAGGCAGAGGCGAAGACAAATGCAGACCGCAAGAAACTGATTGACCAGGCACTGGCAGAAGCGGACAGCCTGGTAAACAAGATCCCAGCAGAATACAAGAATCCGCAGACAGGAATCCCGTCCTATGACGAATATCAGCGCGAAACGGGTGATGTTGCCGTTGCTTTTATGATGGCCTATCTGTTCACAAAGAATGATGCGAATTATGCCGAGAAAAACGCGTTGTATTTGCAGAAAACCATTCAATGGCTGAAGGCGTCATTGAGTTACCCGTTCTGGGGTTCAACGCCTGCTCAGAATAATGACCTGGCCTGCGCACATCAACTATTTGCAGTGGCAATGGCATATTGCTGGCTGAAGGATGAATTGGCCAATGAGAGATGTGACCACACGATGGGAACGGATAATGATCTGTGGGATGTCACGACAGAAAATGTTCCTATCCTGGAGGCCATTGAGAAGCGCATGTGGCAGGCGGGTTCTGACCTATATAAAGAAAGTATAAATTATAAAGTTTATGTTATGAACCATTTGAACATCCGAATGGCCGGACTGATGGCAGCGGCGGTTGCATTGCAGAGCGATAGCAATACGCCGACGCAGAAGAACACCTTGGTCAAGTGGATGGGTATGGGATTATACAAAGATGGATACGGCATGAATGCATTAATGCCTGACGGCACCTCGCAGGAGGGACTGCCTTACTGGGAGTATGGCACGACGTGGGTGTTTAAAGGAGCGTACGTAGCCAAAACTGCGCTGGGAATCGACCTGATCGATATGACCAATGTTTATTCCCAGTCTGCCGATTATGTGCTGTATAATGGACTTCCCATGAACGAATGGACCTCCTCACAGAACTTACTAAACATTGGCGACAGCCCAACATACCACTATGACGGACCGAGCCATATCCTCCGGATGATTGCAGCAGAATACCAGGACGAAACAGCACAGTGGCTGGCAGAGACATACGAAGCAAAACACATAGGTTTAGATGAGCATGTATGGATGAGCGCCGTATTCGGAGATGTAAGTGTTGGAATAGCGGAGCCTGAAAATCTCGAAACGCTGAAATGGTTTAAAGATTTGAATCATGTGGTATCGCGTTCTGACTTTTCTGGGAATGAGGACATTTTATCAATTAAAACAGGTGTTCCCTGTGGTGAAAATCTTCTGAGAATGGTACAAAGCGGAGCATATGTAGGGGAGGCTGATGCGGGACATGCCCATCCGGATGCCAACCATATTACCCTCTACTCCAATGGTGAATATTTGCTCAGGGACGATGGCTATTCCGATAAATACGCCTCAAACCACAATACCCTGCTGGTCAACGGCGAGGGACAGCTTGGCAGCGGAAATGAGTGGATGCAGGAGCAACCATATATTGATAATAACGCTGTTCCGCACATGAATACAGTAAAAGAGGTAGTTGATACAGACAACGATGTGGTTTATGATTATATTGTCGGGGATGCGACAGAGGCATATGCATCTGAACTTGGGCTGGATCTTTTCCAACGGCATATTGTGTATTTAAAGCAGGAAAAAGTCCTGCTTGTGGTGGATAATATTGAGACGATGGAGGATACTGATCTGGAACTGCGCTGGTTTACCGGTTCTAAGGCTGCATTGCTCAGTGGTGGAATCTATACCATCGAAAGTAATTCTAATACGATGAATTTCTTCCCGTTCGGTGCCGAGAATGTATCGACAACATTTGAAAATGTCGTACTCTATGGCCGCGCGGGGGCGACCAGCGAGGAGAAAACATTCCGCCAGACCTATACCGGATCTTCCTGGCAGAATGCAGTTGCGTTTAGCTGGAACCAGAACACGGCGGAAGCTGCGTATGTCAAGTATAAACACGGCGAAAATGCAAATGAACACATTTTTGGCGTAAATGGAAAGGTATATACGGTTAACGTCCTGACGAACACGGTTACGATAGCGGAGGGAGACTTTGAAACCTCTGGCGGAGGCGCCTCTGACAATAGTTCCATTTCCACGCTGATGATCAATGGTAATGTTTACGACGCTTTTTCTGGTGAAACACATGAGTATATGATTGACCGCTGGTGGAAGGATTACGACCTAAGCATTGTGGCGTCTGCCAGTGCCTATGGTGCAGAAGTGACGGTTGATCAGTCTGACATGGAAAACATCAAGATTACTTGTGTTTCCAGAGACAGAACGTCCACTACAGTTTATACGCTCCGGATTACCAACACAAATAAAATCTTGGGAATCAAGCGCGGATGGACCAACGTTTTCCGTGAAGGCTGTGATATTTCCAACAGTTGGGATAACTTCGTCGCGGTTCAGAACGAGCCGACGTATTGGACAGTGCAGGCACCTGAATCTGGAAAAGTGTATGCAAACTATGATTTGGGCGAGCTTGTTACCTTAGAACAGTTGGATATTGTATTCCATAATTCTTCTTTGCGCGATACCTACTATGATGTTAACATTTCCACCGACGGTGAGAATTGGACGTCGTTTGTTGAAGATGTGGTTTGTGCAAAGACGACACCGGTGCATACGGGCGGGAATCATGGCTGGGCTACCATTCTGGAAAACCAGGCAATACAGACTCGTTATGTGCAGATCGTTCTCAGGGGACATACCAACACGGATAATAAGGACAAGGCCGGTGTGTGGAATGGCATCATGGAAATCACTTTCCGTGGAAATCCGGAAGAACGTCCTGCGGTTGGCAGCGTTCGCGGCGTCAAGGTAAATGAGCAGGGAAAGCCAGTGCACGGGGCTGTGATTGGGCTGTTCGCAAAAGATACGGTAGAGTTTACGCCTGATACCGCACTCCGTACTGTCCTTTCCGATGAAAACGGCTTGTTCAGTTTCGAAAATGTTGAATTTGGAAGCTATCTCGTACGGGAACTGGATCCTTCGGTGGGTTATGTGCTCTCAAATAAAACGGATGAAGTGGAAATTTCAAAAGACAGTCACGACATCGATCTTGGTTCCATCGAAAGCAGACACATTACCGGTGTACTGGAGATTATTGTATCTGACGCTTCTGACGGGAAGTTCCTGACGAACGTGGGTATCCGCATCTTCGATGCGGATACCCAGACGGTCGCTGAAGGCTATTCGGATAAGAACGGCCAGATAGTTATTTCGCTGCGTTATGGTGAGTATACCTGTGGGGTAATCTCTGCTCCTGATGGGTATCTGCTTGATACGGCGCTGTATGCATTTACAATTACAGAGGATGGACAGACAGTCAAAGCATCGTGTAGCCTAGAACAAATCCGGGAAAAGCAGGAAACGCCCAAAACCGGTGACGAATTCAGCTTTGTATACTGGATTGGACTCTGCGGTGCAGTTTTGTCGGGGATTGCGCTTTACGTAATTCTGCACTTCCTGCGCAGAGAACGTGAATTATGAGAGAATGACACGACGAGTGCAGGTGAACATGCAATTCTTTCGGATAGAATAGCAAAGCATCAGGACAGAATGCCCTGATGCTTGAACGAGTAAAAACATACGTCATTGGATACCGGACGGATCAACTTAATGAAAAGAGGAAAAGGAAGATGAAAATTCTTGTACTGAACACTTTCACGGATGAGACCTATCGTGAGTTCTATACGGAAGCGGCACAGAAAAGAATGAATGCCATAGGCACGGTTGTGCAGGTAGATTATGATGGCACTCCTTCGGCAAAGGAGCATCTCTTGCAAGAGGCAGAAAGTGCAGAAGTGATCTTTACGGGATGGGGAGTTCCGGACTTTGACGAAGCATTCTACCAAAATGCACAAAAGCTGAAGATCATTGCCCATACCGGCGGTTCGGTCGCGGATCTGGTCAGTGACAGCCTGAAGCACCGCCAGATTCTCCTGCTGTCCGGCAACCGCTATTATGCAGAATCCGTTGCTGAGGCAACGATCTGCTATATGCTGATGGGGCAGAGAAAGCTCTATAAAGTGCTGAAACAGACAGAGTTTGAGGGGTGGGGGCCTGCGCAGATCAATGCAGGCCTTTATGGCAAGACTGTTGGTTTGTTAGGATTTGGCATGATATCCAAATATGTTGCAAAAATGCTGAGTGTGTTTAACGTTCACATACTTGTTTGCTCGTCGCATCAGATTCCGCAGCACGAATTGAGAGAATATGCAATCACGCAAGCCTCGGCGGAGGAAATGTTCTCTCAAAGCGATATTGTTTCGATCCATTCCGCAATGACATCCAAAACCTATCACAGTGTCAACCGCGAATTGCTGTCACGGATGAAAGAGAATGCCCTGCTCGTAAATACAGCAAGAGGAGCGGTTGTTGATGAAGATGTTTTGGCGGAGTTTTTGATTGCCGGAAAGATTCGTGCAGTGCTGGATGTTTTTACGCAGGAGCCCCTGCCTATGGACTCCCCGCTGCGCGGTTTGGATAATGCCCTTTTGGTCCCACATAAGGGTGGCCCTACAGCGGACATGATGGAGGTTACAACTCTGGGTCTGATTGATGATGTTGAGGCATTTTTCTGCGGAAAACCAGGAAAAATGCAGAATGTGATTTCTATGGATTATGCAGAACGCATGACCAGCCATCGAGTGGTAGACGAGGTAAAAAATGCGTAAGAGAGCAAAAAAGCGAGGAGTCGTTTACAAAAAGATGGTGCGCTCGATTCTCCTGACGATGATTGCACCTCTGGTGATGACGATTGCTGTACACTATTATTCTGTTGGCATTCTTGAGAAACAAACAAAAGAGGCCAATAGTAACTTCCTGCAAACGATTCAAAGTGTTTGCGACAAGGAAATACGTCATTATCAAAACGCGCTCTTCCAGTTTTCGTGGAATGAGAGAATACGCACTATTGGCCTGAAAGATAAATTTGATGCAGATACGCAAATCCAAGCTGCAAAATTGATGGTCAACCTATATGAAGTGCATACGACGCAAGGCAACTATTCCGATAGCTGTAGAGATATTTTTATCTACTTTCCGCGAGTGAATCGGTTCTTGTCAACGTCGGCGCATGGAAGCGTTGCGATATCTCCTTACGCGGATGATGTCCTTGGAATGACGCAGCAGGAGCAGGAGTGGTTGTATAGTGCTTTGAACGACTGTAAAGCGACGAGTATTACGGGACTTGTTTTGGAAAAATCAAAAGCCGGGCGCTTGCTGATTATGATCCCTGCGGCCAGAAGTGCAGGAAAGGTCAACGCGGTTGTGGGCATCTGGCTGGATCAACAGGTTATGACGGATACAATCAAGCTGAAAGGAGAACAGGAGAATAGCGACTGGCTGATAATCGATCAGGAACAAAATATTATAAAGGCACCGGAGACGATTGAAGCAAAAGGGAAGTTCGACCCGGCGAATTATAGCGGCATGGAGGATTATGTCACGGATGTAACAACCTCGAAAACAACGGATATGACTTACGTCCTGCTTACGCCTCGGCACAGCGTAAACAGATATGCAAAAAGCATTCAGTTGTTTGTCGCCGGAGCAATCCTGATTTCCATGTTGGTGGAGTTTTTCCTCCTGCGGAAGGCAATTCGGGTAAATTATGCGCCGTTGGAGCGACTGATCAAGCTGGTGCAGCAGGATGAGGAGAGCCAGAAGCAGGTTGACAATGAGTACGCATATCTTGGACAAAGTATAACCAGGATGCGAGAACACCAGGAGAATCTTCGTGAGCGAATTTCTCTGAAGAATGACGCGTTGAAGAAATTATTTGTGACCAATGTCCTGCTCAGACCCTTTTCTGGCGAGGTGGAAAGTGATGTTTTGCGCCAGTTTGTAGCCCACTTTGAGCATAAACAGACCATGGCGGTGCTGATGTCAGTACATTCCGAACAGCCTTTTGCCGGGATTGTGCTGAGTGCAGAGGATATGAAAGCGCTGGTTGACGATATGCTGGCGGATACCGCATATGCAACGGAGATTGTAGAAGTTGAAAATCAAATGGTGTTGTTGGTCGGTGGCGACAATTCAGAAGTGATGGAGCGGAAAATGCGCCATGCGCTGGAGGAAATGCAGAAACTGCTTCAGGATGACCTTGAGCTCTCCGTTGACATCAGTATGGGTGAACCACACGATGGATTGGACGGAATTCATGTATCCTATCTTGAGGCCTTAGAAGCCGGCGAATTCCTTTCCGTGTTGGAGCAGAACATAATTCCATACCGGGAGATCATGGACACGACCGTGCGGCGCTACGATTACAGTGTTGATACAGAAGAAAGAATTATCCAGACGATTCAGGCAGACAATGATCGACTTGCGGTAACATTAATTAGTCGCGTTCTGGATGTCAACTTCAAAGAAAACCATCTGGATGCAACGCTGCGCCGCTGCTTGATGATTCATCTTTATTGTACGCTGCTGCGAGCGGCGGATGAAAAGGGAATGATTTCGGCTGTAGAAGTTCCTGCGACGATTTTCCGAGCAGTGCCCTCTTTGGAAACGTTGAAAAAGCAGTATACCGGTATCATAGAGCAGATATGCCTGCAAGAGCACGGTGATACCGTCCCTAACCTGAAGCGGGAGCTGTGCAGTCAGGTGCTGGAATATGTGAAGGCAAATTATAATGATTCCGCGCTGAATATCTCAAGTACGGCACAGCATTTTCATGTGTCTCCATCGAAGCTGGGAGCGATTTTTAAGAAAGAAACGGGCAAAAGCCTGCTTGATGTCATCAGGGATACCCGCATGGAGGCTGCACTGCTCCTGCTCCAAGATGGTTTGTCCGTAAATGAGTGTGCACGCAGGGTAGGCGTTGAGGATACGACAACATTCATTCGCCAGTTCAAAAAGTATATTGGTAAGACTCCGGCGCAGATGCGGACAGAGCTTCGCACCAGTGATACGGAATAGATGCGCAGCTACTCGTCCGAATTCCATGCCGGTGGTGCTGCTTGACACGGTTCGAATGCCGCCTTTGGCAATAATGCACAAAAACGGGGATGAAAAACTGGCACAAATGATCTTTTGCCGAACCAAAACGAATTATGCCGATTGAAAAACGGCCCAGTATAGGATATAAAAATACCATCGGGTTTAGTTCCGAAAACATTAATGGAGGGAAAACAAATGAACGCAAAGAAACTACTTGCATTGATTCTGGCGTTGGTCATGTGCATCGGCTGCTTCGCTGCCTGTGCCGGTACCGAGCCGGAGCCGACCGACAATCCGTCCGAGACGCCGTCTTCCGATAGCGGCAGTCAGCCCTCGGAAAGCACGGAATTCAGCTATCCCATGGAGGCGGGTCACTCGCTGACTCTTTGGAAGTATCTCGGTGGCAACATTAAGGCAAACTACACCACGCAGGAAGACACCGAAATTGCTAAGTGGCTGACCGAAGCCACCGGCATTGAAGTTGACTGGCAGGATGACCATGCCAATACCGACGAGTCGTATTCGCTGATGCTGTCTGAGGGCAACTATGCCGATCTCATTCAGCACGATATGTCTTCCTATCCCGGCGGTACCACTGCCGCTCTGGCTGATGGCGTTGCCATCCCGCTGAACGACATTATTGAGCAGTACTGCCCGAACCTCAAGGCGCTTCTGGAAGCAAATCCTGAGATTGACAAGGCACTCAAGAACGACGACGGTATTTACACTTTCTTCCCCGTTATTGCTGATCCCAATTCCACGTTCTCTTATGCCTCTTATCTGCGCGCTGATCTTCTGGAAGAAATGGGCGAGAAGATGCCCACTACGCTGGAAGAGCTGCACGACCTGTTGGTTAAAGTTAAGAAGGCTTACCCGGACATGATCCCTTGGACAACGGATTGGGAAGGCCTGTTCAGCTACAGTGTTGCTGCCTATGCTTATGGCGTCGGCAATATCATCAGCTCGGCGAAGGGCTTCATGCGTGATGACGACGGCAATGTTTACTTTGCCCGCTCGACTGAAAATTACAAGGAATTCCTGCAAACCATGAACCAGTGGTACAACGAAGGCCTGTTGGAGCCGGATGTTGCTTCCATCGCCGGTGCTGACGTCAAGGCCAAGATGATCAATGGTCAGGCGTTCATGTCCAATGGCTGGCTGACCGGTTCTTTCCAGGCTGTGCAGCAGGCTGGCCACGAGCTGAACGAAAAGTATCAGCTGGCTGCGATTGCTCCCCTGGGCGTCAATGGGAAGGAAGCTACCGACTGCTATACGCGCTTCCTTATCGGCGGCAATGGCGTTACCATCACCAAGAGCTGCAAGGATATTGAGGCCGCTGCTCGCTTCCTGGATTACTTCTACTCTGAGGAAGGTATCCTCCTGACCAACTATGGTAAGGAAGGCGTTAGCTACACCATGGTTGACGGCGTTCCTACTTATACCGAAGATGTTCTGAAGAACTACCCTGAGGGTTGGACCGTTGCACAGTCTATTTGCCGCTATGCAACAGTGCCTGACAACGGCGTTGGTGTTACGCACCCGAATTACTATGCACAGACGATTGTTGAGGAGTGCTGCAAAGACCATCTGCGTCAGTGCGCTGCGCTGAAGAATCCGCTGGCTCATGCCCTGCCGATTCTGTCCTACACGGCAGAAGAAAGCGATACCATCGGAAAAATCACGACCAACATCTCCACTGCTGTTGCAGAGTGGTCGCTGGGCTTTATCATGGGAACCATCAGCTTTGATCAGTGGGATGCCTATGTTGCAACTCTGGAGGATATGGGTCTGCAGCAGGCTGTTGAAATCAACGCTGCCGCCCTTGCCAGATACAACGCTCGCTAAGTTCGTATGATTCGGGATGGCAGCTTATCACAATAAGCTGCCATCCATCTTTATTGGCAATTTCCGATTCTTTTTCCGATAATGAGGTACATATATGAAAATTAAGTCTAGAGAGAAGGAGAATTCCGCAAAAAGAGCAGCCTCTGTCAGACGTACACTGCGCAAGGATATGAAGGCCAACTGGTCGCTGTATCTGATGGCGGTGCCCGTGCTTGCATATTATATTCTGTTTTCCTATAAGCCAATGTACGGAGCGCTGATGGCGTTTTTTAATTACAAACCTGCAAGAGGCTTTTCCGGATCTGAGTTCGTTGGCCTGCAAAACTTTATTGAATTTTTCAAGAGTCCTTTTTTTGCCAGAACGATAAAAAATACACTGGCGATCAGTGTTCTAAACCTTATATTCTGCTTCCCTGCGCCGATTATTCTGGCACTACTTCTGAATGAAGTCCGAAACGCGAAATTTAAAAAGGTTGTTCAAACCGTTACTTATATTCCTCACTTTATTTCCCTTGTCATTGTCTGCGGTATGGTTTCACAGTTCTGTCTGAGCAGCGGCTTGATTAACGATATTATTGAGTTCTTTGGAGGAACGCGGGTAGCCCTCCTTCAAAATCCAAAGTATTACCGGACGATATATATTCTCAGCGATATTTGGCAGCAGGTGGGATGGAGCTCCATCATTTATCTAGCTGCATTGTCCGGCGTAGACAAGAACCTTTATGAGGCGGCAGAGCTGGACGGCGCGAATAAGTGGAAACAAACGCTGCATGTAACGCTTCCCGGAATCTTGCCCATCATTGTGATTCAGTTCATCTTGGCCGTCGGCAATTTGATGAGTGTCGGTTATGAGAAGACAATTCTGCTGTATAATCCGACAACCTACAGCGTTGCGGATGTTATTTCGTCTTATACCTACCGAATGGGCCTTGTGGACAATGACTGGGGCTATTCTACAGCGGTCGGCCTGTTTAACTCTGTGGTGAACTGCATTCTGCTTGTATTTACCAATAAGATGAGCAAGAAGCTCACTGAAAACAGTCTGTGGTAAAGGGATGATTCTATGAAAAGAGCAAACAAGAACCATATCAAAGTATCAACAGGGGAACGAATTTTCCGTGTTGCCAATTACACTTTTTTGACCTTACTGGCATTTGTATGCCTGTATCCGATGTGGCATGTTCTAATGGCATCTTTTAGCAGCAGCTCCGACCTGATGGCACATCAGGGATTGCTCTTGAAGCCGCTGAATTTTACCTTGGAATGCTATGAGCGGGTATTTAAGAACAAATACATTTGGAGCGGTTATTTGAATACCCTGAAATGGCTGGCATTGGGTGTTCCATTCAGCATGTTTATGACGATTCTCGCTGCTTACTTTTTCTCCAGAAGAGGTGTACTGTTCCGCAGACCGCTGATGATTCTTGTGGTTTTTACGATGTTTTTCTCCGGCGGAATGATTCCGTTCTATTTAAACCTGAAAGAATTGCATCTGACCGGATCGATCTGGGGCTTGGTGATACCCTTTTCTCTTTCGACGTATAACATGATTATTTTGCGGACGGCATTTGAGAGCATTCCGGAAAGTCTGCTGGAGGCGGCGCGAATCGACGGAGCAAATCATATTCAGGTGCTTGTCAAAATCCTGCTGCCTCTGACGAAGGCAACACTGGCTGTTTTGGTGCTGTACTACGGTGTGATGATTTGGAATTCTTGGTTCTGGGCTGCCAACATCTTGAAGCAGCGCGAGAGCATGCCGTTGGCGGTGCTTTTGCGTGATATTCTGATCAATAGCCAGATGCAAGCCATGGATTCCGGTATGCCTACTGCCGAGGGGATTAAGTATGCCCTGATCGTGGTTGCGACGGTACCCATCCTGATGATTTACCCCTTTATTCAGAAGTATTTTACCAAGGGCGTTATGATCGGAGCGGTAAAAGAATAGTGAAAACGAGCTTTACAACAATGGCGCTGCCGGAACTGCCGCTTATAGAGCAGATCCCGCTCATCCATAAATATGGCTTTGACGCGATAGACATTCGAATGCGCGAGAATGACTCCGGAGAAGTGCCACCGGATGCGCTGCCGGAGGAACTGGAGAAAATCCGCGCAATCATGCCGGTTGGCGCGTTGAGTTCGGTGCTTTGCTACAATAAACAGTTAAATTCCGGCGTTTCAGAAATGGCGGACTCTATCACGAAGCATCTGAAAATCGCAAGGGCACTGGCGGCTCCCGCAATCCGTATTTTCACGGGACGCTTTACAAATGCTGATGAAAGCAAGGTTTGCCAGGCACTTGAAACGGCGATGAGCAGAGAACCGGAGGGAAAAATCCTCATACAGAACCACTTAAACTGCGGCCCCAGTGCGCATCAGGCGATTGATATCTGTCGGACGATGGGGTCAGAACGTATTGGAATTGCATTTTCACCGGATCACTGTCTCCTTGCCGGGGAGACTATCCCATTCGACGAGATTGCGCCCTATGTGAAGCAGCTATACATTGCGGGGGACGAAAAACGGAATACTGGTGCACCGCCGCAGGAAAGCACACAATGTTATTTGGACATTCTGGAGCGATTGAAACGTGCCGACAATACAAGCATTATAACGTTTAAATGGGAACGCTGTTGGAAACCGGAGTTGGCAGATTATAAGAGAGCCTTCCCGCAATTTCTGAAATGGCTTAATGAATATAAAATATAATTAGGAGAGTTTGAGACTGCGATGAGAATTCAAATGCTGGAGGGAGAGTGCTGGTGGGGCGGCATTGTGGATTTTGGTGCGCAAATGCCATGGACCGCAGAGAGTGAATGTACGATCGACCCGACCACGATGGGAAGCGATCAGCGCTCGCCGCTGTTCCTGTCCAACAAGGGACGCTGCCTTTGGAGTGAGAAACCTTTCGTGCTGCGCTTCTGTAAGGGAACGCTGGAAACAGACGATCAGGTGAATCTGGAGCACTGTAATGGTGGCCTGAAAGAGGCGCACGCGCTTGCAGCGCGGAGTATGTTTTCCGGAAGCGGTTTTCCTAATGAGAGGTTTTTTGAAGTTCCCCAGTATAACACGTGGATCGAGCTTATGTATAACCAAAATCAGAAGCAGATTTTGGAGTATGCACACGCTATTGTAGACAATGGCATGGAACCCGGAATCTTGATGATAGACGAGGGCTGGAGCGAAGATTATGGTGTGTTTGATTTTTATCCTGGTCGTTTTGAAAATCCGAAAGCAATGATGGATGAACTTCACAAGATCGGGTTTTCCGTGATGCTTTGGGTCACGCCTCATATTTCTCCCGACAGCAATACCTTTCGCGCTTTGCGAGATACGGATATTCTTTTGCGGGATGAGACGGGAAATTTTGCACTTCGTGAATGGTGGAATGGCTTTAGTTGTGTGCTCGATCTATCCGCTCCGGCGGCGGTTTCGTGGCTTCATGAACAGTTAAAGGCAATACAGGAAAAGTATGGCGTTGATGGCTTTAAGTTCGATGCCGGTGATCCGGCCATGTACCGCGCGACAGATAAAACAGCCCAGAAGCGAACGCCCCTGGACTGTACGGCCGATTATGCTGCTTTTGCTTCCCATTATCCCTTCAATGAATTAAGGGCGGTCTGGAATGAGGGCGGCAGACCTTTGGTTTGCCGCTTGCAGGACAAGCTACACACCTGGGACGAGAGCAGAGGAATTGGTGCGCTGATACCGAATATGATTGCGCAGGGATTGCTCGGTTATTACTACGGCTGCCCTGACATGATCGGCGGAGGAGATTATGCCAGCTTTATCGGTAATAAGCAAATTGATGAAGAACTGTATATCCGTTGGCTGGAAGCGAGTCTCCTTTGCCCGATGATTCAGTTTTCTATTGCACCGTGGCGAATTCTCTCTGAAGAGAACGATCGAATCGTGAAGAAGCTGATCACCCTGCGCAAACGATATACCCCGTACATATCAGAATTGGCAAAACACGCAGCGGAGAATCGTGAGCCAATTCTCCGCCATGTGTGTTATGAGTTCCCCAATCAGGGTTATGAAACGGAACGGGGGATGTATATGTTGGGGAAGAAGTATTTGGTAGTGCCCATGCTTAAAAAAGGAAAAACTTCGAGAATGGTTACGCTGCCAGAAGGCTCATGGCTTGAAAGCGATGGGACGCATTATACAGGCGGCATAACGTTGAAGCTGGAATATCCGCTGGAAAGGCTTTACGTATTTGAAAGGCTCTCTGCAGATCCTGAAATACACAAAAAATCATAATAGTTTTTGCTGGTAATCCGCTGCTGAACATCAAGCGGCAGCATACATTCACGAATACTTAAAAGTGTTGCATGGATGGCTTTCAGTGAGGCAAACGATGCATAGAGAATTCGATCAACCGGAATGACGGACAATAATTGCTCCAACGCAAATACCGGCTTAAAGCATCCGGCCAAATCGACCCAGAGATTCTTCGGGAAGGGCTGCGGCAGGCTCTGCAGCTCGTATGGATAAAAGGCAGACAGAAGAAAACGAGTGTCCGGATTGCGTGTGACGCAGTCAAAAAATGCGTTTAGATCCGGTTCGGATTGCCTCAGCAGGAAATCAAGCCTCGGATCTTCCAATCTTGCAGTCAGAATAACGGGAATATTGCGTTCTGCTGCCAATGCGGCAATGCGATCAATGACGGTTACGTTCAGGGCGTATTTGTGGATCGTCGGATAAAGCCGAAGCGCGGCAGGGGATAACTCCGAAATCGCCCGCTGTGTGGTAATCTCACAGCCCTGAAGTGCAGGATTCACATTGCAGGCAAGTGCGTATGATGTTTTGTCCAGCGCTTTTGCCAGCTCTGCGTCGCCTTCAAGGGGATCGTGATAAAAGATCGAAGATAAATTGCTTACCAAACCGCCTGTAATGCCGGCTTTTTGGTGAAGCTCGGTTAATTGAGAAACAGTATTACAACGAAGTTTGCGGTAGGGCCAGTGACCGCAGAAACAACCGGCATCCATAATTGTATTCATGGTTAATCACACCTCATTCTTGAAAATAGCCGCTGGGCATTGCGAAATAGTATGTTATCAGCGCCCTGTTGTGACAAATCTGCATCCAGAACCTGTGCGAAACTGGCACAAAAGGATGCCGGCATATCAGAACCAAAGAGTATGCGCTCGCTTCCAAGCAATTCCAGGGCATAGGGAAGGTCATCTGCACGACAAATGGTTCCTGAGAAATCTGTGGCAACATTGGGCAAATCAGCAATTAACGGAAGATTGGTGTAACAGTTCGCTCCAAGATGCGCCATGATAAATTGTGTGTCCGGATGTCGCATGGCAGCCTGGCGGACCTGGACGGCTGTAGACTCGCCGGATGAGCGCCCATATGTTTTTTCAAATGCGTGGAGCAATACTGGGACGTTTTCTGCGGCGCAATATTCATAGATGGGATCACAAGCCTTGTCGTTGCACAGGCAACTGACCCACAATTTAACCCCAAGCATCCCGTCATGTTCGATCCCGCGCCTTAGGCGGGCAAGACAATCAGAATGCAGCGGGTTGAGATAGACATACCCACAGAAAAGGGAATCCTGCCTGCATAAATCTACGGTGGCGCGGTTCAACTCATCCAGTTCGTCTTTGGTTGGCTGATTGGAACCCAGCGCAGAAACAAAAATGCGGTCGATGTGATAGACTGCTGCGGCTCGTCGAAGCTGAGCGGCGTCTGCGTCATAGCGGCTACGCCAGATGTGCGCATGCATATCTACTATTCTACTAATTTCAAACATAGTAAGAAAGCCTTTCAAAATGGAGTAAGACTATTATAAATCGAAAGTTAAAACTTGTAAATACTGATATTATTTTTATACATAGAAAAAAGCTTTAAAATATTTTTAAATATATATAAATTTTCGGAACAAGGAGGGTACTCCATGAATTGTGAATTTAAGCTCGTCAGCAGTTTGGAAAAGAGCTTTTTGGACAGACCGGAGAACATGCCGGAGACGCGCAGCGGCAGCATGCTGAAAAATGAGGTCTATTCCTTCCAGCTTCTCTGCTGGGCGGATGTGGGCGAACAGGTCACTGGCTTCAACTGCAAGGTAAAAATCCAGTCGGCACTTGCACCGTATCTTCGCGTGTTTTCCGTGGGCTTCGTGCCATCCCTGCTGCCGGCGTATCCGTCGGGAACTGACGAGGATTATCTCACCAAAACACCGGGCTTATTTCCCGATCCGCTGTTTCCGCTTGGCGACGGCACGTTTCAGATGATGCCCGGCCAGACGCGCGCGCTGTGGTTCGCGGTTGAACCGGATGGGAATATCACAGGCGAGTTTCCTATTGATATTTCTGTGTGCGATATGTCGGATGTCTGCCTCGGAAGTGTGCGATTTACATTGAGAATCATCGATGCAGAGCTGCCAAAGCTGGACATTTACAACACCTGCTGGTTCCACGGCGACTGCCTCGCGGTTTTACATGGTATGGAACTGCAAAGCGACGCATACTTCGAACTGGTCGAAAAGTATCTGCGTGTTTACGTCGCAGCCGGACACAACACCATCCTTACGCCGGCCTTTACGCCACCCTTGGATACGGACGTCGGCGGAGAGCGCCCGACCAATCAGCTCGTGGGCGTTACGGTCACGAACGGAGCATATTCCTTTGATTTTTCTCTGCTGCGCCGCTGGATCAAACTGTGTGAAAAGCAGGGAATCGAGTTTTTTGAGATCAGCCATTTTTATTCCCAGTGGGGAGCCAAGTACGCGCCCAAAATCATGGCAACGGTAGACGGACGCTACGAACGCATTTTCGGCTGGGAAACGGACGCGCTGGGAGAGGACTACCGTGCATTTCTTGAAGCCTTTTTGCCGCAGTTGACTGCCTTTTTGAAAAATGAAGGCGTATATACGCGCTGCCTGTTCCATGTCTCGGATGAGCCGTCGGCCGAGCAGGCTGTGCAGTATGAAAAAGCCAAAGGCGTTCTGACAAAGTACATTGACGAAGACCAAATCATAGATGCGCTGGGCGATTATCGGCTGTACGAAAGCGGCGCGGTGCGTCATCCGGTTGTCTCATTGGATCACATGAAGACGTTCCGTGAGCACGGTGTGACCGACCTCTGGGGATACTATTGCTGTGTACAGGGAGACAAGGTCGCCAATCGCTTCATGGCAATGCCGTCCTACCGCAACCGCGTGCTGGGCTGCCAGCTGTATAAATTCAACATTCGCGGTTTCTTACAGTGGGGCTTCAACTTCTGGTTTTCGGCGCGGTCGAGGCGCGTGCTCGATCCGGCTTGCGAGACGGACGCGGGATGCGCATTCCCGTCGGGCGATGCGTTTGTCGTCTACCCATTATCAGAATGCGGCGAGCCAATCTGTTCCCTGCGGCTGTACGTTTTCCGCGAGGCAATGCAGGATTATCGCGCCCTGACGCTTTTAGAACGTCTTGCGGGCAGAAATGCGGTTGAATCGCTCCTGACGGAGATTGCGGACTTTGAAAACTATCCGCGCACAGCCAAGTATTATCTGCACCTGCGCCAAAAGGTAAATGAAATAATCGAAGCCCTGGCAACGGCCTGAACTGTAAAAAAGAGGTGAGAGAAAATGCGCGGAGCCTTCAAACCCGATGGCTGGTTCATCAAATACGGCGGAAAGCTGTGGGATCTGATCTGGCTGAATCTTTTGACACTCCTGTGCTGTCTGCCGTGTGTCACGATCGGCGCATCATTGACCGCGATGCATTATGTGCTTCTGAAAATCTATCGTGACGAAGAATCCGGCATCACACGGGCGTTTTTCAAGTCCTTCCGGCAGAATTTTTTACAAGCGTTTTTGACGGAACTCCTTTTCGCGGTGGTATGCTATCCGCTGCTCATCGCACTGTATCTTTCTTACCGGCAGCATAACGGAATCCTGACGATGCTTCTGGTGATCGTGCTCTTCCTACTGCTCTGCATCGGGCAGTGGGCGGTGATCCTCCAGTCGCGGTATGAGAATCACATTCTGAATAAGCTGAAGCATTCGCTGGCCGCCTGCCTTGCTTATCCCGGAAGAACGCTTGGAATGTGTGTTGCTGTTTTACTGCCATTTTTCCTGCTGCTTTTTACTTACTGGATGCTTGTTCCCATGCTGATTCTCGGCTTGAGCCTACCGGGACTCGCGCAAACTTTCCTTTACAACGGTGTATTCCAAAAGCTGGAAAGCGGCGACCAATCAAGAACGGAGTGATTTTATGAATCGGACAACCGAAAAACTGTATGATGTCCTTGCGGTCTATGACTTCCCCGAGACGCTCGTGGGCGCGGTGCGCTACGGCTGCGGCCACATCAACGACACCTATTGCGTCCTCTGCCAGCCGCAGGAGGGCGACTGCGTGCGTTTCATTTTACAGGGCCTTTCCTCTGCGGCCTTTCCGCATCCGGAGGAGCTGATGGAGAATTTCGTCCGCATTACGGACTATCTGCGCGAAAAAATCAAGGAGAACGGCGGCGATCCCGCCCGTGAGACACTGAGTCTGCTGCCCACGCGCGACGGTAAGCCCTATTTCACCGACGCCGTCGGAAAGGTCTGGCGCGTCATGCCCTTCATTGAGGGGACCGATTGTTTCCAGCGCGCGACGCCGGAGCTGTTTGCGGCCGCGGCGCGGGCGTTCGGGCATTTCCAGTACCTGCTGCGCGATTTTCCCGCCGGGACGCTGCACGAGCCGATCGCGCATTTCCACGATACCGAGGATCGCTTCAAAAAGTTCTTGGCGGCACGCGAGGCCGACCGGATGCAGCGCGCGGCGATCGTCGCGGCTGAAATTCAGTTCGTCCTTGATCGCGAGGCCGACTGCTCGGTCGCGCTTCAGGCGCTGCGCGAGGGCAAGCTTCCGCTGCGCGTGACGCATAACGACACAAAGCTCAACAATATTCTCATCGACCGCCAAACCGGCGAGGGCATCTGCGTCATCGACCTCGACACGACCATGCCGGGCCTGTCCATCAACGATTTCGGCGATTCCATCCGCTTCGGCGCGAACCACAGCGCAGAGGACGAGAAGGACTTGTCAAAGGTCAATTTTGACATTGAGTTATACGAAATCTATGCGAAAAACTTCATCGCAGGTGCGCAGGGCGGCCTGACGGAGACGGAGCTTGCCTATCTTCCGTGGGGTGCGCGGCTGATGACGCTGGAATGCGGTATCCGCTTCCTGACGGACTACCTCGACGGCGACCGGTATTTCCACATTTCCTACCCGGAGCAGAATCTCGACCGCTGCCGGACGCAGTTCAAGCTCGTGCGCGATATGGAACAGCAGTTCGAGGCAATGCAGAAAATCATTGAAAAGTACATCTGAGACTATGAAAAACTACGCATTCGGGGTCGATGTCGGCGGAACGTTCTGCAAGCTTGGCCTCTTTGAAACGGACGGAACGCTGCTGGAGCGCTGGGAGATTCCGACAGACACGCGGGACGGCGGCACGCGCATTTTGCCGGATATTGCCGCCACCATTCAGGAACGGCAGACAAAACTGTCCGAAAATTCCGTCTTTGGGATCGGGGTCGGCGTTCCTAGCCCTATGACACAGGACGGCGTTGCGATTAAAAGCGTCAATCTGGGCTGGGAGAATTATCCGGTCGCTTCAGAGCTTTCACGCCTGACCGGCCTGCCCGTCTACGCGGCAAACGACGTCAACGTCGCCTCGCTGGGGGAACTCTGGAAGGGGAGTGCCGTCGGCTATTCCAACGCAATCGTCCTGACGCTGGGCACGGGCATTGGCGGCGGGCTGATCGTCAACGGCCATCTCGTCAACGGTGAGACCGGCTCGGCGGGGGAGATCGGGCACATCATCGTCAATCCGCAGGAAACCGAGCGCTGCGCCTGCGGGCGCAGGGGCTGTCTGGAGCAGTACGCCTCTGCCACCGGCCTTGTGCGCATGGCCGAGCGCCGCCTGAGCGGAACGTCGGCGCACAGTATTTTGCGCGAAAAGAATCCGCTCACGGCCAAGGATATTTTTGACGCGGCCAAGGCGGGCGACGCGATCGCCGTGGAGCTGGTGGAGAGCTTCGGACAGATTCTCGGCGGCGCGCTGTCGGATATGGCGTGCGTACTGAATCCGGAGATCATCGTGATCGGCGGCGGCGTGTCCAAGGCAGGCAGCATCGTGACGGACATCGTTCAGCGCTTTTTCTACGAAAAGACGCTGTTCACCTGCAAGAATACGAAGATCGTTCTTGCAACGTTGGGCAACGACGCGGGCATTTACGGCGGCGTGCGGCTGCTGTTAGAAAGAATCGAGGAATTGAAATGAGAGAAAAAAGAGAAAAACCGGTATTGGTCGTTATGGCGGCCGGCATGGGCAGCCGCTATGGCGGACTGAAGCAGATCGATCCGGTCGGCAATCACGGTCAGCTTCTGCTGGATTATTCAATCTATGACGCGAAGCGTGCGGGCTTTGAGACCGTGATTTTCGTCATCAAGCGCGAGATCGAGCAGGCATTCCATGAAGCAATCGGGAACCGTTTCTCCGGCGCGATGCACGTCGAGTATGCGTATCAGGAGCTGGACGATCTTCCGGAGGGCTACTGCGTCCCTGAGGGGCGGACAAAGCCGTGGGGAACGGCGCATGCGATTCTGGCGGCGCGAAAGCTGGTGCGCGGGCCGTTTGCAGTTGTGAACGCGGACGATTATTACGGCCCGCAGGGCTTCAAGGAGATCTACGACTACCTGTGCGGCCGGAACGGCTATTGCATGGTCGGCTATTTGCTTGGCAATACCGTGACGGAGAACGGTCACGTTGCGCGCGGCGTCTGCACGGAAACCGCGGCGCACGAGCTGGTGCGGGTCGTCGAGCATACGCACATCGAAAAAGACGGCGACGGCGCGCGCTTTACCGAGGACGGCGGCCAAAGCTGGACGTATCTGTCCGGCGACACGATCGTTTCGATGAATCTCTGGGGTCTGCCCCGCGAATTCATGGACGAGGCGTGGAGCCGTTTCCCGGCATTTCTGGATGGTACAAAAGGAAAGGAAAAGGCGGAGTACTTCCTGCCGTCTGTCGTCAGCAGCCTGATTGAAGAAGGCAAAACGACCGTCAAGGTGCTGCGAAGCACAGATAAATGGTATGGTGTGACCTACCATGCGGATAAGGCGGCAGTTACCGAAGCAATCGCGCATATGACGGCTTCCGGGCTGTATCCGGACAACCTCTGGAAGTAAAAAGTGAAATAAGACTGATTTGAACAAAAGACCGCCGAGCTGGCAGTTTTCAGATCACAATTAGGAGGATAAAAAATGAGTACATCTCGATACGGAACGATGATCGATTGTTCCCGAAATGCAGTCATGCGGCCGGAGACGGTGAAGCTTTGGATCGATCTTTCTGCTGCAATGGGTTATAACGCGCTGATGTTATACACAGAGGACACTTATGAAATTCCCGG
>CAKTVG010000014.1 GCA_934622035.1 uncultured Oscillospiraceae bacterium
CGCTCTTAGCTTTAACTCAAGAATTTCTTCGTTGGCTATTCTTCACAATCTCAGTAATTTCTCACTGACATCATTCTTTAGAACAACTCAATTAAATATTTTAATCATTTTGTCCTTGGTGTTTGTTCATGTTTCTCGTTGTTTAATTTACAAGGTACACCGCTGCATTCGCAGCCTATTGAAAAAGCTGTCCGCTTCATCATCGGGTCGAACCCTCCGTCGCGGCGCATCTTTTACATAATAGCACGTGGAACCGTTTTTGTCAACACCTTTTTTCGATCTTTTTCAAAATCTTTCAGGCGCTCACTCGGCTTTCCCGAACGCGCTTGAATATTCTAGCAGGGATTCCCCGTTTTGTCAACACTTTTTTTAGATTTTCTTAATCTTTTTTTACTTTTACCACTGCTAGTAGCAAAAGTGGTATCACACCCCAAAATATTGCGGTCCCCACCGCCAGAAAGCCCGCCCCGCAAACGCCGCTCAGGGCGATTGCCCCGCTTCCGAGAAGAAAATTTCCGGCCGGGCTCCATTTTTCATATGGCGGGCACAGAACACCCAGAATTTCCGCATTGACGAGGCAGACCAGCGCCAGCAGGCAGAAGCCGCCCGCGGTCAGCGCCGCCGAAACGACCGCCTCAAACCGCTCCATCGCGCCGAACAGCGACAGGCTCTTGCTCATCGCGTAGAAGCCCAGAGACTCCGCGTCCGCGATTTCCGGAGAAAGGCAGCCCGCCGTGACAATTCCCGCGAGAACCGCCGTCAGAATTCCGCCCGCCGCCCAGAGGCTCACTCTTCCACGGCCGCGGCAGTATCCGGTCAGGTACAGCGCGCCTAGCGGCAGCAGAGCAGCTGGAAGCACCGCCCACCGCGGCTGCGTTACCGGCGCAAGCCATTGTCCCCGCACCTGCGGAAGCGACACGCCGAACAGGACGCCGTACAGAATCACAAAGAAGAAAAAGCAGATCGCGCCCGCGCGCACAACGGCGCTCACACCCTTCCCTGCCGCATACGCCGCCAGAAGCAGAAGCAGTAGCCCGATCAGGAGAAATGCGCCGCCATCCGGGTAAATTCCGCAGAGCCATCGCCCCGCGGCACCCAGCGCCAGCACATTCCACGCCAGCGTCAGCCATAGCGCAATCCGCCCGGCCCGGCTCTGCGCCCCGGTGCGCGCAGGATTTGTCTCTTTTTTCCGACACAGCAGCAGCGCTATACCCAGCAGCGCCGCCGTGCCGAGGCTCGCAAGCCCCGCCCACAGCCAGCCGGCGCGGGGCAGAATCGCAATCGCCGGAACGGTGAACGCCCCAAAGGTCAGCGCGCAGAGCTGGCGCGGCAAAATCTTATTTTCCATCCGGCGCCTCCGGCAGGGAAACCGTCTCGTCACGCGCCAGCGCAGCGGCGGCATCGCCCACGGTGACGCCGCTTTCATGCGCGTTGAGCAGCGCATTCAACCCCTTCGCCGGGCGCAGCTCCGCCGCGTGATAGATCTGCGCCGCCGGGCGCAGGCAGCCGGAATCCACGATCTCCGGCAGCAGCTTTTCCGCCGCCCCGCACAGCACAAGCTGCTCCGCCGTGTCAAAAAAGACGTCTCCCGGCGCGTTTTCCCGCAGGTTTTCAACCGCCTCGCGCCAGTTTCCTCCTCGTCCCTCTCCCTGCTCGCTGCGCAGGTATACGCCCTCCGCATCCGCCTCGACCTGCACGGTCCGCAGCGGCAGTAGCCGCGCGGTGTCGCGCGTGCGGAAGGGCATACCGAACCAGACGGCCAGCACGGCGGCCGCCAGTCCGGCGATCCAAGCCTTCATAGCCTCACTCCTGTCTGCGCAGGTCCTGCGGATGCAGGGCGCTGTCGCGGAATTTATTTCGAATCAGACGCCGCCGCAGCAGGCTGTTTTTCCCGGAAACGGCGGAAAACGGCGCAAGATAGGGCTGTCCAAGCGATTCCAGGCCGGAGAGATGCACGAGAAGCGCCAGCGCGCCGAGCGTCATGCCGTAAAGTCCCGCAAGGCTGGCCAGCACCGCCAGCACCAGCCGCCACAGGCGCAGCGCCGCCGCAAGCCCCCGCCCCGGCAGGGCAAAGCCGCAGATGCCCGCCGCCGCAACGACGATCAGCGCCGCCGGGGAAATCAACTTTGCCTCCACCGCCGCCGTACCGACGACCAGGCCGCCGATGATGGACAAGCTCTGCCCGACCGACTGCGGCAGAGAGACGCTCGCCTCCTGCAAAAGCTCAAAGGCCACGAGCAGCCCCAGCACCTCCAGAATCGTCGGGAAGGGCACGCTCTGCTTGCTTTCGATCACGGCCTCGAGCAGCTGCGTCGGCAGCATCTCCGGATGGAAGGCCGCCATGGCCACATACAACGCCGGGAGAAACAACCCCGCCAGCATGGCAAGGTAGCGCAGAACCCGCAGAAAGGAGGCCGAAAGATAGTCCATTCCCTGATCCTCCGCCGAGATCATCAGATAGCCCAGATCGACCGGCGCGAGGTAGCCCTGCGGCAGGCCGTCGACAAGCAGGCCGACCCGTCCGTCGAGCAGTCCCTGGGCAAAGCGGTCGGTCCGCTCGGTGTATTGCAGCAGGGGAAAGGCCGTCGGCCGCGAGCCGGTGACATATTCCTCCACCGCGGAGGGCGTAATCAGGCCGTCAATGTCGATGGCGTCGAGCCGCGCCTTCATTTTCTCCACCAGCGCGGGATCGGTCAGGCCGTCGATATACGCAACGGAGACGTTCGTCAGGCTCCGCCGCCCGACCTTCGTCTCGTACAGGCGCAGCGCGGGCGTGCGCAGGTGGCGGCGCAGCAGGCTCGTGTTCGTGCGGACGGTTTCCGTGAAGGCGTCCTTCGGCCCCTTGACGGTATTCTCCACCTCCGGCGCGGAGGGCGAACGCTTCTCGCCGGTCTTGTCCTCAAAGGCAATGGCGCCCGCGCCGGGAAACAGTGCGACGGCAAAGCCGTTGACGAGCTTGTTCGCCGCGTCGTCGAGCTTTTTGCACGGCTCGGCGACGGAGTTGTAGACCGTCGAGTGCAGCGCCCGCTCATACAGTGCGGCAGCGTTTTCCGCAGAGCTGTCCTGCATCAGGGGCTTGACGACAAACTCCGAAATATCGCCTCCGGAGGTCAGTCCGTCGATCGCATATACATATATAATAATTTCGCCGATGTGCAGCTCGCGGCGGTTGAAATCTCCCGCGCCGTCAAAGACCGCGCGGATATTCTCATCCGTGAGCGCACCGGCATAGCTGCCGTCCGGACGGCGAAGGCCGCTTGTTTCCATGGTCTCACCTCTTTGCCAGTATGCCCCGTTCCTTCGTGATTATGCCCAAAAAACGCCATGCAACTTTGTGTATAATCCCAAGTTGCAGCCGTGTCGCCAAAAATGTTATGATATATGCAGCAAGGTAGGCTCGTCTACTCCACAAAATAGACGATGACCGCCGGAAAAGGAGGATAACACCAACCGCAGGGCTTGCGGTGCGGCAGTGTGGAGACCTGTCGTAATGCGCCGCGCGAAAGCGGGCGCGAGGTATGGGCTAGCGGAGGCTCCCGTACCAGAGCCGGTTGCATGGCAAGTGTAACACTGAAAGACATCAAGAAAATCTACCCCAACACCGAAACGAAGAAGAAAAAGCACAAGAAGGGCGAGCCGGAAGAGAAGAAGCACAATCTTCAGATCACGGACGAAGGCGTCGTTGCCGTTCAGAAGTTCTCTCTGGACATCAAGGACCGCGAGTTCATCGTTCTGGTCGGCCCCTCCGGCTGCGGCAAGTCCACCACCCTGCGTATGATCGCCGGTTTGGAGGAGATCACCGAGGGCGAGCTGTACATCGGCGACCGCCTGGTCAACGACGTTGCCCCCAAGGATCGCGATATCGCGATGGTTTTCCAGAACTACGCTCTGTATCCCCATATGACCGTGTATGAAAATATGGCGTTCTCCCTGAAGCTCAAGAAGGTGCCGAAGAAGGAGATCGACAAGAAGGTGCGCGAGGCCGCGGAGATCCTCGGCATCACCGAATACCTCGACCGCAAGCCGAAGGCTCTGTCCGGCGGCCAGCGCCAGCGTGTCGCCATCGGCCGCGCCATCGTGCGTGACCCGCAGGTTCTGCTGATGGACGAGCCGCTGTCCAACCTGGACGCAAAGCTGCGTAACCAGATGCGTGCCGAGATCATCAAGCTCCGCTCCCGCATCAACACCACCTTCATCTATGTTACCCACGACCAGACCGAGGCTATGACCCTGGGCGACCGCATCGTCATCATGCGCGACGGCTTCATCCAGCAGATCGGCACCCCGCAGGAGGTCTTCAACCATCCGCTGAACCTCTTCGTCGCCGGCTTCATCGGCACGCCGCAGATGAACTTCTTCCACGGCGCGAAGCTCGTGAAGAAGCAGGAGGGCTACGCCGTTGATCTCCTCGGCCGCCACATCGTCCTCGATCAGACGCGCCAGAAGCTTCTGTCCGAGCGCAATCAGGAAGAGTGCGACGTCATCGTCGGCATCCGTCCGGTGCATCTGCATGTTGCCCAGCAGGGCCTGTCCGCCACCATCGACGTTTCCGAAATGATGGGCAGCGAGATGCACCTGCATCTGACCGTCAACGGCCAGGACGTCATCGCCATCATCCCGACTGCCGGCCTGAACCTGGACGACGTCCAGAGCGGCAAGCAGACGCACTTCGACTTCGACCCGATGCTCATGCATCTGTTCGACCCGAAGACCGAAAAGAACCTGATCTGATAACAAATTATCCCGTCCGGCGTTCTGCCGGATGGGATTTTCACTTCTTTATTATTCCTATTCCCTTTTTCCATTTCCTATTGCTAAAAAAACGGCAAGCATCCTCAGATGCTTGCCGTTTTTTGGAGCGGGTGACGAGGCTCGAACTCGCTACCTCCACCTTGGCAAGGTGGCGCTCTACCGGATGAGCTACACCCGCAAACTCAATTGCGGATATTATTATAACGGCGGAAGGCGCATTTGTCAAGAAGAATTTTCACGCTTTTCCGCGGCAATTCCTCTGCGGAGAACTTGCAAAGCCGCGGGAAAAATGATAAAATAAAATACTAAAAAGACACAACTTCGGAGGAAAACCTCTTGGAAACGAAAACAACCGTCATCCCGCGCGAAGCCCTGGAGCGTCAGGCCGCCCTGTGCGGAGAAATTCAGGAATATTGGCAGGCGCAGGGCGTCATGCCCCTCGCCTTTGTGGACACCTACGGCTGTCAGCAGAATGAGGCGGATTCCGAGCGCATCCGCGGCATGCTGCAATGCGCCGGCTACGGCCTCACGGACACCGAGGAGGGCGCGGACGTCATCGTTCTGAACACCTGCGCCGTCCGCGAGCACGCCGAGCAGCGCGTGTTCGGCAACGTCGGCGCGCTGGTGCACACCAAGCGACGCCACCCGCGGCAGAAGATTTTCGTCTGCGGCTGCATGATGGGCCAGCCGCAGGTGGCCGAGCGCATCAGGAAGTCCTATCCGCATGTGGACGGCGTCTTCTCCACGCACCACCTCTGGGAATTCCCGGAGCTGCTGCTGCACGTGCTGAAAACCGGCAAGCGCGTCTTTGCCACGGAGGATTCCGCCGGCTCCATCGCCGAGCACATCCCCATCGTGCGGACGAACACGCTCAAGGCGTGGGTTTCCGTCATGTACGGCTGCAACAATTTCTGCTCCTACTGCATCGTGCCCTATGTGCGCGGCCGCGAGCGCAGCCGCCGTCCGGAGGATGTGCTGGAGGAGTGCCGCGGGCTGATCGCCGCGGGCTACAAGGAGATCACCCTCCTCGGTCAGAACGTCAATTCCTATGGCAAAGACCTTGGTCTCGGCGTTGACTTTGCCGACCTGATGGCACAGGTGGCGGAGCTTCCGGGCGAATTCCGCCTGCGCTTCATGACCTCCCACCCCAAGGACGCCAGCCGCAAGCTCTTTGACACCATCGCGAAATATCCCAAGATCTGCAAGCAGTTTCACCTGCCCTTCCAGTCCGGCAGCGACCGCATCTTAAAGCTCATGAACCGCCGCTACACGGCCGGGCAGTACCTCTCCCTCGTGGATTACGGCCGCAGCCTCATGCCGGAGCTGGTGCTCACGAGCGACGTCATCGTCGGCTTCCCCGGCGAGACGGAGGAGGATTTTGAGGACACCATCCGCCTGATCGAGCGTGTGCGCTACGACGCGCTGTTCACCTTTATTTTCTCTCCGCGCGAGGGCACGCCCGCTGCCAAAATGGACGACCCCACGCCCAAGGCGGACAAAAACCGCCGCTTCGACCGCCTGGTTGCGGTGCAGAACCGTATTTCCGAGGAAAAGCACCGCGCCTATATCGGCAAAACCGTCCGCGTCCTGGTCGACGGCCGCGACGGCGAATCCCTCACCTCTCGAACCGACGGCGGCCGCCTCGTGCGCTTCGCCGGGGACGACCGCCTGATCGGGCAATTTCTTGACGTAAAGATCACCGGCTGCACGACCTGGAGTCTGACCGGGCGCTTAGAAAAAGAAACGGAGTAAACTATGGCTGAGCTGACGCCGATGATGCGGCAATATCTGGAAATCAAGGAACGCCACCCGGACTGCATCCTCTTTTTCCGTCTGGGCGACTTTTACGAGATGTTCTCCGAGGACGCGCGCCTTGCCTCCAAGGAGCTGGATCTCACCCTGACCACCCGCGACCGCGGCAAGGAAAAGGAGGAGCAGACGCCCATGTGCGGCGTGCCCTTCCACTCCGCCGAGAGCTATATCGCCCGTCTGGTCGCCCGCGGCCACAAGGTCGCCATCTGCGAGCAGATGGAGGATCCGGCGCTGGCAAAGGGTCTGGTCAAGCGCGACATCATCCGCATCGTCACGCCCGGCACCGTCACGGAAAGCTCCATGCTCGACGAGAGCCGCAACAATTACTTTGCCTGCGTCTACGGCGCAGGCGGCGTCTTCGGCCTGAGCTTCTGCGACGTGTCCACCGGCGCGTTTTACGCCACCGCCGCCGAGGGCGAGCAGGCCGTGGACCGCATGCTTGCCGAGCTGGGGCGCTTTGCCCCGGCGGAAATTCTGCGCGGCGGCGAGGCGCTGTCCTGCACGGCGCTGACGCAGGCGATTTCCGAGCGGCTGGGCTGCTGCGCGGATGCCGGAAAGGACGAGCTTTTTGACGAAAAAAACACCGCCGAGACCGTGGAAAAGCAGTTTGGCGCTTCCCTTGAAGCCCTGGGTCTTGCGGCAAAGCCCGTGGTCTGGCAGAGCGCGGGCGCGCTGCTTTTCACCCTGCGCGAATTGCAGCGCACGAGCCTTGCGCACGTGCGCGAGCTGGAATTCTATGTCAGCGGACGCTTTCTGGAGCTGGATCTCACCGCCCGGCGCAATCTGGAGCTGACGGAAACCATGCGCGGCGGCGAAAAGCGCGGCAGCCTTCTCTGGGTACTGGATAAGACAAAAACCGCCATGGGCAGCCGCCTGCTGCGCAGCTGGCTGGAAAAGCCCCTGCTCAGCCCGAAAAAGATCGACCAGCGGCTTACCGCTGTGGAGGAGCTGACGAAGGATACCGTCCTGCGTGAGGATCTGATCGACCTTCTGCGCGAGGTGTCCGACCTGGAGCGCGTCATGGCCCGCGTCGTCACCGGCACGGCCAACGCACGCGACCTCGTCTCCTTCGGCACGGGCTGCCGCAGCCTGCCGGCGCTGCACGAAAAGGCAGCCGCGTTAAAGGCGCCGCTCTTCGGCGTGCTGGCCGAGGAGCTGGACGGCCTTGCCGATCTGCGTGCGCTGGTCGAAAGCGCCATCGTGGACGAGCCGCCCTTCACCCTGCGCGAAGGCGGACTGATCCGCCCCGGCTACCACGAGGAGCTCGACCGCCTGCGCGACATCGTCTCCGGCGGCACGGGAACGCTTGCAAAAATCGAGGCGGAGGAAAAGGAAAAAACCGGCATCCGCAACCTGCGCGTGGGCTATAACCGCGTGTTCGGCTACTACATCGAGGTCGCCAAGGGCCAGGTGTCCATGGTACCGGAGCATTACATCCGCAAGCAGACGCTTGCCAACGGCGAGCGCTATATCACACCGGAGCTGAAGGCGCTGGAGAGCGAAATTCTCACGGCGAAGGACCGCATCACGGCGCTGGAATACGAGCTGTTCACCGCGGTGCGGCTGAAGCTGGCCGAGCAGGCCGAGCGCGTTCAGCGCACCGCGCGGGCCGTCGCCTGTCTGGACGTGCTGGCGGATTTCGCCGCCGTCGCCGTGAAGAATAACTACTGCCGCCCGGAGGTCGACCTCTCCGGTGAGATTTCCATCAAGGATGGGCGGCACCCCGTCGTCGAGCAGGTGCTCAAAAGCAGCCTGTTCGTCCCCAACGACACGAGGCTGGACGCGGAGTCTAACCGCGTCGCCATTCTGACCGGCCCGAATATGGCCGGCAAATCGACCTATATGCGGCAGGTCGCGCTGATCGTCCTGATGGCGCAGACCGGCTGCTTTGTCCCGGCGAAGGCCGCGCGCATCGGCGTGGTGGACCGCATCTTCACCCGCATCGGCGCTTCGGACGACCTGGCCTCCGGCAAATCGACCTTCATGGTCGAGATGAGCGAGGTTGCGGAGATTCTGAAGAACGCCACGGCCCGCAGCCTGCTCATCCTCGACGAGATCGGCCGCGGCACCTCCACCTTCGACGGCATGGCCATTGCCCGCGCCGTTCTGGAATTCGCCGCGGACCGCAGGCGCCTCGGCGCGAAAACGCTCTTCGCCACGCACTACCACGAACTGACCGACATCGAGCGGGAGCTGGACGGCGTGCGCAACTATAACATCGCCGTGAAAAAGCGCGGCAGCGACATTGTTTTCCTGCGCAAGATCGTCCCCGGCGCGGCGGACGACTCCTACGGCGTCGAGGTCGCCAAGCTCGCGGGCCTGCCCGACCGCGTCGTCACCCGCGCGCGAGAGCTTTTAAAGCAGCTCGAGAGCGGCGCGCCGGTGCGCACCGTGACCGTCGCCGCGTCCGATCAGCTTTCCATCACCACAATGGAAAACGACGCCCTGCGCCGCAGGCTCGAGGAGCTGAGTGTCGAGACGCTCACGCCCATTGAGGCTATGAACGCACTGTATGAGCTGAAGCAAATGCTCTAAGGAGGCCCATATGAAACCCTTATTTCCCAGAGACGTCGCCGCGCCAAAGAAGGGCGCGGTCATCGGCGGTGCGGTTTACCTGCTGATCTACCTCTTCGGTCTTCCGCAGGCGCTGCCCCATCTGATGCGCCTGCTCCGCGTGGATATTACCACCAGCGGCGGCAGCTACCTTGCAAACGTCGTCTATTTCTCCGTCAATTTCATCGTCGTGGCGCTGCTGTTCCGGCCCTACCTTCTCGCCTCCCTTGCCCCGCTGCACGAGCGGCGGCTGGGCTGGTTCTTCCTGACCGTCGCCATCGGCTACGGCATCGGCGCCATCGGCTCCAATTCCCTTACCATACTCTATGAGCTGCTGGACATCACGCCGGACAATCTGAATAACGACGCCGTGAACGCCATGCTCCTGCGCCATCCCGGCTCCATGCTCCTGTTCACGGTCGTCCTCGCACCCATCACGGAGGAATGCCTTTTCCGCGGCGTGCTGTTTGCGCCCTTCTGCCGCAAGTGCCCGTGGGTGGGCTATGTCCTGTCCGTCGTGCTTTTCTCCTGCGTGCATGTGCTCAACAGCATCGGCTACCAGGCGCCGTTTGAGCTGGCGCTGTGCTTCCTGCAATATGTGCCGCTGAGCCTGGCGCTGTGCTGGGTCTGCCAGAAGACGAAAAGCATCTGGGGTTCCATTACGCTGCACGCATTCATCAACGCGGGCACCTGTCTTCTGATGCTGCTCGACAGCCAGCTTTCTTCCGGATTCTAGGAGGTTTCCCATGCCGAAGATTCAACAGCTTTCGCCCCATGTGGCGGATATGATCGCCGCCGGCGAGGTGGTGGAGCGTCCGGCCAGCGCCGCAAAGGAGCTGGTGGAAAACGCCATCGACGCCGGGGCAAAGAACGTCACCGTCGAGATGCAGAACGGCGGAATGACCTTCCTGCGCGTCACGGACGACGGCTGCGGCATCGCCGCCGACGAGGCCGAAACGGCCTTCCTGCGCCATGCGACGAGCAAGCTGCGCGAGGCAAGCGACCTTGAGGCCATCCACACGCTGGGCTTCCGCGGCGAGGCGCTGGCGGCGATCTCCGCCGTTTCGCGCATCGACCTTCTGACCAAGCCCGCGGACGCGCCCTTCGGCGTGAGCCTGCACCTCGACGCAGGCGTCGTCACGCAGCGCGGCGAGGCCGGCTGCCCGGACGGCACGACCATCATCGTCCGCGATTTATTCTTCAACACCCCCGCGCGCATGAAATTCATGAAACGCGACAGCATCGAAGGCTCCGCCATTTTGGATACCGTCCGCCGCCTCGCCGTGGCGCACCCGGAGGTCTCCTTCCGCGTGATCAAGGACGGCGAGGAGCAGCTGCACACCTCCGGCGACGGCCAGCTGCTCGGCGCAATCTACGCCGTGTTCGGCCGCCAGACCGCCAAGGACATGATCCCCGTGCGCAGCGCCTTCGATAAAAACGCCCTGACGGGCTTCGTGACCAAGCCCACCGCCACGCGCGGCAGCCGCGCAAATCAGCTTTTCTTCGTCAACGGACGTCTGATCCGCTCGAAAACGCTGACCGCCGCGCTGGAGGAGGCCTACCGCAACCGCATGATGGTCGGGCGCTTCCCGGCCTGCGTGCTGCACCTGACGGTGCCGGAGCATCTGGTGGACGTGAACGTCCATCCCGCGAAGACCGAGGTCAAATTCCTAAACGAGCACGAAATTTTCGACTGCGTGCGCTACGGCGTGCAGGGCGCGCTGGATGCGGACGCCGGGCGCGTGGAGATGCAGCTGGAAAAGCCGTCCCACGCCGCGCAGCCGAAGCAGGACTTTTTCCGCACCATGACGGCGGCAGAGTATCAGGCGTTTTCCAAAACGGCGCAGAAGGCAGCGCAGGTGCAGCCGAGCGCAGCCGTGCTGGAAACGGTCAAAAGCCCCACGCGCTTCGACGCCGCCACGCCCGCTGCTCCCGTCACACCGCCCGTGCGCACCGTCCCTGCTGCATCGCCCGCGGCGCCGCAGCGCACCGTGGAGAACGCACCCATCGCACCGATTCTTCCGGACAAAAAGCCTGCGCCGCCCACGCCTTCCGCAGCGCCAAAGCGTGCCGCGCCCGCGGAAAGCGCCCCCGCCATAGAGCAGATCGAACTTCCCCTCGCGGCGCAGGACTGGCGCCTCGTGGGCGAGGCCTTCGATACCTATCTTCTTGTCGAGCAGGGGCAGGAGCTTCTGCTCATTGACAAGCACGCCGCGCACGAGCGCATTCTCTTTGAAAAGCTCCGCGCCCGCACCGAGCCGGTGCTGCCGCAGCTTCTGCTCCAGCCCATCGTCTGCACCCCCGCGCAGGAGGAAACGGCGATTTTGCTGGAAAACGAGGCGCTTCTGGCACAATTCGGCTATGAATACACCGATTTTGGCGGCGGAAGTCTGGCCATCCGTCAGATTCCCGCCGAGCTGGATCCGTCCGAGGCCGCAGCCAGCCTGACCGCACTGGCGGGCGACCTGCTGGCCGGAAAGCACCTGACGCCCGAGGGCCTGCGCGACAACCTGCTGCACACCATCGCCTGCAAGGCCGCCATCAAGGGCTCGCGCCACACGGACGAGCAGGAAAAGCGCGCGCTGGTGCGCGAGGTGCTCAGCCGCCACGACATTCAATACTGCCCGCACGGCCGCCCCGTCTGCATCCGCCTGACGCGCAGCCAGCTGGAGCGGCAGTTCAAGAGGGCCTGAGCATGGACCGCATTGTCTGCATCGTCGGCCCGACGGCCTCCGGCAAGACGCGCCTGTCCGTCGAGCTGGCGCTGGCCATGGGTGCGGAGGTCGTCTCCTTCGACTCCATGCAGCTCTACCGGCGCATGGACCTCGGCACCGCCAAGCCCACAATGGAGGAACGCCGCGGCGTGCCGCACCATATGTTCGACGTCCTGGAGCCGTCAGAGAGCTGCTCCGTCAGCCGCTATGTCGCGCTGGCCGACGCCTGCGTACAGGACATTCTCTCCCGCGGAAAGCCCGTGATTCTGGTTGGCGGCACAGGGCTTTACATCGACGCGCTGATCGCCGGGCGCTCCTTCGCACCCTATCCGCAGACCGGCGTCCGCGAGGAGCTGACCGCGCTGGCCGATGCGCAGGGCATGGACGTGCTGATGCAGCGGCTGCGCGAGGTGGACCCCGAGGCGGCCGCGCGGCTGCATCCCTCGAACCGCAAGCGCGTCATCCGCGCGCTGGAGGTCTGGCTGGAGACCGGCAAGACCATCACCCAGCACGACCGGGAATCGCAGGCGGTTCCGCCGAAATATCATCCCGTCTGGCTGGGACTGACCTTCCCCGACCGGCAGACGCTCTACGACCGCATCGACCTGCGCGCGCGGCAGATGTTTGACGCCGGGCTTGCCGGGGAGGTGCAGGCGCTGCTGGACTCCGGCGTGCCCGATTCCGCAACGGCCATGCAGGCCATCGGCTATAAGGAGGTCGCCCGCGCCCTGCGCGGCGAAATATCCATGGACGAAGCCCTCGCGCAGGTGCAGCAGTCCTCCCGGCGCTACGCCAAGCGCCAGCTCACGTGGTTCCGCCGCAACGAGGCCGTCCGCTGGCTGGACGCGAGCCTGCCCTTTGCGGAAATTTTTTCCGCAGCGCGACGGGAGATACCCTTTTTCGACAGGGCAACTTGATAGAATACAGGTATTACAAAAAGAAATGAGGTAATACCTATGGCAAACACAGAAAATTTGCAGGATGTGATTCTGAACGAGGTACGCAAGGAGCACACGCCCGTCACGCTCTTTCTGATGAACGGCTTTCAGCTCAAGGGCATTGTGACCGGCTTTGACAGCTTCATTGTCGTGCTCAGCTCGGAGGGACGGCAGCAGATGATCTACAAGCATGCGATTTCCACGCTGGTGCCCCTACAGCCGGTGCATATCGGAGGATAAGCCCCGGCCGTCCTGCGCCCCGAGGACCGGATATGAAAAAACAGGGTGAAGTTTACTTAAAAGTCATATCGATTGTACTGGCGGCGGTCGTGCTGGCGTATGTGCTCTTCTCGGTGCTCTTCCGCACCGGCAGCAGCTACGCCCTGACCGCGGCGGTGCGCTGCGAAGTCGGCGACGGCATGACCGTTTCCGGCTTTGTGGTGCGTTCCGAGAAGGTCATTACGGTGGAGGAATCCATCGTGGTCTGCGAGCTGAACGAGGGCGAACGCGCAGGCGCGGGGCAGACCGTCGCCACGGCCTACCGCACCGCCGAGGAGCGCGCGAAGCGGCAGGAGC
The DNA here is from genome assembly GCA_934622035.1 of uncultured Oscillospiraceae bacterium. Classification (GTDB taxonomy): domain Bacteria; phylum Bacillota; class Clostridia; order Oscillospirales; family Oscillospiraceae; genus JAZOXB01. The sequence goes on from CAKTVG010000014.1 coordinate 13,346, forward strand.
TGCTGCAATTGCAGTCGCAGCTCTCTCAGCTGAACTACGCCGCCGAGAATCTCGGCAGCCGCGACGACGGCTCTCTGGATTTGCAGATCAAGGCGCTGCTCGTGCAGAGCGCACAGGACGCGCACGCCCAGGAGTATTCCGCCGCGCAGTCGGCGGGCGAGAGCCTTCAGCCCATGGTGCTGCGCCGCAGCGTCACCGAGGACGACGGCACGCGCATCAATTCCCGCATTTCCGAGCTGACCGCCCGCATTGACGCGCTGAGCACGACCGCGGGCACGGCCGTGACCGTCTCCGATTCCGGCTATTTCTCTCAGGCCGTGGACGGGCTGGAAAACACCATGACGCCCGAGAGCCTGGATACCATGACCCTCGCCCAGCTTCGCAAAGCGCAGACGTCAAGCGGCGCGGCGCCCTCCGGCGCCATCGGCAAGCTGGTTCTTGGCCAGAAATGGTACTTCGCCGCCGAGGTGCCCACCGAGCGCCTCTCCGGCCATCTTGAGGGCGACCGCCTGAGCGTCAGCTTCCCGGCCGAGGAGCTGCGCAGCGTGCCCATGACGATCGAGCGCATCGGCGAGGACGAAAACGGCAGCTGCGTGCTGATTCTGTCCTGCGAGCGGCTTTTGCAGCACGCAACGGCCCTGCGCCGCCAGACCGTGGACATCGTTTTCCAGACCTATTCCGGCCTGAGCGTACAGCCGCAGGCGCTTTATTACGTGGACGGCGAGGCGGGCGTTTATGTGCTTGAGGGCGTGCGCGCCCGGTTCAAGCCGGTCAACATTCTTTACGAATACGCAGACGGCTACGTCGTCGAGCTGGACAAGTCCAGCACGGACAACCTCTGGCCGGAGGATGAAATTATCCTGACCTCAGACGATATTTATAACGGGAAGGTGTTCGAATGATCGCAGAAAATATCCGCCGCATCCGCGAGGAAATGGCGCACGCGGCGCTGGCCGCCGGTAGAAAGCCCGAGGACGTGCTGCTGTGCGCCGCAACGAAGATGAACGACGCCGGGCGCGTGCGCGAGGCCGTCGCCGCCGGCGTGGACTGCTGCGGGGAAAACCGCGTGCAGGAGCTGGTGCAGAAGAGCGCGGAGCACGCCTACGACGGCGCGCCGGTGCACTTCATCGGCCATTTGCAGACAAACAAGGTGCGCCAGGTGGTGGGCAGGGTCGCCCTCATCCAGTCCGTTGACCGGCTGGAGCTGCTGGAATGCATCGAGCGCGAGGCCGCAAAGCAGGGTATCGTGCAGGACATCCTGCTGGAGATCAACGTGGCCGCCGAGGAGAGCAAGTCCGGCTTCACCCCGGAGGAAGCGCCGCAGATCGCGGCAAAAATGGGCGAATTTCCGCACTGCCGCCTGCTCGGACTCATGGCAATTCCTCCCATCAGCGAAAAAATCGGAGATAATTGCAGATATTTTGAGAAAATTCGTGCAATAGCTGTTGACATAACAGCGAAAAAATACGATAATGTCTGTATGGACTGTCTGTCCATGGGGATGTCGGAGGATTTTGCCGACGCCATCGCCTGCGGCAGCACCATGGTTCGCGTCGGGACGGCAATTTTCGGCGCGCGCCACTATAATAAATAAGAGATTAACGAAAATCAGATCGAAACGATATGGAGGATTTGACCCATGGGATTTATGGACGAAATCAAGAAGCTTACCCACCCCTATTCCGACGCGGATGAGGATGATTATGATGATTACGATGACGAGCCGTTAGACGAGCAGCCCGCACCCGCGCCTGCGCCCTCCCGCCGCAGCAGCTCCTCGAGCAGCTATTCCGGCAGCTACAGCCGCTCCACGCCGGACGTCTCCCGCAGCGGCGCCGGCAAGGTAGTCAACCTGAACTCCTCCACGCAGCTTCAGGTCGTCCTCGTCAAGCCGGATCGCTTCGACATGGTCTCCGAGATCGCCGACCACCTGCGCGATAAGCAGGCCCTCGTGCTGAACCTCGAATCGACCAATAAGGATGTTGCGCGCCGCCTGGTGGACTTCCTGTCCGGCTGCGCCTATGCCCTGGACGGCAAGATCAAGAAGGTCGCCATCTCCACCTACCTCATCACGCCCTACAACGTCGACGTCGTGGGCGACCTGGTCGAGGAGCTGGAAAACAGCGGCATGTACTTCTGAGGACCCCGCTCCGCAGAGAAAGAGAATCACAAAGGAGCTGAAACGCGATGCTGACACCGCAGCAAATTCAGGAAACCAGCTTCGAGAAGGCTTTGTTCGGCGGCTATGATATGGATTCCGTCGATGATTTTCTCGAGCCGTTGACCGAGGATTATATCACACTTTATAAGGAAAACTCCGTGCTCAAGAGCAAAATGCGCATTCTGGTCGAAAAGCTGGAGGAGTACCGCAAAAACGAAGGCTCCATGCAAAACGCCATCCTCGCCGCGCAAAAAACCTGCGACCAGATGGTTGCGGATGCCGAGCGCAAGTGCGCCCAGATGCTGCATGAGGCCGAGGAAAACGCCAGCGCCAAGACGGTGGACGTCGATGCCCTCGTGGGCGTCGAGGAAGAGCGCCTCAAGGCTGCGCAGGCCGCCGCATCGGAGTATATCGACGCCGCCGAGGCCAGCCTGAAGCAGCAGCTCGCGCTGCTCGAGGAGCTGCGCAAGCAGACCCCGGAGCCGCAGCCCGAGGAAAAGGGCCGCGTGCATCAATTCACGCGTCCGCCCGAGGATCCGCTCGCGCCGCAGCCCGCCGCGCCCGTCCGGGAGCACCGCGCCTTTGATTTTGACGCCGACAACTCTCACCCCTCCGTGGAGGACAAGGCCGACGCCTTCATCGAAGAGATCGATCAGTCCCTGGAGGAGACGATGCGCGTCCCGGCGCATATTCCGACTGCCCCGGATTCCGATGCAACCCGCCGCTTCGAGTCTCTCCCGGCGGAGAAGCAGAAAAAGTTCGAGGATCTGCAATTCGGCAAGAATTACAATCCCAAAAAGCGCCAATAATACAGTAAATCTGCTGAGATGGGGACAAACAGCGCCCAGCACGAGCCGCAGAGAGCTGCCGGAAGGTGAAAGGCAGCGCCGTGCCGCGTGAATATCACCCCGGAGCAGCCGTCCGAACGGATTTTCCCAGTAGGCGCGGCCGGTTCACGCCCGTTATCGCGTTTCGAGCGGCTCTGCCTGTGCAGAGCAACAAGAGTGGTACCGCAGAGCACACCTCTGTCTCTTGATTGAGACAGAGGTGTTTTCGTATTCCTGCGGGCGTGGCTCTGCCGCGCCCCTACGAACGGTTCATAGCTATGCCGCACCGCGCATTTCTTTCATAAACTACCTTTTTCGGAGGAAACAATATGGATTACAAAAACACCATCATCACCCCAAAGACCGACTTCCCCATGCGCGCCGGTCTGCCCCAGCGCGAGCCGCCCATGCTCGAGCACTGGAACAAAATCGACGTCTATAATCTCCTGCTGGAAAAGAACAAGGACAAGCCCGCCTTCATTCTGCATGACGGCCCTCCCTTCTCCAACGGCGATCTGCACATGGGTCACGCGCTGAACAAGACCCTCAAGGATTTCATCATCCGCTCCTATGCGATGCGCGGCTACTACACGCCCTACGTCCCCGGCTGGGACAACCACGGCATGCCCATCGAGTCCGCCATCATCAAAAAGAACAAGCTCAACCATAAGGCCATGCCCGTCACGGAGTTCCGCAGCGCCTGCGAAGCCTTTGCGCAGGACTTCATTGACCGCCAGATGGCCGGCTTCCGCCGCCTGGGCGTCATGGGCGACTGGGCGCACCCCTACAAGACCATGGACAGGCACTTCGAGGCCGAGGAGGTCAAGGTCTTCGGCGAAATGTACCGCAAGGGCTATATCTATAAGGGCCTGAAGCCCGTGTACTGGTGCCCGAAGGACGAAACCGCCCTGGCCGAGGCCGAGATCGAGTATCAGGACGATCCCTGCACCTCCATCTATGTCAAGTTTGCCGTCAAGGACGATAAGGGCAAGCTCGCCGAGTACGGCACGGCGAACACCTATTTCATCATCTGGACGACGACCACCTGGACCCTGCCCGGCAACCTCGCCATCGCCCTGAACCCCGTGGAGGACTACGTCCTCCTGCAGGCGGACAACGGCGAACGCTATATCGTCGCCGCCGCACTGGCCGAGAAGACCATGAAGGCCGGCAAGATCGAGCACTATGAAGCCCTCGCGCACTTCAACGGCCGCTTCTTTGAGTATATGACCGCGCAGCATCCCTTCCTCGACCGAGATTCCCTGCTGGTCGTGGCGGACTACGTCACCATGGACTCCGGCACCGGCTGCGTCCACACCGCTCCCGGCTTCGGCGCAGACGACTACCAGACCTGCCGCCGCTACAACATGGACCTGATCGTCCCCGTGGACGACCGCGGCTTCCAGACCGCCGACGCAGGCAAGTTCGCCGGAATGCGCTACGACGCCTCCAACAAGGCCATCTTTGACGAGCTGGTTTCCACCGGCGCGCTGTTCGCCTCCGAGGAATTCACCCACAGCTATCCGCACTGCTGGCGCTGCAAGAGCCCGATCATTTTCCGCGCGACGCCGCAGTGGTTCTGCTCCGTCGAGTCCTTCAAGGACGAGGCTGTAGCCGCCTGCGAAAACGTCAAGTGGCTGCCCGCCTGGGGCAAGGACCGCATGGTCTCCATGATCCGCGACCGCGCCGACTGGTGCATCTCGCGCCAGCGCCGCTGGGGCCTGCCGATCCCGGTCTTCTACTGCAAGGACTGCGGCAAGCCCGTCTGCACGCCGGAGACGATTGCGCACATCTCCAAGCTCTTCGACGAGCACGGCTCGAACTACTGGTTCGCCCATGAGGCCATGGAGCTGGTGCCCGAGGGCCTGCGCTGCCCGCACTGCGGCGGCAGCACCTTTGAAAAGGAAACCGACACCCTCGACGGCTGGTTCGACTCTGGCTCCACGCACATCGCCTCCCTGCGCCGCAACCATCCCGAGCAGTGGCCTGCGACCATGTACCTCGAGGGCGCCGACCAGTACCGCGGCTGGTTCCAGTCGAGCCTGCTGACGAGCGTCGGCGCACTGGGCGAGGGCGCGCCCTTCCGCGAGTGCCTGACCCACGGCTGGACGGTCGACGGCGAGGGTAAGGCCATGCACAAATCCCTCGGCAACGGCGTTGACCCCGCCGAGCTGATCCGCGACTTCGGCGCAGACATCGTCCGCCTGTGGGCGGCAAGCGCGGACTACCGCGTGGACGTTCGCTGCTCCAAGGAGATCTTCAAGCAGCTCTCGCAGAGCTATCTGAAGTTCCGCAACACCGCGCGCTACTGCCTCGGCAACCTCGACGGCTTCGACGCCAACCACCTCGTCGCGCCGGAGGATATGCTCGAGCTGGACCGCTGGGCCGTCACCAAGCTCAATGCGCTGATCGAAACCGGCTTCCGCGCCTATGAAAACTATGAGTTCCATGTCCTGACGCACGCGATCAACGATTTCTGCGTCGTGGAGCTTTCGAGCTTCTATCTGGACATCCTGAAGGACCGCCTCTACTGCGAGGAGCGCAACGGCCTCAAGCGCCGCAGCGCCCAGACCGCGCTGTATCTCATTCTCGACGCCATGGCCCGCATGTTCGCGCCCATCCTGGCCTTCACCTGCGACGAAATCTGGCAGGCCATGCCGCACCGCGACAGCGACGACACCCGCAATGTCGTCCTCAACGAGATGGTCAAGCCCTACACGGCCTACGCCCTCAGCGCCGGGGACATGAAGAAGTGGGACACGCTCATCGCCCTGCGCAACGACGTCAACGGCGTTCTGGAAGCCGCACGCGCCGACAAGCGCATCGGCAAGGCGCTCGAGGCGCACGTCGCCCTCTACGCCGAGGACGAGGCCTCCCGCGCCGCGCTGGACGCCGTGAAGGATCTCGACCTGGCGGAGCTGTTCATCGTCTCCGACGTGCTGCTGGAAAACGGCGCGCCGAAGGAAGAGAATGTCTGCGGCGTTGGCGCAAGCTTCCCCGGCATGCGCATCGAGGTGCTGCCCGCCGCCGGCGTGAAGTGCCCGCGCTGCTGGATGCACTCCACCGAGGCCAATGCCGAGGGTCTGTGCCCCCGCTGCGCCCGCGTGGTCGCCGCGCTGGAAACCGAGCTGTAATTTTACCCTGCTGCTCTGTGCAGAATCATTTCCCAAATAGAGCGCCTGCCCGTTCCGGAGTTCCCGGAACGGGCAGGCGTTTTTGTATCCCGGATGATTCGCCGCAACACTGCTGTATCCGTAGGGTCGGGCACGGCAGAACCTCGTCCCTACGGAATTTCGCCGCAAAAGCGCCCGCTCCGGAGTCCCGGAGCGGGCGCTGATCAAAAATACAAAAAGGAACGATCAGATACGGAACGTCAGGATGCCGCGCTTATCATGGATGACGTTGCGCGGGCAGACCATGGCGCAGGCGCCGCAGGACAGGCATTTGTCCGAATAGATAAAGGCGCGGTTTTCCGAAACCTTGATTGCCCCGGCAGGGCAGGTCTTTTCGCACAGGCCGCAGCCGACGCAGCTCACCTCGCACACGTCCCTGCACTGCGCGTCCTTGTTCGAGCAGAGGACGACGATGGGGTTGGCCTCCAGGCGCAGGTGAATCACCCGCTGCGGGCAGGCGCGGTAGCACGCGCCGCAGCCGATGCACTTGCTCTCGTCCACCTCGGCCACGCCGTAGGCGTTGAGATAGATCGCGCCGAAGCGGCAGGTGTCGATGCAGGTGCCGCAGCCCGTGCAGCCGTAGGTGCACAGGTCGTAGCCCTCCGGGCTCTGCTTCGCGCGGCAGCCGCCGTTGCAGTGGACGCAGGCGACCTTCGCAGGGAATTTTTTCTTGACGATCATGGGGATTCTCCTTTCCGCCCTTACTTGCGTTCGTAGGGCGTGTGCGCCAGCGGCAGGCTGTAGCGCCGCTCGCCGTCAAGCCGGTAATACGCCTCGGCAATCGCCGGAGCCGTGGGAATGGAGGTAATCTCTCCGATGCCGATGGCGCCGCAGGCGACGTCCAGGCCAGGCTTGTCGAGCACGATGGCCTTGATCTCCGGCGTCTGGTGCGCGCGGAACAGGCCCAGCGTGCCGAAGCGCGAGGTCGGCTTGCAGTGCGCGTCGAGCTCATACTGCTCCGTCAGCGCATAGCCCATGGACATGACCACGCCGCCCTCGATCTGTCCCTCGCAGGACAGGGGGTTGACCGCCTTGCCGACGTCGTGCGCGGCGACGATTTTTTCCACAAAGCCGGTGTTCTTATCCAGAATGCACAGCTGCGTGGCGTAGCCGTAGGCGACATGGGAGACGGGATTCGGCACATCAGCGCCCAGCGGGTCGGTCTTGGCGAGGTACTCGCCATAGAACTCCTGCCCGATCAGAGCGGAGAGCGGCTTGCCGACCTTGGCCTGCATCAGCTTCACGCAGGCGCGGCGGCAGGCCTCGCCGGTGACGAGCGTCTGGCGGGAGCCGGAGGTGTCGCCGGAGTCCGGAGAGATCCAGGTGTTGCTGCGCTCATAGACGATATCCTCGCGCTTGAGGTCAGTGTTCGTGACGATCATCTGCACCAGAACGGTGCCGAGGCCCTGCCCGATGCAGGACGCGCCGGTGTAGATATGCACATTGCCGTCGGCCTCGACGATGAGCTTGCAGCGGCCCCAATCGGGGATGCCGACGCCGACACCGGCGTTTTTCATCGCGCAGGCCAGCCCTACGGGCTTGCCCGCGGCGACGGCCTCGTCATAATAAGGCTTGACGGCCTCCAGCGTCTCGACCAGGCCGGTCGAGCCGTCGACGATCTGGCCGTTCGGCAGCACGCCGCCGGGGCGGATGGCGTTGCGGTAGCGGATCTCCCAGGGGGAGATGCCGATCTTTTCGGCCATCATGTTCAGAAGCGTCTCCGTGGCGAAGCAGGTCTGCGTTACGCCGAAGCCGCGGAACGCGCCCGCGGGCGGGTTATTGGTATAGTAGGCCGTGCCCTCGATCTCAAAATTCTCATAGGCATAGGGACCGGCGGCGTGCGTGCAGGCGCGCTCCAGAACCGGGCCGCCGAGAGAGGCAAAGCCGCCGGTATCCGAGCAGACATCGGCCTTGACGCCGAGGATCTTGCCGTTCTCGTCGCAGCCCATGGTGAAATTCATCTCAAAATGGTGGCGCTTGGGGTGCACCAGAATGGACTCCTGCCGACTCAGCTTGACCTTGACCGGGCGGCCGGTGCAATAGGTGATGAGCGCCGCATGGTGCTGGACGGACATGTCCTCCTTGCCGCCAAAGCCGCCGCCCACCAGCGCGTTCTGCACCTTGACCTTCTTGGTGCCGAGCATCAGGGTGCACTCGTGCAGCGTCGTGTGGGAGGACTGGTCGGTCGTGATGAGCATGATGTCGCCGTCGGCGTCTTTATAAGCCACGCAGCACTCCGGCTCGAGGAAGGCGTGCTCCGTCCACGGGGTTTCAAAATGCTCGGTGATGACGTATTTCGCCCCGGCGATCGCGCCCGCGGCGTCGCCGCGGCTGACGTGCTTATGCGCCTGCACGTTCGTCGTCTCCTCGTCGAAGACCAGCGCGGTGTTTGCGGCAGCCTCGTCGATGTTATGTACCGCGGGGAGGATGTCATAGCTGACCTTGACGAGCTTTTTCGCCTTTTCCAGCACCTCCTGATTCTCTGCCACAACCAGCGCAATGGCGTCGCCCAGATAGTGCGTCAGGCCGCCGATGGGAATGAGGGTATACTGATCGTGCTTCAGGTGGCCGATTTTATTTTCACCGGGGATGTCCGCCGCGGTCAGGACGGCCACAACGCCCGGCAGCTTCAGCGCCAGCGAGGTGTCGATGCCCGTGACGCGGGCGCGGGCATGCTTGCTGCGCACGGCGGAGCCGTAGCACATGCCCTCGATATAGAAATCGTCCGGGTACTTGCCGTAGCCGAGCACCTTCTCCTCAACGTCCACGCGCTGGACGCGGCTGCCCAGCCGCCAGTCCGTGGCGGAGGGGAGGGGAATTTTCTGTTCGCGCAGAATCTTGCCCGCCAGACGGATGGCGTCAATGATCTTGACATAGCCCGTGCAGCGGCAGTAGTTATTGCGGATTGCAAAGCGGATCTGCTCGTCGGTCGGCTCCGGCACCTTATCCAGCAGGCTCTTGGCGCACAGCACCATGCCCGGAATGCAGAAGCCGCACTGTACCGCGCCCGCCTCGCCGAAGGCGAAGGTATAGGCCGCCTTTTCAAAGTCGCTCAGGCCCTCGACCGTCAGCACGTGCTTGCCGTGCAGGCGCTCGGTATCCGGAATGCAGGCGCGGCAGGGCTCGCCCTCGATCAGGACGGTGCACGCGCCGCAGGCGCCCTCGCTGCACCCATCCTTGACGGAGGTGAGGCGCAGCTCGTCGCGCAGATAGCGCAGAAGCTTCTGCTTTTTGGCCACGGCGACTTCCCTGCCGTTGACGTAGAAAATAGACATAGCGCAGAACCCTTTCTGAATTGTGCATTTGATACAAAACGTATCGATATAAAGAGTACATTTTTGGACTATAAAGCATTATACAACAAAACGCCCCTGCCTGCAAGGCGGGGGCGTTATCTTTTTTCAAGAATTTCGATGAAATCGGGCAAAACCCCGCTAAACTGAAATGTCAATAGTCACGTTTTCGGGGTTGTGAAGAATTATTCGGCATCGCCGAACCCGCAAAGAAAGTGGATCGCCCGGCGGTAGCCCTCGAAGCCGAGGCCCTTATAGGTCCTGCTGCAGGCCATGCCCGCATAGGAGATATGACGGAAGGGTTCGCGCGCGTCCACGTCGGACAGATGCACCTCCACCGCAGGCAGGCTCACTGCCTTCAGCGCGTCGAGAATCGCCACAGAGGTGTGGGTGTAGGCGGCGGGATTGATGACAATGCCGTCGAAGACGCCGTAGGCGCCCTGGATCCAGTCCACCAGAACGCCCTCATGGTTCGTCTGGCGAATTTCGACCTCGCAGCCCGCCTCGGCCGCCGCCGCGCGGACGAATTCCTCAAGCGCGGCGTAGCTCTGCTTTCCATAGATGTCCGGCTCGCGCAGGCCGAGCAGGTTCAGATTCGGACCGTTGAGCACCAGCAGTTTCATGAAATCAGCTCCTTGATTTGTTGTGCGGCCGCCTCGGGCGCGGCCTCGTTCTCCACGGACGCGTCCGCAAAGCGGCGGTAGAGCGGCTCTCGCTCGCGGTAAAGCTCGGAAAGCGCCCGGCTCTGGCTCACAGGACGTCCGTCGATGGGCAGCTCGGAAAGCGCCCGGCGCAGCCAGACGATGGTTCCGTTCTGGTGCAGCAGGGCATAGTTTTCCTCCCGCGTCACGCAGCCGCCGCCCGTGGCGATGACGCAGCCGGAGCGCTTGCCCAGCTCGGCCAGCACCTCGGATTCGACCGCGCGGAAGGCCGCCTCGCCCGCACGGGCGAAGTATTCCGGGATCGTGCAGCCCAGACGCGCCTCGATTTCGACATCGGCGTCGAGGAAGGGGCGGCGCAGCAGCGCCGCCAGTGCCGTGCCGACGGTGGTCTTGCCGCTGCCGGGCATGCCGACGAGAACGACGTTGTGCATCTGCGCTTCAAGCGTGCGCAGAATTCTGAAGCAGACGGCGTCGTCTATCGCGCGGCCGGTGAAGCGCTCAGCGGCGCACTTGGCCTGCGCCACGAGCATGGAAAGCCCGTTTTCGCAGCGAATGCCCCGCGCCTCGGCATCGAGAAGCAGCTGCGTCCGCGCGGGATTGTAAATGAGGTCGAGCACGCAGCGGCACTGCGGCAGCAGCGTCAGATCGATCAGGCGCTCGCCGTTGTGCGGGAACATGCCCACGGGCGTGGCGTTGACGACCAGATGCGCATCGGCGTGCTGCGGCAGCGTGGAGTAATTGCTCTCGCCCCGGCGGGAGAGGGTCACGACCTCCGCCCCCGCTGCGCGCAGCACGGCCTGCACCGTCTGCGACGCGCCGCCGGTGCCCAGCACCAGCGCCTTCTCCCCCGGCTGCACGCCGCCGTTGCGCGAAAGCAGCCAGCGAAAACCGTCGAGGTCGGTGTTGTCGCCGAAGAGCGTGCCGTCCGCGCGGCGGACGAGGGTGTTGACGCTCCCCAGCGCCCGCGCCGCCTCGGAAAGCTCTGCGCAATAAGGGACAACCGCCCGCTTGTAGGGAATGGTCACATTCAGGCAATCGAAATCCCCCGCGCGCAGAAAGGCGTCCAGCGCCTCCGGCGCGACCTCGAAAAGGTCATAGGAATAGTCCCCCAAAAGGGCGTGAATCTGCGGGGAGTAGCTGTGCGTCAGGTGCTCGCCCAAAAGCCCGCAGCGCATCAGACGACCTCCGAATAGCTGCCGAGGTAGGTGAACTCCTCGCTGATGCCGCTCAGCTCGCACATGAGCTGGGCAAATTCCTCGGAATAGACGGAGGTTTCCAGATCAAGGTAGAACTGGAACTCAAAATCGCGGTCGGGCATGGGCCGGCTTTCCAGCTTCAGCAGATTGATGTCCAGCGCGTAAAGCCGCGCCAGCACGCGATACAGAGAGCCGGGCTTATGCGCCAGCACGAGGCGAATGCTCGTGCGGTCCGCGCCGGGATAAATTTCCGGCGTCTTGGAGATGCACAGAAAGCGCGTGTGATTATTGCCCTTATCCTGCACGGCGTGGCGCAGGCAGGTCAGACCGTAAAGCTCGGCGCACTGCCGCGAGGAGAGCGCAGCCACGTCCTTGCGGTCGGACAGGGCGACCTTCTGCGCCGCGGCGGCGGTATTTTCGCAGCAGGTCACGCGCACGTCCTTCCCCAGGGATTTCAGGAAGCCCGCGCACTGGTTGATCGCCTGCTCGTGGGAGAAAATCTCGTGAATTTCCGTCGTTCCGGGCTTTGCCAGCAGGCAGTGATCGATCTTGGTGCGCACGGAGCGGACGATATAGAAGTGGTGCTCGAGCATGCGGTCATAGACCTGCCGCACGGAGCCTGCGGTGCTGTTTTCCACGGGCAGGATGCCGTAGCGGCAGAGTCCGGCCTCGATGGCGGAGAAAACGCCGTCGAAATTGCGGAAGAATTGGATGGACGGCGCGGAGAACAGGCGCTCGCAGGCAAGCTGCGCGTAAGCGCCCTCCACGCCCTGACAGGCGACGGCCGCCTGCTTCGGGAAAATTTTCGGCGTCGTTTCGATGGCGGTGCAGATGGATTGATAAAGCTCTGTGTCCGTGCGGTAGAGTGCGCCCTGATAGGCGCGGCTCAGCTCAAAAAGCAGGGAGTACAGAACGCGCAGGTAGCCCTGCATGTCCTCCCGCGCAAGTGCGGAGAGGCTGCTCAGCTTTTCGCGCTCCCGGGCGCTTTGCAGGATGGGCAGGCCGTTTTCCTGCTTGTATTTCGCGATTTCCGCGGCGATGTCCATGCGCTGCTGGAACAGCTCGACCAGCGAGGCGTCCACGGTGTCGATCTGCGCGCGTAATTCTTCCAAATTCATAGATGTTCCTCCAAAAGTGCGTCCAAAATGGCGACGGCTGCGGCGGCCTCGACGCAGGGAACCGCACGCGGGACGATGCACGGATCGTGCCTGCCGTGAATTTCCAGAGTGGTGTTTTCGCGCCGGGAGAGGCTGACGCTCTCCTGCGGTCTTGCGATGGACGGCGTGGGCTTGATCGCCGCGCGGAACACGAGCGGCATGCCCGTCGTCAGGCCGCCGAGGATGCCCCCGGCGTTGTTGGTGCGGGTGCGGACCGCGCCGCCGTTCATAGAATAGGGGTCGTTATTCTCGCTGCCGCGCAGCCCGGCGCAGGCAAAGCCGTTGCCGAATTCCAGGCCCTTGACGGCGGGAATGCCGAAGAGAATCCGCGCCAGGCGGTTTTCCATGCCGTCGAACATGGGGCTGCCCAGTCCGGTGGGGAGGCCCGTCACGGCGCATTCGATGCAGCCGCCGACGCTGTCTCCCTCGGCCTTCGCCGCGGCGATCTCCGCGAGCATCCGCTCCCCCGCCGGGGCCGAGAGCACCGGCAGCACCCCCGCCGGAACGGGCAGCTCCGGCTGCACGGGGTCAAAGCGGCGGTCGGAAACTCCGCCGATGCGCTCGATGTGCGCCCCGACGGCAATGCCGCGGGCTTGCAGATATTGCAGGCACAGGCCGCCCGCGATGCACAGGGGCGCGGTCAGGCGTCCGGAAAAGTGCCCGCCGCCCGCGGCGTCCTGCGCGCCGCCCCATTTGACCTGCGCGGGATAATCGGCGTGGCCGGGACGGGGCACATCCTTCAGCCCCGCGTAGTCCCCGCTGCGTGTGTCCGTGTTGCGAATGACGGCGGTCAGGGGCGCGCCGCAGGTCTGCCCCTCCGCCAGGCCGGAGAGAAACTCCGGCCGGTCGGCCTCCCTCCGCGCGGTGGCGTAGGCGCCCTGACCGGGCGCGCGGCGGGCAAGAAACGCGTCCAGCGCGTCAAAATCCGGGCGGAAGCCCGCCGGGAAGCCCTCGATGCACACGCCGATGGCAGGCGCGTGGGATTGGCCGAATATGGTGATTTTCAGGCTGCTGCCGAAGCTGCTGCTCATGCAGATTCCCCCTTTGTCAGGCTGCGGTAATCCGCCCAGAAGCGCGGATAGGATTTCTTCACGGCCTCCGCGCCGCGCAGTGTCACGGGCGCGGTGCAGGCGCACGCCGCAAGGGCGGCGAGCATGGCGATGCGGTGATCGTTGTGGCTGCTCACAAGGCCGCCGTGCAGCGGCGTGCCGTCGGAGAGAATCAGCCCGTCCGGCAGCTCCTGCACGGTGCCGCCCAGGGCGTGCAGCGTCTGGGCGATGGTTTTCAGGCGGTCGCTCTCCTTGATGCGCAGGCGCGCCGCGCCGGTGATGCGGCTCTCGCCCTGTGCGCAGGCCGCCAGAAACGCAATGGGCGGCGCAAGGTCGGGAATGTCCGAAACGTCCACGGTGCAGCCCGTCAGCGGCTCCGGCAAGACGGTCACGGCATCCGCCGTTTCATCCACACGTGCGCCGAAGCGGCGCAGCACGTCCAGAATCGCCCGGTCCCCCTGCGGGGAAGAGAGGTTCAAGCCGGTGACGGTCACAGGTCCGGAAACCGCGCCCGCGCACAGCCAGAAGGCGGCGTTGGACCAGTCGCCCTCAACGGCGAGATTGCCCGGTGAGCGGTAGCGCTGCGCACCGGGGACACGCCAGCCGGTGGGCGTTTCCTCGACTGCGATGCCGAACTGCGCCAGCGCGTGCAGCGTCAGATTGATGTAGCCGCGCGACTGCACGGGCGAGGTCAGAAGAATTTCCGAATCCGAGGGCAGCAGCGGCAGCGCAAACAGAAGACCGGAGATAAACTGCGACGAAACGTCTCCCGGCAGGCGGAAGACCCCGGCGTGCAGCCGCCCCTCGCAGCGCACAACATCCGGCGCGGGACGCAAGAGCGTGCAGGCATGCGCCTCCAGCTCCTCCCAGAGGGGCGAGAGCGGGCGCTGCGGCAGCCGCCCATGCAGCTTGAATTCCGCGCAAAGCCCCAGCGCCGCCGCAACGGGCAGGAGAAAGCGCAGCGTCGAGCCGCTTTCGCCGCAGTCGAGCGTGCCGGTTTCCTCGGCAAAGTCCAGCGGACGGACGGTGAAAACGCCGTCGCGGCAGTCGATCGCGGCGCTCATGGCGTTCAGGCAGCGCACCGTGGCCTCGATGTCCTCGGACAGGCCGCCGCAGGCAAGGCGCGTCGTGCGATTGGCCAGCGCGGCGCAGATGAGCAGGCGGTGCGCCTGCGATTTCGAAGGGATGGCGGCAATGCGCCCGGCGATGCGGACGGGCGGTAAGATCAGCTCCATTCCGGCATCCCCGCTGCGAAAACGCTCTCCAGCTCCGACACGGGAAGCCGGCACAGCTCACATTTGCCCACCGCCGTCGGGACGACCAGCGTGACTGTGTCGCCCTGGCGTTTTTTGTCCGCCAGCGCGGCCTGCGCCAGCTCCTGCGGGGTGAAGGTGGTATTTAAGGGAAGACCGAAGGTCTTCAGAACGGCGAGAATTTCCTCCGCATCCTCCTTGCAGAAGGCGCGGGCCATGGCGGCCGTGCCGATGGCGACCGCCGCGCCGTGCGGGACAGCGTAGCCGCTGCACTGCTCCACGGCGTGGCCGAGGGTGTGGCCGAGATTCAAGAGCTTCCGGCGGCCGGTTTCAAACTCGTCCTCCGCGACGACGTCGCGCTTGTGCGCCACGCAGCGGGCGACGACCTCCTCGCGGTCAAAGCCCAGGCCGTCGCGCTTGAGCTCCTCAAAGAGCGGACGGTCGAAGAGAATGGCGGTCTTGATGACCTCGGCGCAGCCCTCGCGGAAGACGGCCTCCGGCAGGGAATCGAGCGTGTCGAGGTCGCACAGCACGAGCGACGGCTGATGAAACGCGCCGACGAGGTTCTTGCCCTCCGGCAGATCGACGGCGGTCTTGCCGCCTACGGAGGAATCGACCATGGCCAGAAGCGTCGTGGGAATCTGCACAAGGCGGATGCCGCGCAGATAGGTCGCGGCGGCAAAGCCCGCGAGGTCGCCCACCACGCCGCCGCCCAGTGCGGCGACGGTGTCGGTGCGGGTCAGGTGCTCTTCTGCGAGCAGGCGCAGAAGCTCCGCGTAGTTTTCCAGACTCTTCGAGTGCTCACCCGCCGGAATCACGGCGGTATGCACGGTAAAGCCGGATTTTTCCAGGCTTTTCTTCGCCCGCTCGAGATAGAGCGGCGCAACGTTGCCGTCCGTGACCAGAAGGACGCTGCCCGCCGCCAGCGCGGCAAGCTCCTGCCCCAGCCGGTCAAGCAGCCCCCGGCCGATTTTTACCTGATAGGCGCCGGACGCCTTGACTTCTATGGTTTTCATACGCCGTCAACCTCCTCCTTGCGCCGCTTGCCCTCCTCCAGCGCAGAGCACAGCGCAGCGGCGTCGTTTTCCGCCAGCGCGTCACGGTAGACCGTGAGATTGGAGATCAGGGTGTCGATCTCGCGCAGCAGAAAATCCTTATTGTTCAGAAACAGCTCCGTCCACATGGGTGCGTTCAGCCACGCCACGCGGGTCAGATCCTTATAGCTTCCGGCGGAAAAGCCCTTGTGGGTGCCCGCCGTGGGACTTTTGATATAGGCGTTGGAGACGACGTGCGCCAGCTGCGAGGTGAAGGCGATCATGCGGTCGTGCTCCTCGGCGGTGGTGACGGAAAACTGCCCGAAGCGCGGCGGCGCAAGCAGCGCCTTGACCCGCTCCAGAAGGCGGATGTCGTCAAACACCGGCGGCACAAGCACCATGGGCGCACCGGCAAAGAGGTCGGCGCGGCTGTACTTGAAGCCGGAAAAATGCGTGCCCGCCATGGGATGCCCGCCGACAAAGCACCAGCCGTACTGCCCGGCGAGGCAGAAGCCCGCCGCGCAGATTTCACGCTTCGTGCCGCAGCAGTCGATGACCATGGCGTCTTTGGAAATGCGCGCGCCGTTTTCCTCCAGATACCGCGCCGCGGCGGCGGGCGTCACCGCCAGCAGAAGAAGCTCACAGGAGCCGAGGCTTTCCGCCGTGAGCGCAGCGTCCACGGCGCCCGCCATCTGCGCAAACTGTACGACGGATGCGTCCAGGTCGCCTCCGAGGACGCGGTGCCCTGCGTCGTGATACGCCCGCGCCAGCGAGCCGCCGATCAGGCCGAGGCCGAGAATGCCGACGGTCATTGCAGCGCCTCCCGCACGGCGCGCATCTTCTTCGCCAGCTCGACGAACTGCTCCGGCTTCAGCGACTGCGCGCCGTCGCACAGGGCGTGCATCGGGTCGTTGTGCACCTCAACCATCACGCCGTCCGCGCCGCAGGCCACCGCCGCCAGCGCCATGGGCGGCACAAGGCGCACCTTGCCGGTGGCGTGGCTGGGATCGACGACGACGGGCAGGTGGCTCAGCTCGTGCAGCATGGGCACCGCCGTCAGATCAAGGGTATTGCGGGAGTAGGTGTCAAAGGTGCGGATGCCGCGCTCACAGAGGATGACGTTCTGGTTGCCCTCGGACATGATGTATTCCGCGCTCATCAGGAACTCCTTGAGCGTGTTGGCAAGGCCGCGCTTGAGAAGGATCGGCTTGTTTGTGCGGCCCAGCTCCTTCAGAAGGTCGAAATTCTGCATATTTCTCGCGCCGACCTGAATGACGTCCACGTCGGCGAAGAGGTCGAGATAGTTGGCGTTCATGATTTCCGTGACGATGGGCAGGCCCGTGACCTTTTTCGCCTCGAGCAGCAGGCGGATGCCCTCGCCCTTCAGGCCCTGGAAATCATAGGGCGAGGTGCGCGGCTTGAACGCGCCGCCGCGCAGGAGATTCGCGCCCGCGGCCTTGACCTGTTGTGCAACGTAGATGATCTGCTCCTCGGTCTCCACGGAGCAGGGGCCTGCGATCATGCAGAAGTTGCCGCCGCCGATCTTCACGTCCCCGACCTCGACGACGGTGTCGTCCGGGTGGAACTGGCGGTTGCACTGCTTGAACGGCTCTGTCACGCGCTTGACGGACTCGACGATGTCGAGGCTCGCCAACAGCTCCATATCCACGCGGCTGGTGTCGCCGATCAGGCCAAGGACGGTATAGTCATGTCCCTGGGAGATGTGAACGTCCAGCCCCTGGCCGCGCAGCCAGGAGATCAGGTTGTCCATCTGGGACTGGGAGGTGCCTTTTCTCAATACGGTAATCATCGCTTATGCTCCTTCAAATAAAAAATAGGCTGCACGGGAAGCCTCGTGCAGCCTGAACATACCGGAAAAGAAGGACTTAAAATTTGCAGCACGAAACGCTATTACTTTTGCCGTAAAAGTAATAGGTAAAGTAGTATGCAGCAAACGTCGCAGAAAACATGAGACTGTCGTCCTTTCTCTAGTTGTGGCAATTATATCACGCGAAAACGCGGATTTCAAGTGGTTTCTTCCGCAATTTCGGCGGAAAGCGGACGGATTTTCTTGCGGTAGAGCATCACAAGCAGGAACACGCTCAAAAGCAGCGAGACGACCTCGGCAATGGGGAAGGCAAACCAGACCGCGTCGATGCTGCCGCTCAGGGACAGCAGGTACGCCACCGGGATCAGCACGATGAGCTGACGCGCCATGGAGACATACATGCTGTAGTGGCTCCGGCCCAGCCCCTGGAACACGCCGCTGAAGATGATGCACACGCCCGCCGCGAGGAAGGGGATGCACATGATGCGCAGCGCCGTCTCGCCGACGGCCAGCATGTCGCCGTCCGGGTTGAAGAAGCCGAGCAGCTTGTCCGGAATCAGCAGGAACAGCGCCGTGCCGATGAGCATCAGGCAGGTCGCGCCGAAGACGCCGCATTTTAAAACGCCCGTGATGCGCTTGGGCTTGCGCGCGCCGTAGTTGTAGGCCGAAATGGCCAGAACGGCGTTGTTGATGCCGAACACCGGCATGAACACGAAGCTCTGGAGCTTGAAGTACGCGCCGAAGACGGTCTTGCCCGTCTCGCCCAGCATAGGCGTCGCGGGGGTGTTGAAGCGGTCGAGGACGAGGTTGAAGCTGTAGGTCATCAGAGAGCCGATGACGATCATGATCATCGACGGCACGCCGATGGCAAGAATGCGGCCGATCATCTTGCCCTCCGGGCGGAAGCCCTTCAGGTGCAGATGCACGTCCGGGTTCTTCCTGTGGTTCAGGAGGAGCGCAAGGACAAAGGCCACGATCTGACCGATGACCGTCGCGACGGCAGCGCCCGCAACCTCCATGCGCGGCAGGCCGAAATAGCCGAAGATGAGAACGGGGTCGAGGATGATGTTCAGAACCGCACCGGTGCCCTGCGTGATCATGGTGTAGGAGGTGCGGCCGGTGGATTGCAGCAGGCGCTCGAAGAGGATTTCGCCGAAAATGCCGAAGGAGGCGATGCAGATCACGCGGATATAGTCCACGCCGTAGGCAATCGTCTCCGGCTGCGCGGTCAGAGAGCGCATGTATGGCTCCGCGCCGAAGATGCCGAACAGGACGCACAGCAGCATGCCGCAGGCCGAGAGCACCAGACCGTTGAGCGCGGAGGAATTGACCTCCTCCTGATTGCGCTCGCCCAGCGCGCGGGACAAAAGCGCGTTGACGCCAACGGCGACGCCCGAGGCGATGCCGATCATGATATTCTGAACGGGGAAGGCAAGGGAAACGGCGGTCAGCGCATAGTTGTCCACGTCGGAAATGCGCGAGACGAAGACGCTGTCCACCACATTATAAAAGGCCTGTACCAGCATGGAAAGCGCCATCGGCAGCGCCATGCCAAAAAGAAGACGCCCGACAGGTAGGACGCCCATCTTGTTTTCTTTCAACGGACTGTTCATAATTTCTCAACTTTCTATACATGATTTCATACTATATTATAATGAGCATTCCCGGAAAAGCAATAGCCAGAATCTGCCGCGCCGCCGCCGCGCGCGGCGAATCCGTCCAATCTGACTTTTCACATTTTTTCAATCCGTCACACTGCACAAAAAACGATAGAAAGGCTATCTTTTTTCCCCCATTGTGTGATATACTTTTCCGGAAAGGAGTCCTGCCTTTATGACGACCTCTCAATTATATTCGCTTTTAACCGCCGATCCGGCATCCGTGCTCGAGCACGACAGAAGAATTTATCAGCAGCAGATCAACCGCGCCGTCGAGCTGGCCGCGGCCTGCGCCGCGCAGCGGCCGGTGCTTCTGCTGGCCGGTCCCTCCGGCTCCGGCAAAACCACCACCGCCCTGCTGATCGAGCGGGAGCTGGACCGCCGCGGCGTGGAGACGCACACGCTCTCCATGGACAACTACTTTTCTCCCCTGAGCGAGCGGGAAAAGGAGCTTTTGCAGCGCAACGAGCTGGACCTCGAAAGGCCCACGCGCGTGGACGTTCCCTTTTTCCGGCAGCAGCTCGACGCCATTCTCCGCGGCGAGGAGATCGCCCTGCCGCGCTTTGATTTCCAGGAGAGCCGCCGTGTCTTCGACGGCAGAACCCTCCGCCGCCGTCCGGGCGAGCTGATCCTCATGGAGGGCATCCACGCCCTGAATCCGGACGTCACCGGTCACGACGAGGACACGACGCGCATCTATGTCAGCGTGCGCACGCGCATCACGGCGAAGAGCGGCCTTGTCCTGCACCCCGCCAAAATCCGGCTTCTGCGCCGGATGCTGCGCGACAAGCTCTGCCGCGGGCGCGCCTTTTCCCAGACCGTGGGCAACTGCGCGCGCGTCGACCACGGGGAACAGAATTACATCATGCCCTTCAAGCCGCGGGCGCATTGCAGCATCGACTCGTTCTATTCCGCCGAGCTGAGCGTCTACCGCGCCTGCCTCGCCTCCGCGCCCGAGGCGCTGGATTTTCCGGAGCTGTGCGACCTTGCCGAGGTGCTGCGCGAGCTGCCGGAGGTTGACCCGGCGCTGGTGCCGCAGGATTCCCTGCTGCGCGAATTCATCGGCGGCAGCACCTTTGATTATTAGGAAACTCTACTCTTCTCGTCTGCGGCCAGCGGCGGATCTTTTCCGCCAATTCTTCGGTTTGAAAAACTTGAAAGACATCCAGTATTCCTGCGTTTTCCAAACCTCGACTTGACAAAAAATCTCTCACCGCAGGCTCTTGCCAATAAGAGCAGAGCTTCCTGTCGCTATTTTTCAGTCTGGCTCGTTGTTTTAAGACTGATATTTCTGCAAGGAGAAATGTTATGAAAAAGTACATCGTCGCGCTGGATCAGGGCACGACCAGCAGCCGCGCCATCGTCTTCGACCGTGCGCAGAACATCGTCGCCCAGGCGCAGAAGGAATTCCCCCAGATTTACCCCCAGGCGGGCTGGGTCGAGCACGACCCCATGGAGCTGTACTCCTGTCAGTACGGCGTGATGATGGAGGCCGTCACGCGCAGCGGCATTTCCGTGCAGGAAATCGCCGCCATCGGCATCACGAATCAGCGCGAGACGACCGTCGTCTGGGAAAAGGACACCGGGCGGCCCATCTACAACGCCATTGTCTGGCAATGCCGCCGCACGGCGGAGCTGTGCGACGGTCTGCGCGCCGCCGGGCTGGAGCCTTATATCAAGCAGACGACCGGCCTCGTCCTCGACGCCTATTTCTCCGCGACGAAAATCCGCTGGATTCTCGACCATGTCCCCGGCGCGCAGGAACGCGCCGAGCGCGGCGAGCTGCTGTTCGGCACGGTGGACAGCTGGCTTCTCTGGAAGCTGACGGGCGTGCATGCCACGGATTACACCAACGCCTCGCGCACCATGCTCTTCGACATCCACAGGCTCTGCTGGGACGAGAAGCTCTGCAAGGCGCTGAACATCCCCATGTGCATGCTGCCGCCGGTGCGCGACAGCAGCGGCATTCTGGGCACCTGCAACGTGCAGGGCTGCCAGATTCCCATTGCAGGCATGGCGGGCGACCAGCAGGCGGCGCTCTTCGGCCAGTGCTGCTTCGAGCGCGGCGACGCGAAGAATACCTACGGCACGGGCTGCTTCCTTCTGATGAACACCGGCGAGACGCCCTGCGCCAGCCGCCATGGCCTGGTCACGACCATCGCCGCCGGGCTGAACGGCAGAATCACCTACGCCCTGGAGGGCAGTGTTTTCGTCGGTGGGGCAGTCATCCAGTGGCTGCGCGACGAGATGCGCTTTTTGAACGAATCCCGCGACGCGGAATACTATGCGAGCAAGGTCGATTCCACCGGCGGCGTCTACTTCGTCCCGGCCTTCACCGGCCTCGGCGCGCCCTATTGGGATATGTACGCACGCGGCGCGATCGTCGGCATCACGCGCGGCACGCGTCCGGAGCACATCATTCGCGCGGCGCAGGAATCCATCGCCTACCAGAGCACGGACCTCGTCGCCGCCATGCAGAAGGACACCGGCGCAAGGCTGCACGAGCTGCGCGTGGACGGCGGCGCGAGCCGCGATGCCTTTTTGATGCAGTTCCAGGCGGACATGCTGGGCTGCCCCGTCCGGCGGCCCGTCGTACGCGAGACGACCGCGCTGGGCGCGGCGTATCTGGCGGGGCTTGCCGTCGGCTTCTGGAAGGATCAGGACGAGCTGAAGCAGCTCTGGCGCTGCGACGTCGCCTTCGAGCCGAAGATGGAGGCCGCGCGGCGCGAGAACTGCCGCCGCGGGTGGGCGAAAGCCGTGGGCCGCAGTCTGGACTGGGCCGAGCATGAGCCGCAGGGCAAAAAGCAGACGCTGTAAAATATAATTTCATCCCCGGCGGAAGGAAAATTGCCTTCCGCCGGGGCTGTTTTTCAATTTGCCGCGTCCCCCTACGCAGTGAAAACGTTATTTCATGATGTGCACTCAAACGGTACTCTTATAAAACTTCATGGTAAATTCCGCACCGCCGGAGCGGTTGGCCGCGCTGAGCGTGCCGTTCTGCGCCGCCGTGATCGACCGCGAGAGCGCCAGCCCGATGCCGACACTCTGCGCCGAGGCGTTCTTCCCCTTATAATACCGCTCGAACAGGTGCGGCAGATCCTCGGGGTCGATGCCGCCGCCCTCGTCGCGGATGCGGATGACGGAGCAGACGGCGTTTTCCTCGGCGAAAATGTGGATGCAGCCGGTCTGCATATGCTCCGTGCAGTTTTTGAGGATGTTGCCCAGCGCCTCCGCCGTCCACTGCGGGTCGCAGCGGACGTTTCCCGCCGCCTGTACCTCCAGCGTCTGACCTTTGACCTCCATCAGGATGGACAGCGGCTCTGCCGCGCGGCGGATGAGCGTCTCCAGCGGCAGCGTCTCCGGCGTCAGGCGGACGGTGCCCGCATCCAGCTTGGCCAGCTTCAGAAGCGAATTGACCAGCCAGTCGATGCGGTCCATCTGCCGCCGCAGGGCGAAGACCGCCGCCTTGCGGGCGGCCTCCCCGGCGTCCGGGTCGGAAAGCTCGGCGAGAAGCAGATTCACCGCCGTCAGGGGCGTGCGAATCTGGTGGGAAATGTCGGCCATCGCCTCGGCAAGCTCGGCCTTTTCGGCGTTCAGAAGCTGCGCCTGCTCGCTCAGGCGGACGACAAGCTTTTGCAGCTGCGTGCGCAGCAGGCTGATCTCTCCCTCGGTGTACTGCGAAAAGCTGACGCCCTGCCGTCCAAAGAGGACGGCGTCCAGGTCGTCCGCCAGACGCGCCATGGCGCGGTAGCGCCGGTGGACGGAAATCAGGTAGACCGCGAGGTACAAAAGGCACAGCAGTCCCACGAGAATCCCCGCCGGGCGGCTGATATACAGCACCACCGCCGTCACGACCGCGCCCGGCGGGCCGCACAGCAGTAGCGTGCAGCGCACCTCCGGCCGCCTCACGGCGTATCCTCCAGCCGGTAGCCCACGCCGCGCACCGTGCGGATGAGCGCCGGCTCCTGCGGGTCGTCCTCAAGCTTGTCGCGCAGGCGCTTGATATAGACCGTGAGCGTATTGTCGTTGACAAAATCGCCTGCGACGTCCCAGATCTCCTCGAGCAGCTTCGCACGGGTGAGCGTCTGGCCGCGGTGCGTCAGAAACACCAGCAGCAGGCGGTATTCCAGGGCCGAGAGCGGCAGCTCCTGCCCGTTTTTCGTCACGCAGGCGCGGTCGGTGTCCACGCGCACCGCACCGGCGGTCAGGACGGACTGCGTCTTTCCCGTGCGGCGCAGGACGCTGCGGATGCGCGAGACCAGCTCACGCGGGCGGAAGGGCTTGGCGATATAGTCGTCCGCGCCGAGATCCAGACCGGTGACGACGCTGAACTCGTCGCCTGAGGCGCTCAGGAAGATCACGGCGCTTTGCGTGCGCTGCTTCACCGCCGAGCAGACGGCAAAGCCGTTGCCGTCCTTCAGGCCGACGTCCAGCAGCACCAGGTCAAACTCCGCCGCGCCTATGGCCTCCAGCGCCTCGGTCTGGCCGGAGGCCGTCTGCACGCGGAAGCCCTCCGCGCTCAGAAACCGCGCCAGCGGCGTTGCAATGGCGGCGTCGTCCTCGACAATCAGAATTCGTTCCATATTTCCGCCTCCTTTTCCTCTATCATATCGCATAAAAGACCGTTTGGCAAGCAAATTCGCAGGTTGTAAACCGCGCCGCTATCTGATATAATGAGAATACGGCACACGATGCCGCGAAAGGAGAAAGAATTATGGGTTTGATTCGCGTTGCGCTCGGCGCCGCCGGGCAGGTCATCCGGGATCAATATAAGGAATTTTTTGAGTGCCCCGCCATTGCGGACGACGTTCTGATCGTCAAGGGGCACAAGGACGCCAGCGGCCGCACCAGAAACCACGGCGCGGACGACATCATTTCCAACGGCTCGCTCATCGTTGTCAACAAGGGTCAGGCCATGGCCATCGTGGACAACGGCGCGGTCGTGGAATTCACCGCGGAGGCTGGGCCTTTCGTCTATGACACCTCCGCCGAGCCGAGCATCTTCGAGGGCAGTCTCGGCAAAAACGTCGTCAACAGCTTCAAGACCATCGGACGGCGCATCTCCTTCGGCGGCAACACCGCCAGAAAGCAGTATGTCTATTTCTTCAATACCAAGCTGATCAAGGACAACCTCTTCGGCACGAGCACGCCCATCACCTTCCGCGCGGTCGACCGCAACATCGGGCTGGACATGGACGTACATCTCTCCTGCCACGGCTCTTATAACTATCAGGTCGTCGATCCCATCGTGCTCTACACGAACATCGCGGGCAACGTCGAGGAGGAATTCCGCCGCAGCGAGCTGGACGGCACGATGAAAAAGGAATTCATCGCCGCGATGCGCCCCTCGCTTTCCGCCCTGTCCCGGCTGGAGCTGCGTCCCTCTCAGGTTGCCGAGCACGAACCGGAGCTAGCCGAGGAGCTGCGCAAGAACCTCAGCCAGAAGTGGCTGGAGGACCGCGGCATTGAGGTGCGCGAGGTCAATATTCTCAGCACCGAGGTGCTGCCCGAGGAGCTGACGCAGATCTCCGAGCTGCAAAAGACCGCCGCGCTGCGCAATCCCGGCATGGCAGCCGCCCGCCTGACCGAGGCGCAGGCCGCCGCAATGCAAACCGCCGCCGGGAACCAGAATGGCGCGATGATGGGCTTTATGGGCATGAACATGGCGCAGATGGCCGGTGGCATCAACGGCCAGGCGCTGTATCAGATGGCCGGGCAGCAGCCCGCGGCCCAGCCTGCGCAGGGCGGCTGGACCTGCTCCTGCGGCGCAGTGAGCACCGGCAACTTCTGCGCGGCCTGCGGTAAGCCGAAGCCCGCGCCGGACGGCTGGACCTGCTCCTGCGGTGCGGTCAGCACAGGCAATTTCTGCATGCAGTGCGGCAAGCCGAAGCCCGCCGCGCGTCCCCGCTGCGCAAAGTGCGGCTGGGAGGCGGCCGAGGGCCAGAGCCCGCGCTTCTGCCCACAGTGCGGCGAGCCCTTCGACCGCTGAGCCTTTGTGAGGTAATAACATGGCAGAGCTTCTGCAATACAAATGTCCCTGCTGCGGCGGCAAGATCGAGTTCGACAGCAGCATACAGAAAATGAAATGCCCCTACTGCGACACGGAATTCGAAATGGAGACCCTGCGGCAGTATGACGAGGTGCTCAACGAGGAAAAGCAGCCCGACGACATGCGCTGGGACACCCGCCCCGGCAGCCGGTGGCAGGAGGGCGAGGAAGCGGATATGCGCATCTACGCCTGCCGCTCCTGCGGCGGCCAGATCGTCACCGAGGCAACGACCGCCGCAACGCACTGCCCCTTCTGCGGCAACCCGGTCGTGATGATCAACCAGCTCTCCGGCGACCTGCGCCCGGACTATGTCATTCCCTTCCGGCTCGACCGCGAGGCGGCCAAGGCCGCAATGACAAAGCATCTTTCCGGCAAGCGGCTGCTGCCCAAGCTCTTCAAATCGCAGAACCACATCGACGAGATCAAGGGCATTTACGTCCCCTTCTGGCTCTTCGATGCCGAGGCCGACGCGGACATCGACTACCGCGCCACGCGCGTGCGCACCTGGAGCGACCGGGACTACGACTACACGGAAACGAGTCACTACGCCCTCTCGCGCGCAGGCTCGCTGGGCTTTGAGCGCGTGCCGGTGGACGGCTCGAGCAAAATGCCGAACGACCTGATGGAATCCATCGAGCCGTTTGACTTCTCCGGCGCGGTGGACTTCCAGACGGCCTATCTCTCCGGCTATCTCGCCGATCGCTATGACGAGGACGCCGCGCAGAGCATCGACCGCGCCAACGCGCGCATCAAGCAAAGCACCGAGCAGGCCTTCCGCAGCACGGTGCGCGGCTACAACACCGTCACCGTGACCAACAGCAGCGTCCGCCTGACGAACGGCGAGGCAAAATACGCCCTGTATCCCGTCTGGCTGCTGAACACCACCTGGCGCGGAGAAAAATACATCTTCGCCATGAACGGCCAGACCGGAAAATTCGTCGGCAATCTGCCGGTGGACCGCGGCGCGTGGTGGCGCTGGTTCGGCCTGTTCACGGCGCTGTTCGGCGCGGCGATCTACCTCGTGTGGACGCTCGTGCAGGGACTGTAAGGAGGAACGCGGCATGAAACAACGTATTTTTGCAATTGCCCTCCTTCTGGTGTTGGCCCTGGCGCTGACGCTTCCGGCCTTCGCGCGCTCCGGCGTGAGCGGGCAGCCTCTGCTCTGCGACGAGGCGCAGCTTCTGACGGCAGACGAGGCCGCCGCCCTAAACGAGCGGCTGGAGCTACTCTCCAATCGATATGAAATGGACATCGTCCTGCTCACGACCCTCAGTCTCGACGGCAAAAACGAAATGGACTACGCCGACGATTTCTATGACGAAAACGGCTACGCCGCGGACGGCGTGCTGCTGCTCTTCTTCACGGGCGAGGAACGGGGCCTCTGGATGTCCACAAGCGGCGAATGCATGGACATTTTCTCCGTGGACGGCATGCACGACATCTTTGAGGAGATCATCCCTACGCTTTCTGCGGGGAACTACGCTGCCGCCTTTGACCTCTACCTCAACCAGGTGGAGAACTACATCCTCGGCTTTGACACCGATCCGGACTACGACCCCGACCACCCGGACGACTCCTTCGATCCGGACGATTCCGACGCTCCTGCGGGGACGAACTATTTTTCCCTTTTCCGTCTCATCGTCTCCATCGCGGGCGGGGCGCTGCTGGCGCTGATCCCGCTGGGCGTCATGCGCTCGAAGCTACGCTCCGTGCGGCCGAAGTACTCCGCGGAAAACTACGTCCGCGAGGGCAGCTTCCGCCTGACGCGCGACCGCGACCTCTTCCTCTACCACACCGTCACGCGCACCGCGCGGCCCAAGGACAATGACAGCGGCAGCGGCGCGCACACCAGCTCCTCTGGCGCGTCGCACGGCGGCGCGGGCACCCGCTTTTGATGGTTTTGGGAAACTCCAATGAAATCCTCTTCGGTGGACAGCGGCTCTTTCCCGCCAATCCTGCGGTTTGAAAAACTTGAAGTACACAAAGTACTCCTGCGTTTTCCAAGCCTTGTCTTGACGAAAAATCCCTCACTGTCCATCCTTGCCGATTTCATCGGAGCTTCCCTTTAACCCCGGCGCAAGTCCCGGTGGCGGACGGCGGCTCTTTCCCGCCGATTCTCCGGCGTGGAAAACCGGAAGGACGCAAAGTACTCCTGCGTTTTCCAAACCTTGTCCTGACGGAAAATCCCGCGCCGTCCATCCACAAAATTTTGACTGCACGTGCCGGTTCGACGGTCTTCGCCGCGGCGGCGTGCTAGGATAGGGCTACAGCTTATCCAATGCGGGCGCGTGCCTGCTCCGGCGCAGTGCGCCGGACCCACAACCGAACTTGCCCTCCGGGAAACCGGAGGGCGTTTTTTTCGATTTTCTTTGCATTTCCGGAAAACCTGTGCTACAATGCGTCCGTATTCTCCGTGTGAAAGGAACACGCGTTATGGTTCATCTGCTTTTGGCTGTCATTTATCTTGCATTCATCAGCCTCGGCCTGCCCGATGCGCTGCTTGGCTCGGCCTGGCCGAGCATGTATCCGCAGTTTTCCGTCCCGATGTCCTACGCCGGAATTGTCTCTCTGATTATCTCCGCCGGGACGGTCGTTTCCAGTCTGCTCAGCGACCGTCTGACGCGCAAGCTTGGCGCGGGCGGCGTGACGGCGCTGAGCGTCGCGCTGACGGCGGCGGCGCTGTTCGGCTTCTCCGTCAGCCGGTCGTTCTGGCTGCTGTGCCTGCTGGCCGTTCCCTACGGCCTCGGCGCGGGCAGCGTGGACGCCGCGCTGAATAACTACGTTGCTCTGCACTACGGCAGCCACCACATGAGCTGGCTGCACTGCATGTGGGGCGTCGGCGCGACGCTGGGGCCCTATGTGATGAGCTATGCCATGACCGGCGGCCGCGGCTGGCCGGGCGGCTACCGCATCATCGCGCTTTTGCAGGCGGGGCTGACGTTGATTGTCCTGCTCAGTCTGCCGCTTTGGAAAAAGCGCCCGGACGCGAAGGACGCTGAGGCAAAGCCCCTGACGCTGCGGCAGACGCTCAGCATCCCCGGCGCAAAGGAGGTTCTGACGGCCTTTTTCTGCTACTGCGCTCTGGAGCAGACGGCGGGGCTCTGGGCGGCGAGCTACCTCGTCCTGCACACCGGTCTGACTGCGGAGAGGGCGGCGGCCTTCGCCGGACTGTTCTTCCTCGGCATCACGGCCGGGCGGGCGGTCAGCGGCTTTCTGACCTTCCGCCTGAGCGATGCGGCGATGATCCGTCTCGGCTGCGGCATCATTGCGGCTGGCGTGGCGTCGCTGCTGCTGCCCTTCGCCGGGGCGGCGCTCGCGGGCTTTGTGCTCATCGGGCTGGGCTGCGCCCCGGTCTATCCCTGCATCATCCATTCCACGCCCGCCCACTTCGGTGCGGAGCGCTCGCAGGCGCTCATCGGCGTGCAGATGGCCTGCGCCTACATCGGCGTGTGCGCCATGCCGCCTCTGTTCGGCCTGATCGCGAATCACATCTCCGTTGCGCTGCTGCCGGGCTATCTGGCGGTGCTGCTGGTCGTGATGGCGTTCATGCACGAGCGCGTTCTGAAAAAATGCAGCGCCATGCCGCAGCATTCGTAAATCATCGTCCCCTGTAGGGCAGGGCCCATGTGTCCCGCCTTTGCATTATCCCATTCCGGCGGCACACACGGGTGCCGCCCTACGGGACGCAGTATAAATTTGAACCGTTCCGTAGGGGCACGGCATGCCATGCCCGGTGCAGACATTCGCAGATTTGCAGGTGCCTTCCCGCGGGACGGGGAACCCGTCCCCTACGGACAAATTCGAGAAATGCAGCAAGCCGCCCGTTCCGGAAAACCACGGAACGGGCGGCTTGCTTCAGCTATGATGGACATACATTCTGGATAAACTGTCCTCCCCGGTGTTTTTCACCATACAGAGGAATTCCCAGCCGTAGCGCTCATAAAAGCCGGTGTGGTCGGTCAGCAGATAGCAGGTCTTCACGCCCTGCGCCGCGAGGTCCTCGCAGACCGTCCGCAGCAGCAGCCCGGCAAGGCCGCGGCAGCGGTACTCCGGCTCGACATAGACCGCGCAGACGTTCGGCGTCAGGTCGGGCCGCTCGTGAAAATCGTTTTCGATCACACCCAGCCCGCCGCAGATGCGCTCGCCGTCGAGCAGCAGGAGCCACTGCGGCACCGGCCCCGCGCCCATGGCCGCCATGCTTTCGCGGTAGGCCGCCTCCGGGATGCCCCATTTTTCATGGAACCACCGCGCGGCGCGGTCGATCATCTCCGGCTGCTCGCGCAGACGCACCAGCTTCATTTCTTCTCCTCCGGCACACAGTGCTCAAAGATGATCAGGCAGCCGTCGTCCAGCGCGGTCTTCGCGTCCTCGGCGCTGCGGATGGTCCAGGAAAATTCCTGCACGCCCCAGAGCTTCCGGCTCAGGCGCAGGCTGACGTTTTTCCGGTCGGAGAAGCGGTAGGCGATGAAATGCGGCATGGTCAGAAAGCTCGTCATCAGATTCGTCAGCAGGAAGGCCGCCGGGAGGATCAGGCCGTTGCGGTCCTTGAGGAAGTTGCAGGAAAGCTGGCCGCGCACGATCTCCGGGCGGTGGCGGCGCAGCCACCACAGCACCCGCGGGTCAAAGGACTCGATGCAGTAATTCAGCTTCGGATAGCGATCGAGCAGCTCGCAGGTCAGGCGCGTCAGTTCGGCGTGGTTGCGCTTGCAGGGCTTGATCTCCACGACCAGCGGCGTTTTGCCCTCAAAAATGGGCAGAACCTCCTCCAGATAGGGAATTTTTTCCTCCGTGCCCTCCAGACGGCAGGGCGCAAGCGCTTCGGCGGTCATGTCGCAGAGTTTGCGGTCGATGCCCGCCGTGCGCTTGAGGCTCTCGTCGTGCATGACGACGAGCCGCCCGTCCTTTGTCAGGTGGACGTCCAGCTCCGCGCCGTAGCCGTGCTCCACCGCGCGGCGGAAGGCAAGCAGGGAATTCTCCGGCACGCCGTTTTTCGCATCGTGCAGGCCGCGGTGGGCATAATGCCAATCGCTCAGCCCGAAAAAGCCGGGCTTTCTGCGCTTGCAGCACAGGGAGAGCACCCACAAAAGCGCCAGCGCCGCCAGCACGCATAAAATGATCCAAACAAGCTTCATGTTTCTCAGTCCTCGATATCCAGTGCTTCCAGTCCCTTTTTGGCGACCGGCTTGTTATCCCCGTGCATGACGAAGAGCATCGTGACGAAGGCCAGCGCGACGAACACCGTCGCATAGGGGAAGAGGCTCGTCATGCCGAGCTTGTCCATCAGCAGGCCGGAGAACATCGGCGTGACGGTCTGCGCTGCCATGCTTGCGGTGTAGTAGATGCCGGTATAGCGGCCGACGTCGCCGCCGCTGCACATCTCCACCACCATGGGGAAGGAATTGACATTGATCGTCGCCCAGCCGATGCCGGCCAGCGCGAACATGGCGTTCATGAGCATTGTGGGGCTTTCCTCGTTCAGGAAGCCCGCCACGCCGAAGGCCGTCGCCAGCATTGCGACGCCCGCGAGGATGGTCTTCTTTCTGCCAACCTTGGAGGAAACCATGCCCACCGGCAGATAGGAAATGATGGCCGCGCCCTGCGCGAGCATCAGGGTCATATTATAGTCCTTATTGAGCACGTTGCTCGCGTAGACGGAATACTTCGAGGTCACGGCGTTGTAGCCCATGAACCACAGCACGATGGACGCAAGCAAAAACAGCAGCGACCGCCGCTCCGCCTTGCCGAGGCGGTGCTTTTCGCCCGCGGCCTCCGGCGCGTCCTCCTCGATGCCGTAGATTTTGCTCTCCTCCTGCATGCGCTTGACGAGCTTCGGCTCGCGCACCTTCCACATGAAGATGGCCAGCGCCAGCAGCATGATGCCCGCGATTACGGCGAAATAGCCCGTGTAGGACATCATGGAATTCTTCGCCGAGGAAGTGGCGAAGACCATGCCGAGGATGAGCACCAGAATGCCGCCCGCCGTGCCCATGAGGTTGATGACGGCGTTGGCCTTGCTGCGCAGGGGCTTGATGGTCACGTCCGGCATGAGCGCGACCGCCGGGCTGCGGAAGGTCGCCATGGCGATAAGCGCCACCAGCAGCAGCGCAATGAAGAGAACCAGCGTTTTGGGATAGGCGTGGGTGACCGCCTTGGCGCAGGCCTGCCGCGCCGGAACGACATAGTCGGTGTATTCCGGGTTGGGGACGGCTTTGCCGTTCTGCTCCACGGTGCTGCGGATTGCGGTAAACTCGTCCTCGGTGAACTGCTCGGACAGAACGAAGCGCTCGCCCTCCGGGGTCATGAGCGTCTTGCCCTCCTGCGCCTCGTAGATCTCGGCCAGCGCTTCGGGGTCGTCGATGGCGGCGAACTTCTGCATGTTGGCCAGCTGGTGGTTGTCCACAAAGGACAGGCAGACGAAGGCGACGGCCGCGACGATGGTGCCGATGAGGATAAAGGGCGTGCGGCGGCCCATCTTTCCCTTGTGCTTGTCCGAAATCGCGCCGAACAGCGGCAGCATGAACAGGGCCAGGATGTTGTCCAGCGCCATGATAACGCCGGAGGCCGTCTGGGACAGGCCGAATTTGTTCGTCAGAATCAGAGGGATGGTGTTGTCATACGCCTGCCAGAAGGCGCAGATCAGGAAAAATGCGAAACCTACGTAAATCGTGCGCTTGTAATTGAGCTTCATCTTGTGTTTTCTCCTGTCAGATCTTGAAGTATTGCGCGGATGTCGGGATAAATATGCGTGGGCTTTTCGGCGCTGGCCTCGACGTCCTGCATGGTGCTTTCGCCGGAGAGCACCAGCGCGGCGGCGATGCCGGCGTTGAGGCCGCAGGCAATGTCCGTATAAATCCGGTCGCCGATGACGACCGTCTCCTCCGGGCGGTAGCCGTATTTTTCCATGGCGAGCAGCGCCATTTCGGGCTGGGGCTTTCCGATGAAGACCGGCCGCCGGCCCGTCGCGCGGAAGAGCATCTCGCAGACGCTGCCGCAGTCGGGAACATAGCCCCAGGCCGTGGGACAGACCCAATCGGGGTTCGCCGCGATAAAATCGACGCCGCGCGTCAGAAGAATGCAGGCGTCCTCCAGCTTTCGGAAGGTCAGCTCGGTGTCAAAGCCGCAGACAAGCGCGTCGATTTTGTCCTCCAGCCGGTCGGTCACGGAAAAGCCCGCGTCCGAAAGCTGCCGCCGGAAGGAGGCCGTACCGAAGGCGTAGAGCCGCTTTGACCGGTAGCCATGTTTTTCCAGATAGACGCACAGCGCGTCCACGGAGGTCAGAAAGTCGTCCTTCTGTGTCCGGATGCCGAAGCGCGCCATGCGCTCGATGTAGGCCTCCACGCTGCGCGAGGAGTTGTTCGTGAGGAAGAGGTATTTCCCGCCGGAGGCGCGGACGTAGTTCAGAAAATCCACGGTGCCGTCAAATAACCGGTCGCCGAGGTAAATCGTGCCGTCCATGTCCAGGAGGAAAAACCGCTTTCCCCGCAGGGAAGAAGAATTCAAGATAAGTTCTCCTTTCACATTTTCATTTTTTATTCGGCAGGGGACGGGTTCCCCGTCCCACGGGAAGGAATTTTCAAATCAGCGACTGCTCGCAGGCTGGCACCTGCAAATTCCGCACACACCATCGAAGCAACGCTTTCGCTGCATATGGGCGGCGCCCAACAGTTTTTCTATATTATACACGTTCTTCCTCCCATTTTCATCTGTTATTTTGTAAAATCTGGTCGACTTTGCGCCGCGGTGGAAATGCCGGATTGCTTTCCGCCCGCGCGCGTGCTATAATGAAGAAAAATCTTCTAAGAGGTAAACGATATGGATACAGCAAGGCTTGCACAGCTTCTTTTCCCGGAGGTCACGGCCACGCCGGAGCAGCTTGAAGAGCGCTTCCCCCCGCGCAACCTGCCCGAGGGCGCCGTTGTGACGCGTATGGCTCCCTCTCCCACCGGCTTTGTCCACCTGGGCAATCTGGTGCAGGGGCTTGTCGCCGAGCGCATGGCGCACCAGTCCGGCGGCGTTCTCTTCCTTCGCGTGGAGGATACCGACGCCAAGCGCGAGGTCCCCGGCGCAGTCGAGGTGCTCATCAACACCCTGAAGCATTACGGCATTCACTTTGACGAGGGCGCGACCATCGACGGCGATTCCGGCGCTTACGGCCCCTATCGTCAGCGCCAGCGCGCGGAGATCTATCATGTCTATGCAAAGCAGCTCGTGCTGCAAGGCGACGCCTATCCCTGCTTCTGCACGGAGGAGGAGCTGACCGCCATGCGCGCCGAGCAGGAGGAGAAAAAGGTCAACTTCGGCTATTATGGCAGCTACGCCGTCTGGCGCGACCGCCCCATCGAGGACATCGAGGCGCAGATTGCCGCCGGGAAGCCCTGGGTGCTGCGCTTCCGCTCCACCGGCTCCATTGAAAATAAATTCAAATACAACGACTTGGTCAAGGGCACGCTGACCATCACGGAAAACGACATCGATCAGGTGCTGCTGAAATCCGACGGCATTCCGACCTATCACTTTGCCCACGCGGTGGACGACCACCTGATGCGCACGACCCACGTCGTCCGCGGTGACGAGTGGCTGCCCAGCCTGCCCTTCCATTTGCAGCTGTTCAAGGCGCTGGGCTTCAAGCTGCCGAAATATGTGCACATCGGCCCGCTGATGAAGATGGACGGCCCCTCCAAGCGCAAGCTCTCCAAGCGCAAGGATCCGGAGCTGGCGCTGACGTATTACAAGGCCGCCGGTTTCCCCGTCCGCGCCGTGTATGAGTACATCATGACGCTGCTCAACTCCAACTACGAGGACTGGCGCAAGGCCAATCCGGACGCGCCCTCGGACGATTTCAAGTTCTCCTGCAAGAAGCTCAACCCCGCCGGTGCGCTCTTCGACTACGCCAAGCTCTGCGACGTCTCGAAAAACGAGATTGCCCGCATGGACGCCGAAACGGTCTATGCCCTCGTGCTGGAATACGCGCAGGAATTCGAGCCGGACTTCGCCCGCGCGCTGGAGCGCGACCCGGACTATGCCACGCGCATTCTCGCCATCGGCCGCGGCGGCAAAAAGCCGCGCAAGGACCTCGCCACCTGGAAGGACGTCAAGCCGTACATGGGCTTCTTCTACGACGAATTCTTCGCCTCTGAGGGCTTCCCGGCGCAGTTTGACCCCGCCGTCGTCCGCAGCGCGCTGGAAAAGTTCCTCGCGGTCTACGATCCCGCGGATGATTCCGCCGTCTGGTTCGACAAGGTCAAGGACGTCACCGCGCAGATCGGCTTCGCCGCCGACATGAAGGCCTATAAGGCCGACCCCGCGGCCTATCCCGGCTCCGTGGCCGACGTCTCGGGCTTCCTGCGCATCGCCGTGACCGGCCGCGCCAACTCGCCCGACCTCTACACCGTCATGCAGATTCTGGGCGGCGAACGCTCCTCCGCCCGCATCCGCGCAGCCATTGAAAGCCTGTAAGATGGAGCCGCGCCTGCTTGATCTCTCGAACGACCCGCGCCGCGCGCACTTCGACTATTTCCGCACGATGGCACATCCCTATGTGGGTGTGACGGCCAACTGCGACATCACGCCCCTGCGGGAGAAAACCGTGCGGGAGGGGCTGCCCTTTTTCCTGTCGCTGCTGTACTGCGCGGTCAACGCGGCCAACGAGATTTGCGAGCTGCGCCGCCGCATCCGCGGGGATGCGACCGTGGAATACGCCTGCTGCGACAGCTCTCACACCGTCGCCCTGCCGGACGGGAGCTACTGCTACTGCCGCCTGGACTGTGCAAAGCCCTTTGACATCTTTCTGCCCTACGCGCAGGCGGAGGCCGAACGCGTGAAATCCGCGCCGGATATCGACGACGGTGAGGACGGCGAGCAGCTGTTTTTCATCTCGAGCCTGCCGTGGATTTCCTTCACCGGCCTGACGCTGCCCACGCCCTGCCCGGCGGACAGCAACCCGCGCATCACCTTCGGCAGATTTTTTCCGCAGGAGGGGAAACTTCTCCTGCCCGTGAACCTCACGGCGCACCATGCGCTGGTGGACGGGCTGCACATCGCGCGCTTTTTCGCAGCGCTGGAGCGCCGCGCGGCAGAATTCTAGGATAACGCAGCCGCCCCGGTTTGGTCATAACCGGGGCGGCGTTTTTTGCACCCGCAAAACGTGCACAGAGAACCTCCCGTCCCGAAATTCACCGACAATTGCCCGTGCAGGCTGTCCGCGGCGGCTCTACGTGGGTGCCGCCCTGCGGATATGCCGGAATTAAGAACCCGCCGTAGGGGCGTGGCTCTGCCGCGCCCTGTGAAGGTAGTCACAAGTTTGCAAATTCCTTCCCGCGGCCACGGCACGCCGTGGCCCTACGGATGTACCGGAAATTAGAACCCGCCGTAGGGGCACGGCGTGCCGTGCCCGGTGCAGGCAACTGCGAACTTGCAAATTTCTCCCGCGGACGGGGCAAAGCCCCGCCCCTACGCAGCGAAAGGGCGGAAAAATGGGGTGTGGAGAAGTGCCCGAACGCGGAGTTCAAAATAAGAAAGCATAGACGAACCCCCGCAGACGTTGTCTGCGGGGGTTCACTGTGCCATTCGCCGAAGGGGCTATGATTTCTTATGAGGACGCAGCAGCAATCACTCGGCAAACACGCGCTTGAGCTTGACGAAGTCGGGCAGACCCTCGACCTTCTTCATGTTCGTCTCGCCGTAGATCAGCGGCAGGCAGTAATTGATGTAATCCTCGGTCACGTAGGAATTGTCGCTGGTGATCCACTCGACAGGCATCTTCTTCTCGAAGTTTGCAACCTTGTCCAGATCGAACAGCTTGTAGCGGCAGACATAGCCGTACTCGCGCTCGCAGTCGAAGCCAACCATCTTGCCGGTTTCGCCGCTGACGGCAGCCTCAACGGCCAGACGGCCTGCATTGAAGGCTTCTTCGATGTCCGTGCCGGAGGCGCAGTGCGCGGCGCAGCGCTGGAGCAGGGAGAACTCGATGCTGCGGACCTTTGCGCCGGTGGCAGCCTTGACGATGTTCGCCAGACGAGCCGCCAGACCGCCGAGCTGCGCATGGCCGAAGCCGTCGCTCTGGGAGGTTTTCGCCTCGGAGACGAAGGTGCCGTCGGCATAGTGGATGCCCTCGGAGACGGCGACGATGCAGCTGCCGCGGCCGTTATAGATACGGATGACGTCGTCGAGGAAGTCCTCCATATTGAAATCGACCTCGGGCAGATAGATGAGATCCGGGCCGTCGTTGCTGATGTTGGCAAGGGCGGTAGCGGCGGTGAGCCAGCCGGCGTGGCGGCCCATGCACTCGATGATGGTGATCATGCCGGAATCATAGACCTTGCAGTCGCGAGAGATTTCCATCATGGACGTTGCGATGTACTTTGCGGCGGAGGCGAAGCCGGGGCAGTGGTCGGTGCCGACGAGGTCGTTGTCGATGGTCTTGGGCACGCCGAACACGCGGCATTCATAGCCGACGCTCTTCATATAGCGGTTGATCTTGTTGCAGGTATCCATGGAGTCGTTGCCGCCGTTGTAGAAGAAATAGCGGACATTGTACTTCTTGAAGATTTCGAGGATACGCTTGTA
Source organism: uncultured Oscillospiraceae bacterium (assembly GCA_934622035.1). Lineage (GTDB taxonomy): Bacteria > Bacillota > Clostridia > Oscillospirales > Oscillospiraceae > JAZOXB01. Next base: position 50,251 of record CAKTVG010000014.1, read on the forward strand.
GTCCTTGTCGTTCTTCTCGGGGTCTGCGATCTTATAGCGGCAGGAGCCGAGGGCGGAAGAGGGGGTGTACATGAGCTTTTCCAGCTCTTCGGGGTCTTCCTTGTCCATAATCATCAGGCGGTCGTTGAGAACGCCGACGATGCCGTGGTACGCGCCGTAAACGGTGGTGATATACTCGCTTGCCAGAGCGGTTTTGATAACGCCGTAGGCACTGGCGTTGATTACAGCAGAGGGGCCGCCGGACTGGCCGATGATGGCGGTGCCGACTAAGGGTTTTTTAATCATGGATGTTACCTCCGTATCGGTTGCTTTTTATGATGCTGATTATATCACAGCCCTTTGCGCTTTGCAAGAATATTACCGTTTTTTTGCGAGAGGCACGGACTTTTCCTGCACCTCGTTCAGGGCGATGATGATCTGATTGGATACAAGCCAGCCCTGCTCGGTCAGGACCCAGCGGCCGTCGTCCGTTTTTTCCGCGTAGCCGCGCCCGGCGAAGCGGGTGAGCAGCTCGTCGAGGGGCTGGAAGGGCATCAGGTAGCTTTTTTCATATTCCTCGGCGTTGATGCCGAGGTTTGTGCGCAGGCGCAGCATGACATATTCCCCCGCGCGCTCGCGCATGGGAATGCTCTCGCATTCGCGCAGGACGGTGCCGTGCTGGCGGATGCCGTCGATATAGCCGCGCAGATCGGCCACGGCGCTGAAGCGCTTGCCGCCGAAGTCCGACGCCGCCGAAGGCCCGAAGCCGAGGTATTCCTCCAGCTTCCAGTATTTCAGATTGTGCCGCGAGGCAAAGCCTGGCTTGGCGAAATTGGAAATTTCATAGTGCTCGTAGCCGTAGTCGCGCAGGATGCGGCAGGCGGCCAGATACATCTCGGCCTGCTTGTCGTCGTCTGGCAGGTTGGCGCAGTCGCGATAGCTCCACAGCGGCGTGTTTTCCTCCACGCGCAGGGCGTAGGCGGAAAGGTGATCCGGCTTGAGCGTCAGGACGTTTTCCACCGTCTCCTTCCAGGCGGTGAGCGTCTGGTTGGGAAGGCCGTACATCAGGTCGAGAGAGACGTTGGTAAAGCCCGTCTCCCGCGCACGCGCGACGGCCTGCCGCGCCTGCTCATAGTTATGCGGGCGGCCGAGCTTTTTGAGCATCTCGTCGTCGTCGGACTGCACGCCGATGGAAATGCGGTTAAAGCCCGCGCGCAGGAGCTTTTTCAGTCCCTGCTTCGTCACGCTGTCGGGGTTTGCCTCGAGCGTGATCTCGGCGTCCGGGCTGAGGCGGAAGCGGCGCTGAATCTCGTCAAGGATTTTTTCCAGATTTTCTGCGCCGAAGAAGCTCGGCGTGCCGCCGCCGAAATAGACCGTATCGACGGTATGCTCCGGCGTGAGCCGGCCGGACTCCTTGATGTGGTCGGCCAGCGCCTGCAAATAGTCGTCCGTCACATGCCGGTCGCGCCCGCCGCCGAGGGAATAGAAGTCGCAGTATTCGCACTTGCTCTTGCAGAAGGGAATGTGGACATAAATGCCCAGCTTTTTCTCCGCAGCAGGGCGCTTGGTCAGAATGAATGCCATGAAACGCCTCCTATTTCTTCTCCGCGAAGAAGGCGCGGAAGGCCTCCGGCGTGCCGGTCACAAAGCCCGCCTTGTCCACGAAGAACCAGTTCTTGTGGCGGCATTGCAGGAGAAACAGGTGCTCCGTCTCGCGGAAATCGTTGACGCCGGAGTAGCCCTCTTCAATGACGTCGTCGCTGAGGTCGTTCGACTGCACCAGAATCAGGTCAAAAAACTCCGTGGTCAGGTGAATCTCGTCCACGCCGTAATTCCGGCGGACGCCCGCCTCCCACCTTCTCAGCGCGCGCTTCTGCGCAAAGAACTGGTTGAAGACCAGATACGCGCCCGCTGCGACGAGCAGCAGAAGGATGATCCAATTTTTCTTACTCTGCGTCGTGGCGATCAGATAGACCATCAGGCCGATGAGCGCCAGGACGATGCCGTCGAGCACATAAGAGACGATGCGCATGAGCTTTCCGCCCACGGCCTTGGACGCCTCCAGCTGATTTTCAAAATTCAGCGTGGTTTTGACAACAAATTTCGGCTCCATGCTTATTCTTCCTCCGCTTCCACGCGCTGCACCGCGATCAGGCGGCTGCCCGCGTCCACGCGCATCAGAATGACGCCCTGCGTGTCGCGGCCGTAGAGATTGATGCTGCTGGCCGGGGTGCGGAGAATGACGCCGCCGGACTCGATGAGCATGATGTCGTCCGTCTCGCCGACGACCGCCGCACCGGCGACCTTGCCGGTCTTTTCGGTCAGGCGGTAATTGCGCAGACCCTTGCCGCCGCGGCCCTGCACCTCGTCGCCGCGCAGATAGCTTTCGACCGGGGTGCGCTTGCCGTAGCCGTTTTCGGTGACGGTGAGCAGCGCCTTGCCCTCCTCCGCGACGGCAGCGCCGATGACGCAGTCGTCCGTGCCAAGGCGGATGCCGCGCACGCCCGCCGCATCGCGGCCCATGGGACGCACGTCCGTCTCTTCAAAGCAGATGGCCATACCGTTGCGCGTGGCAATGAGCAGCTTGTCGCTGCCGGTGGTGCGCATGACGCCGATCAGCTCGTCGCCCTCGTCCAGGGACAGCACGCGGATGCCCGCCTTGCGCGCGGTATATACCGCGCTGAGCTGCAGGCGCTTGACCGTGCCGTTCTTCGTGACCATGGCAAGATATTCGTTTTCGGGGAAGTCGCGGGTCAGCAGCATCGCCGTGACGCGCTCGTCCGGCTCCAGCGGCAGGACGTTGACAATGTTCGTACCTCTGGCCGTGCGCCCGGCCTCGGGGATGAGATAGCCCTTCTTGCGGTGCACGCGTCCGCGGTTCGTGAAGAACAGGACGTAATCGTGCGTGGAGGCGATGAAGAGGTTTTTCACATAGTCCTCTTCCTTCAGGCTCTGACCGGAGACGCCTCTGCCGCCGCGGCGCTGCGTGCGGTAGGTATCGACGGGCATGCGCTTGATGTAGCCCGCGTTGGACAGCGTGTAGCAGCAGTCCTCCTCCTCGATGAGGTCCTCGATGTCGATCTCGTCCTCGACGTCCTGAATCTCCGTGCGGCGGTCGTCGCCGTACTTTTCGCCGATGGCGCTCAGCTCCTCCTTGAGGATGGCCTTGACGAGGTTCATGTCGCCCAGCACGCGCTGGAAGTAGGCGATCTTCTCCTCCAGCTCCTTGTATTCGTTCTGGAGCTTTTCGCGGTCGAGGCCCTGCAGGGCCTTCAGACGCATATCCAGAATGGCCTGCGCCTGAATGTCGTCCAGACCGAAGCGCTGCATCAGGTTTTCCTTGGCGTTGTCGTAGCTGGTGCGGATGATGCGGATGACCTCGTCGATGTTGTCCTGCGCGATGAGCAAACCCTCGAGAAGGTGGGCGCGCTCCTGTGCCTTGCGCAGGTCGTAGCGCGTGCGGCGGATGATGATTTCTTCCTGATAGGTCAGATATTCGTCCAGAATCTCGCGGAGAGTCAGCACCTTCGGCTGGCTCTGGTTTTTCACGAGCGCGAGCATGTTGACGGCGAAGGTCGTCTGCATCTGCGTCTGCGCGAACAGGCGGTTCAGAACGACCTGCGCATTGGCCTCGCGCTTGAGCTCAATGACGATGCGCATGCCGGTGCGGTCGGACTCGTCGCGGATGTCGGAAATGCCGTCGAGCCGCTTGTCGTTGACCTGGTCGGCCATGGCCTTGATGAGCATACGCTTATTGACCTGATAGGGAATTTCTGTGACGATGATGCGCTGGCGGTTCTGGCCGAACTCCTCCAGCTCCGTGCGGGCGCGCATGGTAATGCGGCCGCGGCCGGTGGCATAGGCGGCGCGGATGCCCGCCCGGCCGAGGATCAGCGCGCGCGTCGGGAAATCCGGGCCCTGAATGTGCTCCATAAGGTCGGCCAGCGTGGTCTCGGGGTTGTCCAGAATGCACAGGCAGGCGCCGATGACCTCGCGCAGATTGTGCGGCGGGATATTCGTGGCCATGCCGACGGCGATGCCGGACGAGCCGTTGACCAGCAGATTCGGGAAGCGGCTGGGCAGCACGCGCGGCTCCTTGCGCGTTTCGTCGAAGTTCGGATCCCAGTCCACGGTTTCCTTGTCCAGGTCGCGGAGCATCTCATTGGAGATCTTGCTCAGACGCGCCTCGGTGTAACGGTAGGCCGCGGGGGGGTCGCCGTCCACGGAGCCGAAGTTGCCGTGGCCGTCAACGAGCATGTAGCGCATGGAAAAATCCTGTGCCAGGCGCACGAGGGCGTCATAGACGCTCTGGTCGCCGTGCGGATGATACCGGCCCAGCACGTCGCCCACGCAGGTGGCGGACTTTTTGAACGGCCGGTCCGAGGTCAGATTGTCCTCGTACATGGCGTAGAGAATACGGCGGTGCACCGGCTTCAGGCCGTCGCGCACGTCCGGCAGGGCGCGCCCGACGATGACGGACATCGCGTATTCCATGTAGCTTGTGGTCATTTCGTGAACCAGCTCGGAGGAGACGATGTTCTGCTGCGGGAACATGATATCCTCCGGCCGGTAATCCTTCTTATGATGTGCCAAGAGACGTCCTCCTTAATAGTCCAGATTTACAACGTTCTTCGCGTTCTGCTCGATGTATTCCTTGCGCGGCTCGACCTTCTCGCCCATGAGAAGTGCGAAGGTCTCGTCGGCCTTGATGGCGTCCTCGAGGCAGATGCGGCGCAGCGTGCGGGTTTCGGGGTTCATGGTCGTCTCCCACAGCTCGTGCGGGTCCATTTCGCCCAGGCCCTTGAAGCGGCTGATGTCGATCTTTACGGCGGGGTTGCCTCCGCGCATCTCACCGGAGACGGCGTCGCGCTCAGCCTCGGAATAGGCCACGCGCTGCTGCTTGCCGCGCGTGAGCTTGAACAGCGGCGGCACGGCGGAATAGACATAGCCCTGCTCGATGAGCGGCCGCATGAAGCGGAAGAAGAAGGTCAGAAGCAGCGTGCGGATGTGCGCGCCGTCAACGTCGGCATCGGCCATGATGACGATCTTGTGATAGCGGAGCTTTTCGATATTGAACTCCTCGCCGATGCCCGCGCCCAGCGCCGTAATGACGGGCTGGAGCTTATCGTTGCCGATGACCTTGTCCTCTCTGGCCTTTTCCACGTTGAGCATCTTGCCCCAGAGCGGCAGGATGGCCTGGAAGCGGGAGTCGCGGCCCTGCGTTGCCGAGCCGCCTGCGGAATCGCCCTCGACGATGTAAATCTCGGTGAGGGAGGGATCCGTCTCGTTGCAGTCGCGCAGCTTGTCCGGCATGGCGGCGCCGCCGAGGGCGGTCTTGCGGCGGATGGACTCGCGCGCCTTGCGCGCGGCCTCACGGGCGCGGTTAGCGGTCATGGCCTTGTCGAGGATGGTGCGGGCGATGGCGGGATGTTCTTCAAAATATTCCGTGAGCTGGGTGTTGACGATGTTGTCCACCAGCGTGCGGATGTAGGCGTTGCCGAGCTTGGCCTTCGTCTGGCCCTCGAACTGCGCATCCGTCAGCTTGACGGAGATGACGGCGGTCAGACCCTCGCGGCAGTCCTCGCCGGAGACCTTGTCGGCGTCGGTCTTGATGATGCCCATCTTCATGCCATAGGCGTTCAGCACGCGCGTCAGGGCCGTCTTGAAGCCCGTCTCGTGCATACCGCCCTCCGGCGTGTGGATGTTGTTTGCAAAGGAAACGATCGTCTCGTTGTAGGCGTCGTTATACTGCATCGCAACCTCGGCCTCGGCGTTGTTCTTCGCGCCCGCGATGTAAATGACCTCGTCGTGCAGGGCGGTCTTGTGGCGGTTGTGCCAGAGCACGAACTCGCGGATGCCACCCTCGTAGCACATGGCGTCGGAGGAGCCGTCCTCGGTGCGCGCATCGCGGATAGTGATGTGCAGCCCGGCGTTCAGGAAGGCCTGCTCGCGCATGCGCGTATGCAGAATTTCATAGTCATAGGTCAGCGTGTCGAACATCTCGGGGTCGGGCTTGAAGGTAACGATGGTGCCGTGCTTCTCCGTGTTTCCGATCACGCGCATTTCCTGGGTAATATGCCCGCGGGAGAACTTCATCTGATAGATTTTGCCCTCCTTGTGGACCTCGACCTCCAGCCATTCGGACAGCGCGTTGACGACGGACGCGCCGACGCCGTGCAGGCCGCCGGAGACCTTATAGCCCCCGCCGCCGAACTTGCCGCCCGCGTGCAGCACGGTGTAGACGACCTCTAGCGCGGGCCGGCCGGTCTGCGCCTGGATGTCCACGGGGATGCCGCGGCCGTCGTCCTCGACGGTGATGGTGTCGCCGGGATTGATCGTCACGACGATGTGCTTGCAGTAGCCCGCGAGCGCCTCGTCAATGGCATTATCCACGATCTCGTAGACGAGGTGATGCAAACCGCTCGAGGACGTCGAGCCGATATACATGCCGGGACGCTTGCGCACGGCCTCCAGACCCTCCAGGACCTGAATTTGCGACGCATCATATTCCTGATCTACTTTCGTGTTCAGCAATTCTTCAGACATTCGGATTCTCCTTTTTCCGCATTTTCAGCGAAAGTACTTCAATCTAATAACAAATAACAATCAAATGGAATCATTCTGATTTTCTGCCCATCCGTAGGTACGCGGCTCTGCCGCGCCCCTACAATCGGTACAAAATTGCGGTGTGTCTTTGCGGGTTGACCCTATGGTTAGTTCTAAGCTTCGGCTGCACCCGTAGGGCCTACCCGCAGGGGGCACGCCGCATCCGTAACGCTCCTTCGTCGCTGACAGCTGCGCAGACGGCGTGCCGTGGCCGCAAAGCGGCGCCTGCTTCCATTTTGCACCAATTAACCCTTTTTCAGCCGTTTTTCCAATGCTGCGGCGTTAAATTGTGTCAAATACACCCGCTGCATGCCGAATTCCTCCACTAAAACGAAGCTCTTCGGCAGCTCGCCAGAAACGTCCACCACCGCGCCCAGCTCCTCCGCCCGGCGCAGCAGCTCGCGCGTGTGCTTGGAGCAGGTGGTGTTGTCCAGGTCGAAGATGCCCAGAATGCTCTGACTGCGCACGGCCATATCGCCGCCGATGGGTAAATACATCTCAGCCTCCGATCACGCCGTTGGAAATCGTCAGAACCTGTCCCAGCTTCGTCAGCCGGTCGGTCTCGCAGCAGGTGATGAATACCTGACCCGTTTTGAGCTGATTTAAAACGAAATCCTGCCGTCCGGCGTCCAGCTCGGACAGCACGTCGTCCAGCAGCAGTACCGGCTCCTCGCCGCTGTCGCGGCGCATGAGCTCACGCTCCGCCAGCTTAATGGAAATTGCCGCCGTGCGCGTCTGACCCTGCGAGCCGTAAGCCCCGACGGGCAGCCCGTTCAGCGCCGCGGTAAAATCGTCCTTGTGCGGCCCGGAGAGGCACTGTGCGCTCTCCAGCTCCGCTCTGGCATGACTCTCCTGATGCGCCCGCAGCTGCTCGCGCAGCGTCTCCGGCGGGGCAAAGGGATCCGTAACGGAGGAAACGGTCTGGTATTCCAGCGTCAGCGCCTCCGCGCCGCCGGAAAATTCCCGGTGGAAGGCCGCCGCGCTCTCCTGGAGCGATTTTAAATACCGTGCACGGTAAGAAATGACCAGCGCGCCGACCTGCGCCATACGCGCGTTGTACTCCGGCAGAATTTCCAGTAAGCCGGGGTTTTCAAAGCGGTCGCGCAGCAGCGCGGATTTCTGATCGAGCAACCGCTGATATTCCGACAGCGCGGCGTCGTAATTTGGCCGCAGCTGGCAAATCATCGTGTCGAGCAGCCGGCGGCGCGGCGCAGCGCCCCTTTTCAGCACCAGAAGGTCCTCCGGGCAGAACAGCACGCTGTGCAGCACGCTCGTAAACTCCGCCGCCGTTTTCTGCTTCACGCCGTTGAGCCAGAGCTGGCGCGGCCGCCGTCCGGAAAACAGCACCGCTCGCAGCGTCTGTTCGCGCTCCTGCGCGGTGACCTCGGCGGAAAGCTCGGCGAATTCGGCCTGAAAGCGAATCAGCTCCTGCTCCCGCCGCGTGCGGAAGGAGCGCCCGGTGGAGAGGTAAAAAATACCCTCTAAAAGGTTGGTCTTGCCGTTGGCGTTGCCGCCGACGAGCAGATTCACCCCCGGCACCAGCGCGGCGCGGGACTCCTGATAATTCCGAAAATCCCGCAAATAGAGGCTATTGAGCTGCATCGCAGACGAGATAGCTCACGCCGTCAAAGCGGACGGTATCGCCGGGGCGCAGCTTTTTGCCGCGCATCAGGCAGACCTCGCCGTTGACCGTGACCTCACCGTTTTGAATAAAATTCTTCGCCATACCGCCGGAACCGACGGCATTTGCCAGCTTTAAAAAGCTTTCCAGTTTAATAAACTCCGTAGTGATCGGGACGGAGACCCGCTCGGCGGCAACCCGCCTGACTCTGACTTTCATACATTTTCCTCCCAAGCGGTATCCCGCATGGTCTTTTTTATCTGCGCAGGGGCGTGGCTCTGCCGCGTCCTCGTGTAGGAATTCGCAAATCAGCGACTGCCTGCACCGGTCACGGCACGCCGTGACCCTACAGTCGGTACAAAATTGCGGTGTACTCCTTGCGGGAAGACCCTACGTAGGGTTCTAATTTACGATATCTCCGTAGGGCCACGGCGTGCCGTGGCCGCAAGCTGGCACTCGCAAATATGCACGTCCCACCAAAATAAACACCAATTCCGGCAGGACGAGAATCCCGCCTCCTGCCTGGCTTTAACTATTGCTTCTCAGCCGCACCGGCAGGACCATGTAGGCAAAGGTCGGCTTGGATTTGTCGCATGGCGTAAACACGATCGGGCTCAGACCATTTTGCAGCTCCAGCGTGACCTCTTCATCCGGGACGGCGCGCAGCGCGTCGAGCAGATACCGGCACTGGAAGCCGATCTCCAGCTCCCCGCCGTTGCCCGCGATGGAACAGGTGTCGTGCGCGGAGCCGATGGTGTTGACCGTGCGGAAATCCGCAACGTTCTCGCCGAACACGCAGCGCACCGGGCTCTTGACCTTTTCGGAGACGATCAGGCCGACGCGCTCGATGGAGCTGGTCAGCTCCGCGACGTTCGCGGTCAGAATCGTCTGACTGTTGGCCGGCACAACGCGCCGCCAATCGATAAACTCGCCCTCAAGCACGCGGCAGACGAGCGTCGCGTCGCCGATCTCAAAGAGAATGTGCTTGCTGCCGAGCGTGAAGCCGACCGGCGCGTCGGAATCCTCGAGAATTTTCTCGACCTCCTTCAGGCCGGACGCCGGAACGACGAAGCGCAGCTTCTGCCCCGTCGGCGCCTCGGGAAAATAAGTGCGCCGCGCAAGGCGGAAGTTGTCCACCGCAACCATGGTGATGGAATCCTCCTCGATCTCCATCAGACAGCCGGTATGCACGGGCCGCGCCTGATTTTCGGATACGGAGAAGATTGTCCCGCCGATCATCTCGCGCAGCTCGCGCTGCGGCATGGTGACGGCGTGCTCGGAATCGACCTCGGGCAAATCGGGATAGTCCTCGGGATCCATCGCGGTGATCTGGAAGGAGGAAGCGCCGCCGCGGATGGACACGCGCAGCTCCTGATCCACGCTGATGCAGACCTCTTCGTCGGGCAGCTTGCGCACGATATCGAAGAACAGGCGCGCGGGCATGACGCAGGCGCCGGCCTCCGAAACGGTCGCGCCGACATGGACGGTAATGCCGGTTTCGAGGTTGAAGCCGGTCAGCTGGAGCGCGACCCCGGCGCGGAGAAGGATGCCCTCCAGGCAGGGGATGGTGCTCTTTTGCGCGACAGTTCTTCCGGCAAGGGAAATCGCGCTGACGAGCAGCGCTTTTTCACAGGTAAACTTCATATCGTTCCTCGCTTTCTCTCTATCTAGAAGATAGGAAGGATAATTTACGTTAGTGTTGTTAGTAGTACGAACTTATGTGCAAAACCCGGTTCCGCCCTGTATTTTCAAGGCTTTGTTCCGCACAGGCGCCTGTGCATTTCTCTCAGGGTTATTGACAGGCGTTTTCAGAAAAATTCCGTTTTTTGTTTTCCACAGGAAAGTACTGCACATTGCACAGCCGCCTGTTGAAAACGGTCACAGCCGGGAATTGATGTTTGAGGTGATATCGCGGATATTATCCTGCAAGCCGTTGGAGGTGTTCGGCAGGTCCTGCTCCACGCGCCGCAGGCTGTAAAGCACGGTCGTGTGATTCTTGCCGAATTCCTTGGCAATCTCCGGCAGAGAGAGGTTGGTCAGCTTGCGGATTAAGTACATGGCAATCTGCCGCGCCTCGGCGGTGCCCTTGTTTTTCAGCGTGCTGCGCAGGGTGCTTTCCTCAATGGAGTAGAAGCGGCAGACCTCACTGATGATCAGCTCCGGCGTCGGGACGGTCTGAGCCTTGCCCTTGTACATGTCCTTGATGGCGCGGGACACGCTGGGAATGTCCATCCGCATGCCCTCCAGATCGTGATAGCACTTGATTTTCTTCACGGTGCCCTCGAGCTGGCGGACGTTGTTGGTGATATTCTCGGCGATGTAATCGCAGACCTCATCCGGCAGATCCAGGCCGAGTGACAGCGCCTTGTTTTTCGTGATAGCCCAGCGGGTCTCATAATCGGGCGGCTGAATGTCCACGATCAGGCCCCATTCAAAGCGCGTGCGCAGGCGGTCCTCCAGCAGAACCATGTCGCTCGGGACGCGGTCGGAGGTCAGAACGATCTGGCACTTGTTTTCATAGAGCGTGTTGAAGGTATGGAAGAACTCCTCCTGTGTGGCGTTTTTACCGGCGATAAACTGAATATCGTCGATCAGAAACAGATCCGCGCTGCGGTATTTGTCGCGGAATTCGAAGTTTTTGCCGACGCGCACGGCTTCAAGAAATTCGTTTGTGAATTGGTCGCCCTTGATGTAAACGATATTGTAATCCGGGTGCTTTTCCTGAATGCGGTTGGCAATGGCATACAGAAGATGCGTCTTGCCGAGGCCGGACTGGCCATAGATGAACAGCGGGTTATACGCGTCCGTCCTCTCATCCGCAACGGCCGCGGCGGCGGAAAAGGCGTGCTTGTTGGATGAGCCGACGACGAAGGTATCAAAGGTGTACTGCGAGTTAAAAAACGTTGAGCTGCGGCGGCGTTTCTTCATGGAATACTGGGGCAGCTCGTCCTCATCCAGAACGACCAGCTCCACCTCCGTCTGAAACAGCTCCTGCATCGCCTGACGGATCAGCTCCGTGTAGCGTTTTACGATGACGTCCTTGCGAAAGGGCGAGGGGGAATAGATGACCAGCTTGGATTCATCCAGCTCCACGATCTCCGCGTCGTCAAAATAAGACGTCACGGCGACGGCGGGGGAATGCTGCTCCAGATAGGTCAGAACGCGAGACCAGACATAGGCGTTTGAATACATGCGCCGACTCCTTTCCATCATACTTATTCATTCAAAATTTTATCACAAATCCTAGAAAAATGCAAGAAAACATCCTTCCACACATATAAAAAAGAAAAGCCATTTTTGCACGCAAATGTGCAAACCTGACTGAAAAAATCTGCATATTCTGTGAAAAAAATGTGAAACGACATTTTTCTATCTTTTCCGCCCACCCAAAATACCCGTATCCGCAGGGGCGCGGCTCTGCCGCGCCCCTGCGTAATGCTTTTTCATTCTTCTGTTCTCACCCCTCCGGGGTCATGGGCGGAATGACCGGCGGCACCGTCCCCGGACGGATGTGCGTCGGCGTCCCCGCACCGTTGATGACCGGCAGCTTCGGGTCGTGCAGCTCGGAATGGCGTTCCGGATTGCGTTTTTCCATAAAAAATCCCTCCGCCCCTAGTTTGGCAGAGGGATTTTTAAATTATTCCGAATGTGAAATTGTCAATTTGTGGCAACCAGACGGAACGCGCCGAACATTCCGGCGTCGTTTCCCAGCTTTGCCAGCGAAAACTCCGTGCCTTTGCAGGCGTGGAACATATGTACCTCAAAATGCTTTTCCACGCCGCGCAGCAGGTATTCGCCCGCCTTGCAGACGCCACCGCCGAGAATGATGCGCTCCGGATCGCAGACGCAGCTTGCCGAGGCCAGCGCCTCGCCCAGATAATCAAAAATCTGGTCGAGCGTCCGCTCCGCAAAGGCATCGCCCTGCTTTGCCGCGTCGAACACGTCCTTGCAGGTCAGAACCGGCAGACTGCGCAGGCTCGTCTTTTCGTCCGAGGCCGAGAGGCGCTCCTTTGTCACGCGAACGATGCCGTTGGCCGAGGCGTACTGCTCAATGCAGCCGCGCTTGCCGCAGGTGCAGGGATGCCTGTCCGGCGCGCTGATTTCGATGTGACCGATTTCGCCGCCTGCGCCGTGCGCGCCGCCGAGTATCTTACCGTCGAGAATGATGCCGCCGCCGATGCCCGTTCCCAGCGTGACGAAAAGCGCCGACCGGCAGCCCTCGCCGCCGCCCTTCCAGTATTCGCCCAGCGCGGCCACATTGGCGTCGTTGCCTGCCTTGACGCGCAGGCCGGTCAGCTCGCCCAGCGTCTCGTGCAGATTGAACACGCCCCAGCCGAGGTTGACGCAGCGGTTGACCAGGCCGTCGTCGTTCACCGGCCCCGGCACGCCGATGCCGATGCCGAGCATATCCTGCGCAGTCAGCCCGCGCTTTTGCATCGTGCGCAGCACCTCCGCTGCAATATCCGGCAGAATTTCTCTGCCGCCGTCCGCCGTCCGGGTGGGAATCTCCCACTTTTCGAGCAGCTCTCCCGCTTCATTGAAAAAACCGATTTTGACCGTCGTTCCGCCGACGTCCACACCAAAGCCGTAACGCATGCTGCATTCCTCCTTTTATCGCAGACATTATACCGCATGCGGCGCGTTTTTTCCATTCCCCGGACAAAATTTTCTCTTCTTCTTGTTGCGTTTTTTTTCATTTTGATGTAACATGGGGTTAGCCTTTTATAAGGAGGAAAAGTTTATGATTAAAGTTGATATCTCCAATGTTTGGGGTGACCTTTCTCTGCCGGACATGCTCGGCATGGAGCAGGAGGTTTTTCAGGCACATAAGACCCTGACCGAGGGCCGCGGCGCAGGCAATGATTTTCTCGGCTGGCTGAATCTGCCGACCTTTGAGGAGACGGACGAGCTGCGCCGTATCCGCCGCGCCGCCGAGCGCATCCGCGGCGATTCGGACGTGCTGGTCGTCGTCGGCATCGGCGGCTCCTATCTCGGCCCGCGCGCTGCAATCGAGCTGGTCAAGGGTCAGAACCACAACCTCAGAGACAGCGACCCGCAGGTCTTCTTCGCGGGCAACAATCTCTCCACCCGCGCCTGGCAGGAGCTGTGCGCTCTGCTTGAGGGCAAGGATTTTTCCATCAATATCATCTCCAAATCCGGCACTACCACCGAGCCGGCCATCGCGACGCGTGCGCTGCGCTGGATGCTCGAGCGCAAGTACGGCGCAGAGAAGGCAAAGAAGCGCATCTATGTCACCACGGACCCGAATAAGGGCGCTCTGCGCCAGATGGCGACGGAGGAGGGCTATGAGACCTTCGTCATTCCGCCCGACGTCGGCGGCCGCTACAGCGTCCTGACGGCGGTCGGCCTGCTGCCCATGGCCGTGGCCGGCATCGACCCCATGGACGTCATGCTCGGCGCTGCGCGCGCGCGTAAGGAGCTGGACATCCGCTCCTTTGAAAACCCCGCCTGGCAGTATGCCACCATTCGCAACCTGCTCTATCGCCGCGGCAAGGCCATCGAGCTGCTTTGCAGCTATGAGCCGAGCTTCCGGTATTTTGCAGGCTGGTGGCAGCAGCTCTTCGGCGAGAGCGAGGGCAAGGAGGGCAAGGGCCTCTTCCCGGCCTGCGCCGAGTTCACGGCGGATCTGCACTCTCTGGGCCAGATGATCCAGCAGGGCCAGCGCAACATGTTTGAAACGGTCGTGCGCTTCGCCCCGGCGGCGAAGCCCGTGACCATCGAGCCGGACTGGAAGAACCTCGACGGTCTGAATTACCTCGAGGGCAAGACACTCGACTTTGTCGAGGAGCAGGCCTTCCTCGGCACGCTGAACGCGCACGTGGACGGCGGCATTCCCGTCATGGTTCTGCAAACCGACGAGGTCGATGCCGATACCCTGGGCGAGTTGTTCTACTTCTTCGAGCTGTCCTGCGGCATTTCCGCCTATATGCTGGGCGTCAACCCCTTCAACCAGCCTGGCGTGGAATTCTATAAGAAGAACATGTTCCATCTTCTTGGCAAGCCGGGTTATTAATTTGGGCAGCTCTGATTAAATTAGCAGCAGAGTTTCCTTCATAAAAAATGAAGGTTGCAAAATCGGGGAAAGCCTGATAAAATGTGCACATAACACAAAGGAGGTTGTTTCTATGGTGAAACTCATTGCAGGACTGAAGGGCTCCGGCAAAACAAAGCAGCTCATCAGCGATATCAACGAGTCTGTGAAGAATGAAACAGGCAGCATGATCTGCATTGAAAAGGGCACAAAGCTCCGTTACGATATCGATATTCGCGTGCGTCTGGTGGATTATCAGGAATATTCCATGGGCTCGCTGTCCTTCCTGAAGGGCTTTATCAGCGGCATGCACGCCGGTAATTTTGACATCAGCCATGTTTTTATCGATAGCTTTTATAAGCTTGTGGATAACGCAGGCGTTCCCGAAATCGAGGATTTCGTCCTGTGGTGCGAGAGCTTTGGCAAGGCCAACGATATTTCCTTCACCATCGCGGTCTCCGAGGATCCCGAAAAGTTCACGCCTGCGCTGAAGGAATTTCTGTGATTCAAAATCAATCATTGCAAGCAACCGGGCATTCAAGCGAATGCCCGGTCGTTTTATCCGTCAATTTCTATATCCGTAGGGCCTACCAGCAAGGGGCACGCCGCATCCGTAGCGCTCCTATGTCGCTGACGGCTGCGCAGACGGCGTGCCGTGGCCGCAAATCCATCCGCCGCACCGGGAAAGCCTGTCCCCTGCGCTCTTTTATGTCCCTAAAAACAACAACCCCTTCCTGCATCCCGTGCAGAAAGGGGTTGTTTCGTCATATTATTTTTTGATTGCGATTGCCTCCGGGCTGAATTCCACATACCAGGTGGAGTTTGCCCGGTAAACCACGGCATAGACCGTCAATTCGCCCGACATTTCGCCGTCCATTTTCAAATGCAGCTTCAATAGATTCGCCGCGTCAATGGACAGCACGCAGTCATATTCGTACGAAAGATAACGTTGCAGCTCTGCACATTCCTTCGGCGAGAAATTCTTTGTCCGCAGCGCATCTGCCGTGATCGTCAGATCCTTCGTGCCGCTGCCGAGATAGGGCGAAAGCAGCTCGTCCAATTCTCCGGCGTCCAGTCCGCTGCTACTCAGCACCGCCGCGGGCATCGCCGCGCGGAGCCTGGCGAAGTCATTGTCCTGCATCGCTTGGCAATATGCGCGTACCGGGGCCATGTAATCCGATTCCGGCGAGGCCTTGCAGCCCGCCAGAAGCAGCACACTCAGCACCAGCAGCGCCGCCAGCCAGCGCGCTTTCATTGCTTGTCCTTCAGCAGATCGCGGATCTCGGTCAGGAGAACCTCTTCGTTGCTGGGCTTGGGAGGCTCGGGCTTCTTTTCCTCTGCCTTCTTCTTGCCGATGCCGCGCAGGCGGTTCATGACCTTGACGATTAGGAAGATGACGAATGCCATGATGATAAAGTTGATGATCGCGGAGATAAAATCGCCGAAGCAGAGGTAATTCGTCACGGTTTCGCCGTCGACGATCTTGTGCCCGAGGGCGACCTTCCACTCCGAGAAGCTCAGCCCGCCGATGAACACGGAAACGATGGGCATGAGAATGTTGTCCGTCAGAGATTTGACGAGGCTCTGGAACGCGCCGCCGATGATGACGCCGACGGCCATGTCGAACATGTTGCCCTTGACTGCAAATTCCTTGAATTCCTTTAAAATTCCGTTCTTTTTCTTCTCTTTTGCCATGATTTTACCCTTCCTATCTTAGAGCTTTTCAATGACTTCCAGACCGCCGAGGTACTTGCGCAGAACCTCCGGCACGACGACGGAGCCGTCGGCGCGCTGATTCTGCTCGACCATGGCCGGGAAGATACGGGACGTTGCCAGACCGGAGCCGTTGAGCGTGTGGACGAATTCCGTCTTGCCCGTGGCCTCACGGCGGAAACGGATGTTGCCGCGGCGCGCCTGATAGTCGCGCGCGTTGGAAACGGAGGAGACCTCCTTGTAACCGTTCATGGAAGGAATCTGAATTTCAATGTCATAAGTCCGCGCCATGGACGCCGAGCAGTCGCCCGCCGCCAGCTTGACGGTGCGGAAGTGGAAGCCGAGTCCCTTGACGAGGTTTTCGGCCTTTGCCACAAGCTCTTCAAATGCCTCGTCGGACTTCTCGGGCAGGGTGTACTGGAACATTTCCACCTTGTTGAACTGATGGCCGCGCACCATGCCGCGCTCGTCGGCGCGGTGGGAACCGGCCTCGCGGCGGAAGCAGGGCGTATAGGCGAACAGCTTGTGCGGCAGGTCGGATTCGTTTAGAATTTCGCCGCGGTGCAGAGAAGCCAGCGCGGTTTCCGCCGTCGGCAGCATGAAGTGCATGCGGTCGTCCGTCGGGTTTTCAATCTTATAGACCTCGTCGGCAAATTTCGGGAACTGGCCGGCCGTTTCGCCGCACTGGTACTCAAGCATGTGCGGCAGAATGACCATTTCATAGCCGTCTGCCAGGTGCGTGTCGATGAAATAATTCAGCAGCGCCCACTCCAGGCGTGCGCCGAGGCCGCGGTAGATCCAGAAGCCGGAGCCGGCAAGACGCGTGCCGCGCTCGTAGTCGATCAGACCAAGATCGGTGCACAGATCGACGTGGTGCTTCGGCTCAAAATCAAAATGGTGCGGCTCACCGTAGTAGCGCAGCGGCTCGTTGTTCTCCTTACCGCCGGGCTTGAGATCGGGATCGGGCAGATTCGGCAGGGAGAGCATCAGCGTGCGGTACTCCGCCTCGACATCCGCCAGCTCCTTTGCGTCCTCTGCGATGCTCGCCTTGAGCTCCGCCATGCGCTGGAAGATAGGCGCGACGTCCTCTCCGGCCTTCTTGCGGATCGGAATTTCCTTGGAGACACGGTTCTGCTCCGCCTTGCTGGTTTCCGTTTGCAGGATCAGCTCGCGGCGCTTTGCATCCAGCTCCAAAATGCGGTCGACCTGCGCGTCGCAGTCTACTTCCTTTGCCCGCAGACCTGCCTTGACCCCGTTGGGATCGTCCTTAATGCGTTTAATGTCCAACATGTTCAGTCACCTCTGACGTTTGATTACGATAGATATGTCTTCAGCGCTTCATATTCTTTCTTCGCGCTGTCAGATAACGATTCTGCTTTGGCGTCGAGCGCAATCATCAGCTCAACAAAATCCTGCCATCTTCCGTCGACCGCGGCGCATTTCGCCCGCAGAAGCAGCTCCGTCGCCTCGGCGCGGTTCTGTGCCTGTTCGGCCTGCGCCTGTGCCGCCCTGAGCTGCTCCTCCAGCGCCGTCTTGTCCTGTTTGGCGGCGTCCGCCTCCTCCTGCGCGGCCTGGCGCGCCGATTCGGCAAGCGCGGCGGCGCTCTGCGCGGAGTCCAGCTCCTCCTCCAGAGCCTTGCTCTTGCTGATCTCCTTGTCGAGATTGTCCTGCAGGGCGACGATATTCTCCCGCGCGCTGCGGTCGGACGCCTCGAGATCGTTCTGCACGGCGACCAGCTTGATCGCCAGCGACAGAGCGACGATCAGAAACGCGCCTGCGCACAAAATTGCGAGATATTCCAGCAGCGCTCGCTTCTTTTTCGCGGTCAGCGGCGCGGTTTCCTGGGTTTTTTGCTCATTTTCCATGGGCATCCTCCGAAAGATCGAGCGCCAGCAGAATTTCGTACAGGCGCTGTAAATCGTCCTGTCCGTAGAATTCCAGCTCAAAGCGCCCCTTGCGCTTGCCGTTAACGATGCGAACCTTGCGGTCCAGCCGCTTTGTCAGCGCCTTTTCGCACTCGGCGACGTAATTAACCTCGGGCTTTTTGGGTGGTTCGGGCTTCTTTTCCTCGGCGGCCATGCGCTTGCACATCGCCTCTGCCTGACGGACGGACAGCCGCAGCGCGAGAATCCGCTGTGCTGCGGCCTTCTGCCGTGCCTGCGTCGGAAGACTCAGAACGGCGCGGGCATGTCCCGCGGAAAGCTCGCCCGTTTCCACAAGCTGGCGCACCTCCTCCGGCAGCGCCAGCAGCCGCAGTGCGTTTGCCACCGCCGGGCGGGATTTGCCGACGCGTGCGGCGGCGTCCTCCTGCGTCAGGCCGTATTCCTCGGTCAGTACGCGATAGCCCTCGGCCTCTTCCATGGGGTTCAGATCCTGCCGCTGCAGGTTTTCAATCAGCGCCAGCTCCATGACGGTTTTGTCGTCGGCCTCGACGACGATGACCGGAACCTCTTTTAGGCCTGCAATCCGAGCGGCGCGCCAGCGGCGCTCGCCCGCAATGATCTGATAGTATCCGCCGTCCATGGCGCGGACAGCCAGCGGCTGCAAAATGCCATGCTCCGTGATGGAATCGGCCAGCGCCTGCAATTCCTCTTCGTCAAAGATCCGCCGGGGCTGATTCGGGTTCGGCTCCACCTTTTGCAGGGGCAGCCGCGTGACCTCCTGCGACGCCTCCGGTGCGGAAAAATCATCGATGAGCGCGCCGAGGCCGCGCCCCAGCCCGCGCTGCTTTGTGCTCATAGCTTTCCCTCGTTTCTTCGAATTTCCTCGGCGACGGCGAGATAGGCCGCCGCGCCGCGGCTCGAACGGTCGTAGACCGTCACCGGCAGACCGTGGCTTGGCGCCTCGGCCAGGCGCACGTTGCGCGGAATGACCGACGCAAAGACCTTGCCCGGAAAGTGCCTGCGCACCTCCTGCGCCACTTGATTGGAGAAATTCGTTCTGCCGTCGTACATTGTCAGAAGCACGCCGAAAATCTGAATCGTCGGATTCAGCCGCCGCTTGATCGCGCGCAGCGTGGACATGAGGTCGGACAGTCCCTCCAGGGCAAAATATTCGCACTGCACAGGAATGAGAATACTGTCCGCAGCGCACAGCGCGTTGAGTGTCAGCAGCTCCAGCGACGGCGGGCAGTCGATAAAAATGTAATCGTAATTATCCCGGAGCTGATCCAGCGCGTTTTTGAGCTGATACTCCCGATGGTCCATTTCAATCAGCTCGACGCCTGCGCCCGCGAGGTCAGAGCCTGAGGGAATGACGTCGCCAAAATCTGTATGTACCACGGCCTTTTCCGGGGAGACCTCCCCAATAATCATCTCGTAAGCGCTGTGCGGCGCGTGTTTTTTGTCCACGCCCAGCCCGGAGGTGGCGTTCGCCTGCGGATCAAAGTCGCACAGCAGGACGCGCGCGCCCGCGGCGGTCAAAGCGGCCGTGAGGTTCACGGCGGACGTTGTTTTCCCGACGCCGCCCTTTTGGTTGACAACTGCAACGATTTTTCCCATGCTTCCGCCTCCTTTTTCGAAAATATGATAGCACAGCTTCTCCGGCATTGCAACCGTTTTTCAAATTTTTCGTGTTTCACGTGAAACATGCAAAAAAAGTCCGCGGGGTTCCCGCGGACGCAAATTCAATATTCCCGGATGACAGTCTTGACGCGCCCTAAAATCTGCGCATCCCGCCCGTCAATGGGCGAATAGGCCGGATTCTCCGGCATCAGCCAGACCTCGCCGTTTTTCAGCCTCAAACGCTTGACCGTCGCCTCATCGCCGAGCAGCGCCACAACGATCTGTCCATTGTCGGCGGTCTGCTGAGGGTGGATGACAATCTTGTCGCCGTCCAGAATTCCGGCGTTCATCATGGAATCGCCGCGCACGCGCAGGGCGAAGCACTCGTCCCCGGAATCCCAGGGAAGATAACCCTCAATATTCTCCTGCGCCAGAATCGGCAGACCCGCCGTCACCACGCCGATGATGGGCACGCCCTTCTCCTCCGACAGGCGGATGGCGCGGTTCTTCGTTCCGTCCACGGAGATCAGCCCGGCGCGATCCAGCTCCGTGAGGTGGTAATGTACCGAGGCGGTCGATTTCAGCCCGACAGCCTGCATAATCTCGCGCACCGACGGCGCATAGCCGTTCTGTGCAGAGAACTCCTTGAGAAACTGTAAAATCTCTCCGCGTTTACTGCTTGTTCTGCCCATGAATACCGCCCCTTTCCTTATCTATATTCAGTATAGCACATTTTTTCTGAAAATGCAAACAATTGTTTCAAAAATTTTGTAAATTAAAATCCGGCAGCAGCTCCGTCGTTGCGGCGGTCAGATCCTGCGCGTAGCCCAGCTCCAGCCCGCAAAGCTCCATCCAGGAAAGCGCCCCGTCGTATTCCTCCTGCGTCAGGCGGCGGTTGAGCGGCGGCAGCTCCTTCGCCCTTCCCATCGGCACATACTGGCTCATCAACGAAACCATCACGCCGTCCCTCGGAAAGCTCTCGCTGATCCAGTCCAACACGCGCAGCGTGTTGTCCAGATAGCCCGGCAGCACCAGATGCCGGATCAGAACGCCGCGCTGCATTGCATCGTCTTCCATCACGGGCTTGCCGGTCTGCCGGTACATTTCCTGAATCGCCGCCGCGGCGACCTCAAAATAGTCCGGCGCGCCGGACAGCCGTGCGGCAAGCGCATTGTCCGCGTATTTCATGTCCGGCAAATAGATGTCCACCAGCCCTTCAAGCTGCTTCAGCGTTTCCACGCTCTCATAGCCGCCGCAGTTGTAGACCACCGGCACCGGCAGCTTCGGGGAAAGCGCCGGAAGAATGTCCGGCAGGAAGTGCGTCGGTGTGACCAGATCAATGCTCTGCGCGCCCTCGTCGATCAAGCGCTCGAAGATGTCGCGCAGCTCCGCGCTCGTGACGGCCTTGCCCTTTCCGCCAGCGGAGATTTCCTGATTCTGGCAGAAAAGACAGCGCAGCGTGCACCCACTGAAAAACACTGCGCCGGTGCCGAAGCTGCCGGAGATGGGCGGCTCCTCGCCGTAGTGCAGCATTGCCCGTGCGATGCGCAGCTCACCCGGCATGCGGCAGAAGCCGGTTTGCCCGGCGGTTCGATCCACGCCGCAGCGGCGCGGGCAGAGGGTGCAGTGCGAATAGTCCATGATTTCCTCCAATTCGCCCTTTTCAGGGCGGCGGTTTTGTGGTATAGTAGTGGCAGAAAAAAGTCTGTTTCACGTGAAACAAAGCGAGGCCAGCCATGCTGAAAAAGAATGAGATCTACCGCGCCGCGGTCAGCGGCTTCACGAGCGAGGGCCTCGGCGTCTGCCGCGTCGAGGGCTGCGCCGTCTTTGTGCCGAACGCCGCACCCGGCGAAGAATACGACCTGCGCATCGTCCATATCGGCAAAAACGCCGCGCATGGACGCATCGAGAAGATTATAACGCGTTCGCCGCACCGCGTCAACCGCCTTTGTCCCTATGCCAAGCAATGCGGCGGCTGTGACTTCTGGCACCTGGACTACGCAGCCGAATGCGAGATCAAGGCGCAGCGCGTCACGGATGCGCTCGACCGCCTCGGCGGCCAGCACCTTTCCGGCGTTTCCATCGCCGGGGCCAGCACCTGCGAGGGCTACCGCAATAAGGCGCAGTACCCCGTCGCACCCGGCAAAAGCGGCCCCGCCGCGGGCTTTTTCAAGAAGGGAACGCACGAGGTGATCGAGGTCGCGCGCTGCCGCATCCAGCCGTCCTGCGCCGACGCAGCCAAGGACGCCGTCCTGGACTACATGCGCCAGAACGGCGTGAGCGCCTATGACGAGACGACGCACAGCGGCCTTGTCCGCCATATCTACGTCCGCCATGCCGCCGCGACCGGCGAGGTCATGGCCTGCCTTGTCGTCAACGGGAGCCGGCTGCCGCAGGAGGAGGCGCTCGTTTCCCTCCTGCGCGAGCGCGTGTCCGGCCTGAAAAGCGTCATTCTGAATACGAATACCCGCCCCGGCAACGCCGTTCTGGGCGAAGCGCAGCGCACGCTCTGGGGCGCCGATGCCATTGAGGACGTCCTGTGCGGTCTGCGCTTCCGCATTTCTCCGAAATCCTTCTACCAGGTGAACCGCGCGCAGGCGGAGGTGCTCTACGGCAAGGCGCTTGCCGCCGCCGGGCTGACCGGGTGCGAGCGCGTCCTCGACCTCTACTGCGGCACCGGCACCATCACGCTCTGCCTGGCCGCAGGGGCGAAGGAGGCCGTCGGCGTCGAGCTGTCCGAGGCTGCCATTCGCGATGCAGAGGAAAACGCCCGCCGCAACGGCGTGTCGAACGTCCGCTTCTTCTGCGCGGACGCGGGTGAAGCGGCGCAGCGCCTCTGTGCCGAGGGCGCACAGCCGGATGTCATCGTTGTGGACCCGCCGCGCAAGGGCCTGTCCGCCGATGTTATCGACGCGATTGTGCAGATGTCGCCGCAGCGCGTGGTTTACGTCTCCTGCGACCCGGCGACGCTCGCGCGGGACGTCAAGCTCCTGACGGCGCAGGGCTATCTCCTCCGCACCGCCGAAGCCGTCGATATGTTCCCCCGCTGTTCCCATGTCGAGACGGTAGTTCTTTTATCCCACAAAAAAGCCGACAGTTATATCCACATTGATGTGGAGTTTGGAGAGGGCGAGGG
>CAKTVG010000015.1 GCA_934622035.1 uncultured Oscillospiraceae bacterium
TTATCGTGGCCAGGCGCCACGACCCGCTATTCCTGCCTCACTGCCCCCGTCGAAACCGGTACGCCCCCATACTGGGCAGGGAAGTCTGCCCTCAGTATAGCATACTTTTTCGGAGGATGCAAGCTTATCCTCTGCCGTAAGGGTCCTTCAGCTTCTTCGGCTCGGGATAGGTTTCACCCTTGGTATCTACGCGGACGGACTTCATTTTCTGCTCGACCTCAGGACGGTCATTGCGGTCGGTCTTGACCTTGCAGATTTCGTCCACAACGTCCATACCGGTCAAAACCTTGCCGAAAGCAGCATACTGCTTATCCAGATGCGGCGCGTCCTGGTGCATGATGAAGAACTGAGAGCCGGCGGAGTTGGGGGACATGGCACGCGCCATGGACAGGATGCCGCGCTTGTGCTTGAGCTTGTTGTCCACGCCGTTGAAGAGGAATTCACCCTTGATGCAGTAACCGGGGCCGCCCATGCCGGTGCCCTCCGGACAGCCGCCCTGGATCATAAAGCCGGGGATTACGCGGTGAAAGATCAGGCCGTCGTAGAAGCCCTGGTTTGCCAGAGAGATGAAGTTATACACCGACTGCGGTGCGATCTCGGGATACAGTTCTGCGGTGATGACGCCGCCGTTTTCCATTTCGATGGTGACAATGGGGTTTTCCATATCAATGATTCCTTTCTTTCATGGCGCGGTCGATCTGACGGCGCGCGTCTTTCTCTGCGGCATCCTGCCGCTTGTCATACAGTTTTTTGCCCTTGCAGAGGGCGATTTCGAGCTTGACGCGAGAATTCTTCAGGTAAACGCTGAGCGGGATAATGGCATAGCCCTCCAGCTTGACCTTGGAAAACAGGTGCATGATCTCGCGCTTGTGCAGCAGCAGGCGGCGCGGGCGCATGGGATCCTTGTTGTAGATATTTCCCTTGTCGTAGGGGCTGATGTGCATCTGGCGCACCCAAAGCTCGCCGTCCTTCACGGCGCACCACGCGTCCTTGAGGTTCAGCGTGCCGAGCCGGATGGATTTGACCTCCGTGCCGAACAGCTCAATGCCGGCCTCGAAGCGCTCCTCAACGAAATATTCGTGAAAAACCTTCGGATTTTTTGCAACGATTTTGATGCCCTTTGCCTCCATGCGGCTCACCTCCATGCCGGTATATTATATCAGTTTTGTCAAGTGTTTTGGGTTTCAAACAGGAGATTTCCCAGCTCCTGCGGGGTATTCAGATAGAATTTGCAGTGCTTTTTCATAAAGGCTGCGATTTCCGGATCGTGGCGCGGCCAGCCTGCACAGGCAAAGGGAACGCCGCGGCTGCAAGCCATATCGAAGCCGGGCTTCATATCGTCCACGACCAGAAGCTCCTCCGGCTTAAGGGAGTAGGCCTGCATGATGTCGTCCAGCGCGTAGGGGGAGGGCTTCTTTTTGTCCTCGCCGATGTCCCAGCCATAGATGCGGTCCGGCAGAAAGCCAAAGTGCGTCTGATAGTCTCTGGTGATGTTTTCCCGGCCGGAATGGGAGGAAACGCAGATCAGGCCGCCCTGTGCCCGAAAACACTCCAGAATGGCGCGCAGGCCCTCATAAGGGGGAGGAACTTGTGTGCGCACATAGTCCGTCCAGAAGGCAAGCTGAATTTCCTGCTCCTCCGGCGTGAAGCCATAAATCTCACTGCACATGCCGAAAAAGCCGAGACGGAAGCACTGCGAGGAGAATTCCTCCCTCGTGATCGTTCGATCCGGGCGGAGCTGCTTCAGCGCGGCCTGAAAGGCGGGAAAGTTAACGGTTTCCTCGCTGCGGACGACGGTGTCGTCGTGGTCGAGGACGAGACAACGAAATAGCGGCATACGAACCCTCCGGCGTTTTTTTTATCATATCATAATTTTTCCTGAAGTGCAATGATTTTCTGGCGTCAGGTACTTGAATTATGAACAAATGTTTGATATAATAGGCGAAGGAAAGGGGAGTGACGGCAATGAGCAATGTACAGATCGAAATGATTTCCGTCTGCGGCGTAGACGGCAACCTGACGCCCCTGCGCTTCCGGCTGGAGGACGATGCGCACCAGCTGCAAACGGTGGCCATCCGCCAGGTCGTCTGCTCCCAGAGAATCCAGTACGCCGGTGTGGACGCGCTGCAATACCTCTGCAAGGCGGAGGTGCAGGGCAGGGAGAAGCTTTTCGAGCTGCGCTATGCCATCCGCACGCATCGTTGGAGCCTGTTTCGGGTGGTATATTGATGGATAAAGTCATTTTTCATATCGATGTGAACAGCGCCTTTTTGTCCTGGTCGGCGGCCTACCGCGTGCGCGTGCTGGGCGAGACGCCGGACCTGCGCGACGTGCCGTCGGCGGTCGCGGGGGATAAGGAAAATCGGCACGGGATCATTCTTGCCAAGAGCATCCCGGCGAAAAAATGCGGCGTGAAGACCGGCGAGCCGATCTTTCAGGCGCAGAAAAAATGCCCGGAGCTGATTCTGGTTCCGCCGGATTACGAGCTGTATGTGCAGGCTTCGCGGCATCTGATCGCGCTTTTGAAGGAGATTGCGCCCGTGGTGGAGCAGTATTCCATCGACGAGGCGTGGGTGGACATGAGCGGCACGGAGGGACTTTACGGCACGCCGGTGGCGGCGGCGCAGATGCTGCGGCAGAAAATTCTCGACGAGCTGGGCTTTACGGTCAACATCGGTGTGTCGAGCAATAAGCTGCTGGCCAAAATGGCCGGGGACTTTGAGAAGCCGAACAAGGTACACACGCTCTTTCCCTGGGAAATAGAGCAGAAGCTCTGGCCGCTGCCGGTGCGGGAGCTGTTCATGCTCGGTCCGGCGACGGAGCAGAAGCTCAACCGGATGGGAATTTATACCATAGGCCAGCTTGCGAAGGCAGAGCCGCAGGTGCTTCAGCAGCGGCTGGGCAAGGCCGGTATCAGCCTTTGGCATTCGGCAAACGGCCGCGGTAGCGATACGCTGCGTGCCCAGCCGGAGGAGAACAAGGGGTATGGTAACTCCACAACGCTTGCGGCGGATGTGACCACGGCGCAGGAGGCCTACCGGGTGCTGATGTCCCTGTGCGAGACGGTCGGTATGCGCATGCGCCGGGACAAAAAGGCGGCGCGTGGACTGGCCGTCAGTCTGCGCGACGGTGAAATGCACACCTTTTCGCACCAAAAGCTCCTTGCCGCCGCTACGGACGGAACGGAGGAGCTGTTTCGCGCGGCCTGCCTGATCTTCGACGAGGCGTGGGACGGAAAAACGCCGCTGCGACAGCTGGGCGTAGCCGTTTTTCGGCTGGAGGAGCGCGGCGCACGGCAATACAGCCTCTTTGACATTGCGGACGCACGCGATTTTGAGAAGAAGGCGAAGCTCGACAATGTGATAGACGACCTGCGGGAAAAACACGGCGAGGGCATCATCTGCCGGGCGCGCTTTACCGGCGCGCAGACGGCGCTGGCCGGCGGCCTGTCCAAGGAACGGCGCACCGGCGTGACAAAGCCGGTCGGGGAAGATTGACAGTCACGCTGCGGTGTGGTACTATATTTTTACTCCCGGACATACATTTTTCCGGGGGTGTTGGCATGAACTTTTTGAAGAAATATTTTGCCGTTTATGCGCTGATCGGGGCGCTGGCCATTGCCTGTGCATCGACGGTTTCCCGTGCGGGGGACGCCATTGCGGCGGCAAGAACACAGACGCCGGAGACGGTGATCGTCATCGATGCCGGGCACGGCGGCGAGGACGGCGGCGCACGCTCCTGCACCGGTGTGCAGGAAAGCGGCATCAATCTGCAAATTGCGCTGCGGCTCAATGATTTTCTGCATTTTCTCGGGCGGCAGACCAAAATGATCCGCACGACGGACTGCTCCGTCTACACTGAGGGTGCGAAATCGATTGCGGAAAAAAAGGTCTCGGACATCCACAACCGTGTGCGCACGGTGGAGGAAACGCCCGGCGCTCTTCTTGTGAGCATTCATCAGAACAACTTTCCCGAGGGCAAGTATCGCGGGGCGCAGGTGTTCTATGCCAGGACGGAGGGCAGCAGGACGCTTGCGGAGCAGACCCAGCGCTATCTTGCGGCGAATGTCGATCCGAAAAACCGGCGCGAATGCAAGGCTGCACAGGATATCTACCTGATGAAGCACGTGAGCTGCACTGCCGTGCTTGTGGAGTGCGGCTTCCTGTCCAATCCAGGAGAGGAGGTGCTACTGCGCGATGCGGCTTATCAGAAAAAGCTGGCTGCGGCTATTGCGTGCAGCCTGACGGACTATTTGGAGGCACAGCATGAAATCTAAAACCGTTTTCCTCTGCTCCAACTGCGGCAACGAGACGCCGAAATGGCAGGGCCGCTGCCCAGCCTGCGGGATGTGGAATACCTTGCAGGAGTACACGCCGCCCGCCGCCGCGTCGCCGAAGTCGGCTGCCGCGCGCGGAAGCGTACTTGCCCCCCAGCCGAAGCGGCTGGAGGAAATCCACAGCAGCGACGAGCTGCGCTTCACTACCGGTCTGAGCGAGCTGGACCGGGTACTGGGCGGCGGCGCGGTGCGCGGCTCGCTGGTGCTCGTCAGCGGTGCGCCCGGCATCGGTAAATCGACGCTGCTGCTGCAAATCTGCAAGCAGATCAGCCAGGGGATGCGCGTGCTCTATGTTTCCGGCGAGGAAAGCGAGCGCCAGCTCAAGCTCCGCGCGGAGCGTCTGAATGTCACGCAGGGGGAGCTGCTGCTTCTTTGCGAGACGAGTCTGGACAACATTCTGGCTGCCGCGGAGGAGGCGCGGCCGGATGTGCTGATCGTGGACTCCATCCAGACGCTCTATACCGAGGACAAGACCTCCTCGCCCGGCAGCATCGCCCAGGTGCGCGACTGCACCATGCGGCTGATGCAGTATTCCAAGGCCAACGGCGTGACGGTTTTTGTCGTCGGACATATCAATAAAGAGGGGGCCATTGCAGGCCCGAAGGTGCTGGAGCACATGGTGGACTGCGTGCTCTATTTCGAAGGCGAGGAGCACACCTCCTACCGCCTGCTGCGCGCGGCGAAGAACCGCTTCGGCTCAACGAACGAGATCGGCGTTTTTGAAATGGACGACACCGGCCTGCGCGAGGTGCCGAATCCGTCGGAGATGCTGCTCTCCGGGCGTCCGCTTGGGACGCCGGGCACCTGCGTTGCCTGCGTGATGGAGGGAACACGGCCCATCCTTGCCGAGGTGCAGGCGCTGGTTGCGCCGACGAGCTTTAATATGCCGCGCCGCACCAGCAACGGTTTTGATTTCAACCGCGCGGCGATGCTGCTTGCCGTTCTGGAGAAGCGCGGCGGCATGCGCTTTGGCAGCGCGGACGTTTACCTGAACGTCATCGGCGGCCTGCGGCTGGACGAGCCTGCGGCGGATCTTGCCGTGGCCATTGCAGTTGCCTCCGCGGCTATGGACAAGCCCGTTTCCGATCAGCTTGCGGCCATCGGAGAGATCGGCCTGACAGGGGAGATCCGCGCGGTCAGCCAGCTATCCCAGCGGCTGAGCGAGATCCACCGCCTGGGCTTCACGCAGTGCCTCGTTCCGCGCAGCATGCGCGAGGTGCGCGCACCGGAGGGACTGGAGCTGCTGCGTGTGCGCAATTTGCGCGAGGCAATGGCAGTTGTTTTCTGATTTCCGAAAATAATAGTGGATTTTCTTCGCCGTTTGTTGTATTATAGGAGCGATTTGGTCGATAATCCAACCATAGGTCTCTTGGAGGAGAAAAGCAATGCCCGGAATTCGATATATCACAAGGGTCATCCGTGGGATGCGCTTGAAGAAGCTGAACGAAATGATGCAGACCGTCAAGGAAAAGTCCGGCCACTGCAAGGCGCGGACCTTCTGCGACATCGTCTGGTGCGCCCTGCGCTACGGCGCGGGCTACTATGACTATGTCATGTTCGGCTTTTATAACATGAACGGCAGACAGCGCGACACATACCTGACGCGCGTGCGCAATAAAAAGGTCTGCGAGCTGATGAATGAGCCAGGCTTTTCCGACGAATTTGACGATAAGCTGCGCTTTAATGTCCGCTTTGCCGAGTTCCTGCATCGCGAGACGCTGAATGCGGAAACGGCGAGCGTGGACGAGCTTGCGGCTTTTTTGCAGCGGCACCCCGTCTTTTTTGCCAAGCCGAACCGTGGCACCTGCGGCAACGGCATTGAAAAGCGGAAGGCCGCGGATTTTGCGTCTGCGGCTGCCTGCCGGAGCTATCTGGCGGAAAAGGGACTGAATGTACTGGAAGAGCCGCTTGCCCAGCACGAGCAGATGGCGCGGCTGCACCCGCAGTCCGTCAATACCATGCGTATTGTGACCGACCGCGTTGGCGACACGGTTTATATCGCCTACGTCATTGTAAAAATCGGCAGGGGAGACGGCTTCTGCGACAATTCCGGTCAGGGCGGCGTGATCTGCCGCGTGGATGAGAAAACCGGAAAGATCTGCTCCGTTGCAACGGACGACTATTTCAATATCTATGAAAGTCATCCGGATACCGGAATCCGATTCGAGGGCTATCAGCTGCCGATGGTTCCGGAGGCGATTGCCTTTGCCAAGAAGGCGGCGCGGGTGGTCCCAGAAATCCGCCATGTCGGATGGGACGTCGCCATTACGCCGGACGGCCCGGTGCTCATTGAGGGCAACGACTATCCCGGCACCGATCTCTGCCAGCTTGCGCCGCATTATCCCGAAAAGCAGGGCTTGTGGCCGTACTATAAGAAAATTTTGAATTTGAAGAAATAGAGGATGTAATCATGGAAGAACTGAAGCCGAATGTTGGAAAGAACAGTGTGATCGTTGTTGATGGCGTCAGCTATGAGCGTTTGCCCATCCGCACGCACCTGATCACCGATCAGGACAATATCCTTGACGTTGCCGAGAAGTACGGCACGCCCTTCCTGACGGAGCCGGACGATATTCTGTTCATCTCCGAAAAGTGCGTTGCCTGTACGCAGAAGCGCGCCATTCCGCTGGCGGATATCAAGCCCCGCAAGCTTGCAACCTGGCTGAGTAAGCACGTCACCAAGACGCCGCACGGCATCGGCCTTGGCATGCCGGAGACAATGGAGTGCGCTCTGCGCGAGGTCGGCTCCCTGCGGATTCTCTTCGCCGCGGCAATTTCCGTCATCGGCAAGAAGATTTTCCACAAAAAGGGATGGTTCTATGCCGTCGCGGGCTACCGCGCCCGCTCCATTGACGGCCCGTGCCACAATACCATCCCGCCCTATAATCACTATGTCGTACTTGGCCCGCTGAAGCCGGATCAGGTCGCCGCGCAGATCAAGGAGCGCGTCGGTCATGAGGTCTGCATCGTGGATATCAACGACCTTGAGGGCCAGATCCTCGGCACATCCTCCAAGAAGCTGAGCAAGAAGCTCTATGCCCGCGTTTTGAAGGACAATCCGCTCGGTCAGGACGACCAGCAGACGCCGATGGGCATCATCCGCCGCGTATAACAGAAAAGAACAACCCCGACAGCAGATTTCTGCTGCCGGGGTTTTGTGCTTCTGATTATTTGCAGGTCATTGCCTCCAGAACGGTCAGCTCCTCGGCGTCGATACCCTTGGTCTCTGCAAGACCCTTTTCGATGTCAACGTCGCACATCTTGCCGTTGCGGATGCCGATCAGACGGTTGGTCTTGCCCTCGGCGAGAATCTCGACGGCGCGGTAGCCCATGCGCGTCGCGTTCACGCGGTCGCGGCCGGAGGGCGTGCCGCCGCGCTGCACATGGCCCAGAACGGTCACACGCGGGTCAATGGCGATCTCGTCCTTGATGCGCTTTGCAACATCGAAGGCGCTGCCTGCACCCTCGGCGACGACGACCATGAAGTGGGTGAAGCCGTTGAGACGGGCGGTGCGGATTTTTTCGATGACCTCGGTGTCAAAGCTGCCCTTGTTTTCCGGAATGAGCAGGGCGGTCGCACCGACGGCGAGGCCGACATACAGCGCGAGATGACCGGCGTTGCGGCCCATGACCTCGACGACGGAGCAGCGCTCATGCGACTGCATGGTGTCGCGCAGCTTGTCGATGCACTCGATGGCGGTGTTGGCCGCGGTATCAAAGCCGATGCAGTAGTCGGTGCAGGCGATGTCATTGTCGATGGTGCCGGGAATGCCGACGACGGAAATGCCGTATTTGGACAGCGCCAGCGCGCCGCGGAAGGTGCCGTCGCCGCCTATGGCGACAATGCCGTCCAGCCCCAACAGCTTGCAGGTATTGACGGCCTTCTGCTGCCCGGCCTCGGTCATAAATTCTTCGCTGCGGGCGGTATAGAGCATGGTGCCGCCGCGGTTGATGATGTGCGCGACGCTCTTTTCGTCCAGACGGACGATATCGCCGTTGATGAGGCCGTTCCAGCCGCGGCGAATGCCGACGACGTCGATGTCCATACTGATCGCGGCACGGACGACGGAACGCACGGCCGCATTCATACCGGGGGCGTCGCCGCCGCTGGTCAGAACGCCGATTCGGCGGACAGCGCTTTTCTTTCTGGTTGTTTCTGACATATGTATCCCACCTATTATGCCGGATTCGGCAAATTTTTCAATCATATTATATCGCAGAATTTCAAAAAGTAAATAGAAAAGGGATGGAAAAATTCGGGCATCTGTGCTATAGTGTATGCAATTATTCAAATAAAAGTACGGGAGGGAAACCCATGGAGTTTCAGGCAAAAAAAGTCAAGGATGAGCTGGTGCAATGGATTCGGGACTGGTTTGACTGCAACGGCAGGGGCTGCAATGCCATCGTCGGCATTTCCGGCGGCAAGGACAGCTCTGTCGTGGCGGCGCTGTGCGTCGAGGCGCTGGGAAAAGAGCGCGTGATCGGCGTGCTGATGCCGAACGGCAGTCAGCACGACATCGATATGTCCCAGCTGCTGGTCCGTCACCTCGGCATTGAGAACTATACCATCAACATCAAGGACGGCTATGACGGCCTGCTCTCCACGATTCGAAATGAGCTGGGCGAGGTCAGCCGCGATACCACGATCAATCTCGGGCCGCGCATCCGCATGGCGACGCTCTATGCCGTTGCGCAGAGCCGAAACGGTCGTGTGGCAAATACCTGCAACCTTTCTGAGGACTGGGTGGGCTATTCCACACGCTACGGCGACAACGCCGGTGATTTCAGCCCGCTT
Source organism: uncultured Oscillospiraceae bacterium (assembly GCA_934622035.1). Classification (GTDB taxonomy): domain Bacteria; phylum Bacillota; class Clostridia; order Oscillospirales; family Oscillospiraceae; genus JAZOXB01. Next base: position 9,132 of record CAKTVG010000015.1, read on the forward strand.
TCCATGCTCTGCGTCCGCGAGGTCAGAGCGCTGGGACGGGAGCTTGGCCTGCCGGAGGTGCTGGTGCAGAAGGTGCCGATCGACGGCCTGTGCGGTCAGACGGACGAGGAAAAGCTCGGCTTCACCTATGACACGCTGGATGCCTACATTCGCGACGGCATCGTACCAGCGGCGGAGACGAAAGAACGAATTGACCGCCTGTATGCCATCAACCGCTTCAAGGTGCGCTATATGGACGTGTTTCCCTATCAGCCGGAGTGAGGGAAATGGCCTATCTCTGCAAAGCTGCCACACCTGCGGAGGTGGAAGAAAAATGGAACGAAGCGTGCCGCCTGCACAGCGATAAAAATAACGAGGTCTGGCGCGCCGAGTTTATTTCTTATGCGCGGAACGGACAGCTGGTGTCGTATTATGGTATGCTGGACGGCGCTCGTATCTGCGAGACAACGGCAATGCTGGACAGAAATATCGTTCAAAACAGCGAGGGACTGGCCGATGCGCAAACGGCCTACCTTTGCGCCTTTCACACCCAGGAGGCTTATCGAAGCAAGGGCTATTTTTCCGGCCTGTTCCGCTTCATGCTTGCGGATTTAAAGCAAAGGGGCTATACCAGAGTCACGCTTGGCGTGGAGCCGGGTGAGACAGAAACGCTGCAAATCTATCGACATCTGGGGTTTCATACGTATCTTAAGTCCGCCATGGAAACCTATCCGGACGGAACCGGAATCGCAGTGGACTATTACGGCAGAGACATATAAACCAAAGGAGGCTTCATTCTGAAGCCTCCTTTGTGTTTATCATGGCGTACAGCGCGACGTCGTGCCATTGGCCGTCCTTGCCGAAAAAGAAATCATGCAGGACGCCCTCCTGCTGCATGCCGAGCCGCTGCATCACGCGCGCGGAAGCGCCGTTTTCTATGCAGCATTTTGTCTGCACCCGGTGAAAGCCGAGGGAAAACAGATATGCAATGACTGCCGCGGCTGCCTCCGTGGCATAGCCATGGCGCCAATAGGCGCTGCCGAGCTTCCAGTCCAGCTCGCACCGGCGGCTGCGGCGGCTGCAATCGTCAACAAAAATTTCGCCAATGACCTCGCCGCTGCCGCGCTCAACAATGGCCCAATAATAGGTGTCCGGCGCGGCGTATGCTTCGTTGGCGGTGGAGAGCCACTGCGAAACCTCCTGCGGCGTCATGGGCTGCTGACTGATCCAGCGGTAGACCTCCGGGTCTGACGCCCAATTTTTCAGACAGCTGTCTGCATCCGCCGGGCAAAACGAACGCAGGAGCAGGCGGGATGTGGACAGCGGCCGTGTGCCTCCGTGCTTCATTCCGGCGACAGCTCCAGTCCGACGGGACAGTGGTCGGAGCCGAGCACCTCAGAATAGATCGGCGTGGCTTCGACCCTGTCCCGCAGCCGGTCGGAGACGAGAAAATAATCGATGCGCCAGCCTGCGTTGTTCTGCCGCGCGTGATTACGGTAGCTCCACCAGGAATAGGCTCCGGCGAGATCGGGGTTGCGGTAGCGGAAGGTGTCGGTAAAACCGGCGGCGAGCAGCTCACCGAATTTGCCGCGCTCCTCGTCGGAGAAGCCGGCGTTGCCGCGGTTCGGACCGGGATTTTTCAGGTCGATCTCGTTGTGCGCAACGTTCAGGTCGCCGCAGACGATGACCGGCATTTTTTCATCCAGCGCGCAGAGGTAGGCGCGGAAAGCGTCCTCCCAGGCCATGCGGTGATCGATGCGCTTCAGACCGTCCTGCGCGTTCGGCGTGTAGCAGGTGACAAGGTAAAAATTCGGATATTCCAGCGTAATCGCGCGGCCCTCGTGGTCCAGCTCCTCCACGCCGATGCCGTAAGCGGCAGAGAGCGGTGTGTGCCGGGTGAAAACCGCAGTGCCGGAGTAGCCCTTCTTCTCTGCGGAGTACCAGAACTGCTCATAGCCGGGCAGCTCCAGCGTGACCTGATGCGGCTGTGCCTTGGTTTCCTGCAGGCAGAAAAAGTCGGCGTTCATGGCGTCAAAAACCTCGAGAAAGCCCTTTTGCAGGCAGGCACGGATGCCGTTGACATTCCAGGAAACGAATTTCATTTGCAAGCTCCTTTCGCCCGCTCCCGCAGGGAGAGCAGATCCGTGAAGGTTTCCGGCCGCTTGGAGACATCGCGCAGCAGCGCGGAGGGATGGTAAATCGCCATGTAGGAGATGCCGTCGCGCTCGAACCACTGGCCGTGCTCCCGCGTGATGCGGAAATCCGGCTTGATCAGGCGCATGGCGGCGATTCTGCCGAGACAGACAACAATCTTCGGCTTCAGCAGCGCCAGCTGGCGCTCAAGATAGCCGATGCAGGCGTCCTGCTCCTGCGGCAGGGGGTCGCGGTTCTGCGGCGGGCGGCATTTGACGATGTTGCAGATATAGCAGTTGTGACGGCCAAGGTCGATGATTGACAGCATGTCGTCCAGCAGGTGTCCGGCGGCGCCAACGAAGGGCTCGCCCTGCAAATCCTCCTGCTGGCCGGGGCCCTCGCCGACAAAGACGATGTCCGAGGGGCAGGGGCCGACGCCGAAGGCGACCTTATGCCGCGTTTTGCAGAGGGGGCAGGACGTGCAGCGTTCGCATTCCTGCTGCAAAAGAGCAAGCTCATTCATTTGGCTTCCTCCTTGCTGCGCGCCGTGCGCGGCGTTTTTTTGCCTTGTGCACATTAATTGCACGGAAAATCAGAAGAATGACCGCAAAAAGCAGCACCAGCAGCAGGGGGATGACCAGATACCAGTAGCCCATGAGCTTAGAGAAAAAGCCGTGCACCGCCTCGTTCGTCTTATCCTCGACGTACTTCGGCGTGGAGCGCTGGACGGCGGTCAGCGTGACGAGGTCGCAGGAGGCAATGGCGCTGCCGTGGTAGACCGCGGTCACGGTGCCGACGACCTGCCCGGCCTCCAGCGGCGCTTCCAGAGGGGAATCCGAAAGGTATTTGATCTGCATTTCAATTTCGGAAAGATTGCAGTCGTCCGGCAAAAGCACGCTGATATTTTTACCGGCGCGGACGACGACGTTGCCGCGTCCCTGTGCATAGAGCACCTCCGGCATATCCAGCATGGTCGTGTCGGACAGCACCTGCACATAGGAATAGTGCGAAAAGCCGTATTCAAACAGGCGCTTTGTTTCCGTGAAGCGTTCGTCGGTCTGGGTACCGTCCTCGTCGGTGACGGTTTCACAGCCGCAGACGATGCTCAGAAAGTGCGTACTGCCGTCCTCGGCGAAGGAAACCAGGCAGCCGCCTGCCCAGGAGGTGAAGCCGGTTTTGCCGCCGATGGCCTTGTCGTAATAGTACTTGCCGACGGTCAGTCCGCTGATGAGATAGTCCGTTGTGTGCAGCTCGCGCGGTTCGGAGACATTGGTCTGCGGGACGGTATGGACGGTGGTGGAGGCAATCTCGCGGAATTTTTCGTTCTGCCACGCCCAGCGGGCAAGAACGCTCAGATCGCGCACGGTGGTGTAGTGATCGTCCTCATGCAGGCCGTGGGTGTTTGCGAAATGTGTGGAGGACATGCCAAGCTTTGCGGCGTATTCGTTCATCAGCGCGACGAAGGCGGGAATGCTGCCGGAAACATACTCTGCAACGACATTGCAGGCCTCGTTCGCCGAGGAAACCATGACGCAGTACAAAAGCTCCTCAAGCGTAAGCATTTCGCCCTGCTTCAGGTTTGCCGTGCTGCCGCCGATGGCAAGATCCTGCAAAGCGGCGGAGGAAACGGTCAGAACGTCGTCCAGCTTGCCGCGGTCCAGCGCGATCATGCAGGTCATGATCTTGGTCAGACTGGCGGGATAGACCTGCTTGTCGATGTCCTGGCTGTAAACCAGCGCATTGCCGTCCAGATCGATGAGCGCGGCGGCCTTGGCCTTTACCGTGTAATCCGTCTGCACGGCGTAGTCCAGAAGCGCAGGCGGCGGGGTGACGGAGACGGTCTCTACCGGTTCGGAAGCAGGCTCTGAGGATGGCTGGACGTCGGAAGGCTCGGAGGCCGTGCTGTCCTGAACGGCATCGGAGGCGTCCGGCTCTGCAAGAGCGGGCAGCAGCGTCAGCTGCGCCAGCAGAGCCAGAAGCAGCAGTACGGAGAAAATGCGTCTTTTTTTCATAATATCCTCCAAAAGCGGCGGTTTGGCATTGCCGCGGTAAGTCGTTGTATGCTATAATATAAACGTATTCTTCTGGTTTCTTTTTGATATTATAGCAAATTTGCGGGTTATGTCAACGGAAGGCGAGCGGAAAAACGATGAAAGAGAGAAAAATCGAGCTGGCGATGCTGGTGATTGCCGTTGCATTTATCAGCTTCTGCCTGGGGATGTTTCTTGCCAAGCGGCACGAGCCGGATACGGTCACGATCACGACGGGAAAAACGCCCGTTTCGCAGGCTGCCTCCGACGCTGCCCAGCAGACGGAGCCGAGCGAGAGCGCGGACTACATTAGCGGCAGACTGAACATCAACACCGCCTCTGCGGAGGATTTTGCGCTGCTTCCCGGCATCGGCGAGGCGCTTGCGCAGAGAATTGTGGACTATCGGACGGCGAACGGGCCGTTTACGGAGGTGTCGGAGCTTTGCAATGTGTCCGGCATAGGGGATAAGCGGCTGGAGGCAATTTTAGAATATATCACAGTGGAGTGAAATTATGAAAATACTGGTTGTAGACGATGAAGAACTGCTGGTCAAGGGGATCAAGTTCAATTTGCAGAACGACGGCTATCAGGTCGTGACCGGTTCGAACGGCCGCGAGGCCGTCGCGCTGGCGCACGACCCGGACATCCGGCTGATCGTGCTGGACGTGATGATGCCGGAGCTGGACGGCATGGAGGCCTGCCGCCGCATCCGGGAGTTTTCCGACGTGCCGGTCATCATGCTTACGGCGAGGACGCTGGACATGGATAAGCTCATGGGCTTTGAGCACGGTGCGGACGACTACCTGACCAAGCCCTTTAACATTTTGGAGCTGAAGGCGCGCATCAAGGCGCTGCTGCGGCGCAGCGGCGCGTTGGAAACGAAGAAAAGCCGTATCACGGCGGGTGAGCTGACCGTGGATACGACGGAGCGCAATGTCTATAAAAACGGCAAGCCCGCCGAGCTGACCGCCCGCGAGTTTGACGTTGTGGAGCTGCTGGTGCGCAATCCGAACCGCGTCTATTCGCGCGAAAATCTGCTGGATCTGATCTGGGGCTATGACGAATACCGCAGCGATATCCGCACGGTGGACGTGCATATCCGCCGCATCCGCGAAAAACTGGAGACAAACCCGGCAGAGCCGAAGTATTTCATGACAAAATGGGGAGTTGGGTACTATTTCAAAGCCTAAAAAGCGCCTGACCTTTCTGCCGGGCAGCTCACAGCTGCGCTACGCCGCAGCGTACATTGCCATCACCACGGTGATCCTGTTTTTTCTGAATATCTATGCGGCGAACACGACGCGCAGTCTGATTTTCAGTGCGCAGCATCGCTCTCTGGAGGAAAAGGCGCAGCTGATGACGACGGCGCTTTTGCAGCTCGACGAGCTGACGCCATCTAAAACGGCGCAGGCTGTCAACTCGCTGGATGATCTGCGCACGGCGCGGACGGTCGTGACGGATGCGGGCGGTACCGCCATCTACGACTCCATGAAAACCGCGAACGCCGAGGGAAAGCTCCTGCTGTATCCAGAAATCGTCGAAGCGCTGGAGGGAAACGACGTCTTTTACGGCAGCTACAACGGTAGCGCCATCGAGTCGCACGCCGCCGCGCCTTTGATGCGCGGCTCGGACACGCTGGGCGCAATCTACCTTGTGGAATACGACACGGAGCGCGGCGCGATCATCTCCGCGCTGCAAATGAACATTTTACGCATCTCTTTCGGCTTGGAGGCGGTGGTCATCGTGTTCTCCGTCTTCTTTTCTGCGGCCTTTTCCCGCAGACTGCGCAGCATTCTGCTCTCCATCCGCAGTATGCGCGAGGGCAACTACAGCTACAAGATCAAGCTGCGCGGCCATGACGAGATCAACACGCTGGCCAGAGAGTTCAATAATCTGGCAGAGCGCCTGAACGATTCCGAAAAGCGCAGAAGGCAGTTTGTTTCCGATGCGTCGCATGAGCTGAAAACGCCGCTGGCATCCATCAAGCTGCTCTCGGACTCCATTCTGCAAAACCAGATGGACCCGGAGACGGAGCGCGAGTTTATCGGCGACATCGGCCGGGAGGCCGACCGCCTTGGGCGGCTTTCGCAGAAGCTCCTGACGCTGACGAAGCTCGACAGCTCCGTCGAGGAGGAGCGGGAGATCATCGATGCCGCGCCGGTCGCGCAGAAGGTGGTTCGCATGCTGCGCCCGCTGGCGGAGCTGCGCTCCATCCAGATTGAGGCTGATTTGCAGCCGCATTGCCTTTTGATGACGGTGGAGGACGATCTTTATCAGATTATTTTCAATCTGGTGGAAAACGCAATCAAGTACAATCGCCCGGAGGGCTGGATCGGTGTCTGCCTCCGCCGCGAGGGTGACGATATTCGCCTTTCCGTGGAGGACACCGGGCCCGGCATTCCGGAGGAGGCGCGAGCGCATATTTTTGAGCGCTTTTACCGCGTGGATAAGGCGCGGTCCCGCGCTGCCGGCGGCGCAGGCCTGGGACTTTCCATTGTGCACGATATGGTACAGCGCAATTACGGCACCATCGGCGCCTATGCGCGCGAGGACGGAGGCACGCGCTTTGAGGTGCGCTTCCCCAGCTTTGACACGGAGGAGGAGATCGAATGAAACGGCTGCTGTTGCTGCTGCTTGCAGCCCTGCTCCTTCTGCCGGCCTGTACCGCGGAGCCAAGAATGGAGGATGAATTCCTCTTCTATTACCGTGCGGAGGAGAATGCGGAGGGCGTGCTTTGCGCAGAGAGAGCGGAGCTTGACGTATCCGGCGTTTCTCTTGCGCAGCTGATGGAGAAATACCTGCGCGGCCCGAGAGCGAAAAATCTGCTGCCCGCCGTTCCGGCAGACTGGCAGCTCCTGTCGGCAGAGCTGGAGGCCGATACGGCTGTTTTGGCGTTTGACGCGCCGGTTCCCGACCACCCGGCGATAGAAACGTCGCTCGCCCGCGCGGCAATTGCGCGGACGCTTTTGCAGCTGGAGACGGTGCAGAAGGTCACGATTTCTCTGTCCGGCAGCGGCGAGACGGTGACCCTGACCGCAAAGGACATTCTCTATACCGATACCTCGCAGCAGACGCAGCAGGAGCAGATCGTCCTCTATTTTCCGGACGACGCAGGGCGCTACCTGCGCCGCGAAACGGTTCTTGTGGACGCGATGGACGCTGCACAGAAGCCGGAATTCATCCTGCGGCGGCTGCTGAGCGCAAATGAGGGGGAGGCGAATCCTTCCGGTATTCCGTCCGGGACGGTGCTTCTGGACGTATCCGTGGAGAACGGAATCTGCACGGTCAATTTTTCATCCCAGTTCGTTACGGGCATGACGGAGGGCTTCCTTGCAACGCGGCTGGCGCTTTACGCCATCGTGGATTCTCTGACGGAGCTGCCGCAGGTGCATTCCGTTGACCTGTGGGTCTCCGGCGCTCCGTTGGATTCGCTTGGCCTGCTGGACCTGTCGGCGGGTATCCGCAGGGATGAATCCCTGATCGCTGCGCAGGAGAGCAGCGAGACGCTGGATGTTACGATCTATCCTGCGGCTGCCGAGGCAGCGCTGCTGGTTCCCGTTCAGCGCAGGATTGCCGTTTCTCCGGAAACTGTGGCGGCGCAGACCGTGCTGGAAACGCTGATCACCTTTGAGGGCGGAAACGGTATTCGCAGCTTTGTGCCGGCGGGAACGAAAATCCTGTCCGTCAAGCTGGAAAACGATATTTGCACCGTTGATCTGACCCGCGAGTTTCTGGACGGCTGCCTTTCCCTGCGCCAGGAGGAGCTGGCGGTACGTTCCGTGATTGCAACGCTGACGGCGATGGACGGCATTCGCTCGGTGGAGCTTCTGGTCGAGGGCATTCAGCCGCAGTATCAGAATGCCGGGCTGAGCCAGCTCCACAGAGCGCAGGCGGCGTGGTTCGCAGAATAATTTTTCCAATGTGCCGCTTTCGACAAAGCGTGCGCCAGTGAGCGCTTATACTGAGTGCATCGAAAGATGCACTCAGTTTTTGCTTGTCAAGAAAACATGCTGTCCTCAAGCTACGGAGGGAAAGATAGTGTGAAAGAAAACCGTCAGGGTTGTCTTTCGCGTTCAATCATCCGCCGCAGCGGACAGAATTGCAAAATCCAATTTTGCAATTCCTCAGGCAGCGGTCAATATGTTCATTTGAACTTATTGACAAGATGACTGAGTGCATCGAAAGATGCACTCAGTTTTTTATACAGAGGAGAATTGGTATGAATCTGACCAGCTATGTGCAGGACAGGCAGCTGACCATTGCCCTACGCGGGGAAATCGATCACCATTCCGCCAGGGAGACCATGAAGACCATTGCCGAGAAAATCGACGTCTATCTGCCGCTGCGCTGCATTCTGGATTTTCGGGATGTGAGCTTTATGGATTCCAGCGGAATTGCCGTGGTCATCAGCACGCTGCGGCGCATGAAAACCTTGCAGGGAAAGCTTCTGCTGCAAAATATCCCGCCGCAGCCGTATAAGGTGCTTCGCGCGGCCGGTGTGGAAAAAATCACGGAAATCCGGGAGGAATGCACAAGATGAAGGGCGAAAACTACATGGATCTTCAGTTTCCGAGCAAATCGGCCAACGAGGCCTTCGCACGCGCGGCGATTGCCTGCTTTGCCGCGCAGCTCGATCCGACGCTGGATGAGCTTGGAGACATTAAAACGGCGGTCTCTGAGGCCGTGACCAACTGCATCGTCCACGCCTATCCGGACAGCATCGGGCCGATCACGCTCAAGGCGCGGATCCTGCCGGAGCAGGTGCTGGATATCATCGTGAAGGACAAGGGCTGCGGCATCGAGGACGTGGAGCAGGCCTGCCGTCCGATGTTCACGACCGGCGGGGAGGAGCGCTCCGGCATGGGCATTACGATCATGGAGAGCTTCATGACGGAATTCCGTCTGACCTCTACGCCCGGCAAGGGAACGACGGTACATATGAAGCGGAAAATCGTCCGCCGCGGTGGAAAAAAGTGAACGCTGCGCAGGAGGAGCTTCTGTGCCGTGCGAAGGCCGGAGACCGCGAGGCGGGGGAGCGGCTGATTGTGGATAACTCCGGCCTGATCTGGTCCATTGCGCGGCGCTATTTCGGTCGAGGCGTGGATCCGGAGGATCTGTATCAGCTGGGCTGTTTGGGCTTTCTTAAGGCCGTGGATGGCTTTGACACGGCCTTCGGGACGCAGTTTTCCACCTATGCCGTTCCGAAGATCGCCGGGGAAATACGGCGATTTCTGCGCGATGACGGCATGATCAAGGTCAGCAGAAGTCTGAAGGAACGCGCGGCGATGATTCGTCAGACGCGGCAGAAGCTGACAAATGCCCTGGGCAGAGAGCCGACGCTGTCAGAGCTGAGTGCGGAAACGGGGCTTCTGCCCGAGGAAATCGCCTCGGCGGAGACGGCGACCGGCGCGACAGAGTCGATTCAGAAGCGCAGCGGCGAGGACGGCTTTGCGCTGGAGGACGTTCTGACCGAGGGGGAAATGGAGGAGAAAATTGTGGAGAGGATTGCGCTTCGCGAAGCGATCGCCAGCCTGAACGAGAGAGAACAGATGGTCATCCGGCTGCGTTTTTTCCACGGACTGACGCAGGACAAGACAGCGAAAATTCTCGGCGTGTCACAGGTGCAGATTTCGAGAATAGAGAAAAAGGCGCTGGAAAACCTGAGAAGATTCATATAGTCAAAACCACCGGCTCAGCCGGTGGTTTTGACTATTCGGCAAGCCGCTTTGCGCGGGCAAATTTGCTCAGCGGCTCCTCGTGCAGTCCGTACTTCCGGCAGAGAAATGCGGCAAGCGCCTGCATCTGTTCCGGTTCGCCGGTCTTAAGCTCCAGCTCCGCTTCGCACAGCGGTATCGTCTGCCCGCCGCCGGTGAGCGTTCCGAGGTCGCAGGCAAGCTCTGCCTGGCTTCCGTCAGGGAAAGAGATGTCTCGCGTTCTGCGCCGGAATTCTGCGCCGCAGACTGGGAACAGCTCCTGAGCCGACAGCTCCTTCAGCTCTGCGGGAACGCACTCCTGCTGCGCCAGCAGGGCAAGCGCCGCCGCGAGCGGCTCAGCCTCGGCTTCCCATTCGCCGCGTGCGTGTTTGCCCAGCGGCATTTTGAAGCATGTGACCGTATGGCCGTTTTCCAGCCGCTGCCGAAGCATCCATTTGTGCGAGGATAGCTTTCGGTCCGCCGTATCAAAATAGGTTGTTTTCATTGCGAATTCCGCGCACTTACTCCCGGAAAAAGCGGGATCCTCATAAATCTTTTCCAGCAGCGCCGCATCCGGCACGGCGAGCTTCAGCTCTATTTCACGTCCCATGGCAACCTCCTTTGTCTTCTTCGATCATGATAGCATCCCCTCCGCGCGGCGTCAATAGGAGAGCGTCAGAGAAATTTGGACAGGCGGCGCTTTCTCGACAAGTTCGCCGCTGCGCTTCGTGGTAAAATCTCGGAAAAGGAAGAAAGCGGTGAGACATATGAAGGAAAGCGGAACGCCGAAGCTGATGCCGCAGCACAGACGTCCTGTGCTGCGCAGAACGTCGGCTGGCTGGCGTGTTCTGCGGGAGTGGGCGCTGATTTGCGCTGCTGGGTTTGTTTTGAGCGGGGTGCGGGTTGCCGGGCACATGACGCCGCTTGCTGCCTGCCTGGCGGTAGCCATCCCGTTGGGCTTTCGAAGCATTTTTGCGGCCCTTGGAGCCGTCGGTGGATATCTGCTCTTCGGCGAGGGCGGCACGGCGGCGGAATTAACGGCGATGACGGTGCTGATGCTCGCCTCGGCGGCGGTCTTTCAGGGGACGGAGCTTCCGGCCAGAAGATGGTTTTTCCCATTGATTTCGGGAGTGGTTGCGGGCGTTTTGGGCGCGGTTTTCTTTTTCAGCGCGCCTGGCGGAGATGCCCTGCTGACGCTGCTATTTAAGGTTTGCCTTTCGGCCTGCGGGACGGCGGGCCTGCGCGGCGCAGCGCAGAAAAGCCGCGGCGGCAGGGTCTTCCTTACCGCTGCGTTGACCACAGGGCTTTCCGGCATTCCCGCGCCGGTCGATCTTGGACTGCTTGCCGCAGCCGCACTCTGCGTCCGTCTGCCGGAGATGGGGACGGTTCTGGCCTGCGGACTTGCGTTGGAGCTTTCCGGAGAATATGGCGGCTGCGCCGCTGCCGCTCTGCTGCTTCCGGTGCTGCTGTGCAGAATGCTGCGTCTGCGGCGGCCGGTCCGGCGGGCGCCGGTGTGCTTCTGTGTGACCTTCGGAATGCTGCTTCTCTGCGGCGCGGGCACGGCAGAGCGGCTTCTCGGCGCAGCAATCGGCTGCATGACAGGCGTCCTTCTGACAAGAATTCCGTTTGCGCGGCTAGCCGCAGACCCGCAGGAAACTGCCGCAGCTTCCTTGAACGAGGCGGCAGAAATTCTGGAGGCGCTGCATGCCCAGGTGGAGCACGGTCAGCCGCCGCGGGCGGCGCAGAGTGAGGCCGACAGCGTGTACGACGGCGCGGCGGAGCGCGTATGCCGCTGCTGTGCGCGGTTTCATCGCTGCTGGGAGCATTGCGCGGAGCGGACCTATCATGCACTGACAGGCGCGGGGAACCGCATCATGGAGCGCGGTATTGCCCAAGCGGAGGATTTTCCGCCGGAGTTCCGCGAAAACTGCTGCCATTTTGACGGCTTTCTGACGGCGGTGAATCAGGAGCTGGAGGGAATGCTCTACCGGCGGCGCTATCGCATCCAGCTTGCCGAGGCACGGCAGACGGTGGCAGACGAGTTTTCCTGCATTGCGGGCTTTCTGCGGGATATGCAGGAGCTGCCGCAGAATGCTGCCGGTGCTTACCGCCCGGTGACGGGCATCAGCACGGCACGAAAGCCGGGAAATCTTGCCAACGGCGACCGCGGCGCATGCTTCTTCGGCCCGCGCACGGAATGCTACATCCTGCTCTGCGACGGCATGGGCAGCGGCCGCGAGGCGGCGGCCCTTAGCAGCGAGACGGTTCATTTTCTCAAAAAGCTCCTTTTTGCGGGAATGGATGCGGAAAACGCCCTGCGTGTTTTGAACGGTGCGTTTCTTCTGCGCGGTGACGGCTGCTTTGCAACGGTGGATCTGCTGCGCATCGATCTGTCCTGCGGCGACGCGCTGCTGCTCAAATGGGGCGGCGCGCCGGCCTATCTCCGCAAAAACGAAAAGGAAGTGAAAAAAATGGGGGCAGCGGCACTGCCGCCGGGCGTTGGGGGAGACCACGCGCCGGAGCAGTACAGGCTGTCCCTGAGGGATGGGGAGATGCTGATTCTATTGAGTGACGGAGCGGGAGGGGAGGAAACGGAGGAGCTCATTGCCGGCTACACCGGCGAGTCGCCGCGGGAGCTGGCGGCGCTGCTGATCGCAGGCGCGGAGGCAATGGATGATATGACTGCGGTCGCTGTCTCTCTACGCCCCCAGTCTTCGTAACACAAAATACCATATCTTGTGCGAATATTCTGTCGAAATACAATATGGCGGAAAAAATTTTGTCTTGCCTTTCCGAAAAAATGCTGATATAGTAAAAAGTGGGGTGATAAGGCATGACAACAGAAGGAATTCTCATCCGCCGGACGCGCATCGAGCGCGGCTGGAGCCAGGAGGCGCTGTGCCGTGGCGTTTGCGCGGTGTCCTACCTGTCCAAGATCGAACAGGGCAAGGCGGAGGCTTCGCAGGAGATCATTGCCGGGCTGTTTGCAAAGCTGGGCGTAAGCTGGCACGCCGACGAGCAGGAGCTGCGGCGGTTGAATGCACTGGTTGAATCCGTATATGCGGCGCTGTTCGGCCTGTGCCGCAGAGAGCTGAACGCGGCGCGTGAGCGCTTTTGCGAGGCGGAAGAGGCGCTGCGTTCCAGTCCGCTGGCATTGGACGCGATGCTGCTGCGGGCCATGCTGTTCGATACGCGCAAGCCCTTGGCGCAGGAGCTGGAATGCTGCATGACCCCGCGGCAGCTTGCCTTGCAGCGTGCATTGCAGGGGCGGTATTCCGAGACAATGATGCACTATCCCTGCGGCTGGACCTACTATCTGGCAGGAGAGGAGACCTACGGCAGCGGCAGCAGCTATCTGCACGCGATGGAGCTGCTGCAAACCGGCTATGACCTTGCCTCACGGGAGGGAAATGCCGGTACGATGCTGCTGTGCCGCCTTCTGATTGGCAACTGCTACTGCAATATGCTCGACCTTCCGAATATGCTGGCGCAGTATGCGCCGGCACGCCGCCTTGCCGCTGCGCTGAACGACGAGGAGCTGCTGGGCACGATCGCCTACAATACGGCTGCGACGCAGCTGGAATGCGGCGATATCGCCTCGGCTTACGCCTACTTTTCCGTCTGCGAGAATCCGACGCGCATGGGACTGCACAAGCTGGCCATCTGCTGCGAAAAGCTTGGACGGAGAGAGGAAGCGCTTGCCGCGCTCGACCGCGCGGAGGCGACCGCGTGCACGGTCGTTGACGATGCGCTCAGCCGCGAAATGTGCGAGCTTGTGCGCATGCGGCTGAAAAATCCGGATTATCTGCGCGACGGGAAATACGGACGCCGCCTTCTGGCCTGTTTTGATGCCTGCCGCTGCACGCTCTCCAGCGGCTACGCCGGCTTCCACCTTCCCTGGGTGCTGGAGTGGTATGCAGCCAACCGGCAGTATAAGCAGGCCTACACAATAATGCAGCAATTTCCCTATGCTGCAAGAATAAACGGTTTTCCCGAAAAGGATGAATAATGCATGCTAAAGCTGCGGATTGAGTGGTGATTTTCCCACAATCCGCAGCTTTTCTTTTGCACAATTTTGTGCTACGATTTCTGTGGGGTGAGAATATGAAACAGAAATTGTGGACAAGAAACTATACGCTTCTGATGCTGGCGACGCTGCTTGGCAGCATCGGCGGCGTGGCGGGCGGCTATGCGCTTTCTCTTCTGGTATTTGACGAGACGAAAAGCACGCTCGCCTCCGCCGTTACGGTTGCGATTCAAATTGTTCCTGGTTTCCTCCTGTCGACAGTGCTGGCACCGTGGATGGACAGAATGCCGCGCAAGCCCTTTCTCGTCGGCGGTGATTTTTTAAACGCGGTGATCTATGCTGCGGCCGGGGTTTATCTGCTCCTGTTTCGCTTCAGCTATCTTGGATATCTCTGCTTTTCTCTGCTGCTGGCGACACTGGGCGCGTTCGATCAGTTGGCTTATCAGAGCATCTATCCAAAGCTGATTCCGTCCGGTGCGGAGCAAAAGGGCTACGCAGTTTCCGCAATGCTCTATCCGATCGTGCAGGTGGTCATGCTGCCGCTTGCCTCCATCCTCTATGACGCGCTTGGCGTGGGGCTGCTGCTGATTTTACAAGGCGCGCTGTCGCTTTCTGCGGCGCTGATCGAGAGCGGGATCCGGATTCAGGAAGAGCGGCGGCTGGAAGAAAAGCGGTATTCGCTGCGCCTTTGGTGGACGGACATCCGGCAGACGCTGGCTTATTTCAGAAGGGAAAAGGGGCTTCGGAAACTCTATGCCTACATGGCGGTAACGAACGGCGTTGCCAGCGGTTATTCGCCCATCGTCATGGCCTTTTTCCGCACCGCGCCCGGCTTTACGATGGTGATGTATTCCTTTTTCTCCGTTGCGGAATTTGCGGGAAGAACTGTTGCCGGCTTGCTGCAATACACGATAAAAATCCCGGCAAAGCGGCGCTTCGGCGTGATTTTCGGTGTGTATCAGGTCTATGAAGCGATGGATCTGTGCCTGCTGTGGCTGCCGTACCCGCTGATGCTGGTCAATCGCGCAATTTGCGGCTTTTTGGGAACAACAAGCGCCACGCTGCGCCAGACGGCGGTGCAGCAGTATATTCCGGAGGAAATGCGTGCGCGGGTGAACTCCCTGTTTGATATGGAGCTGACCCTGGCGACAGGCGTCCTTGCGCTGCTGATCGGCGCGCTGGGAGAGACGATGGACTACCGGCTCTGCATGACGCTCTGCGGCGCGATTGCCATGACGGCCTGCTGGCTGCTCGTCTGGCGGGGAAGAAAGAGCATCCGGCCGGTTCTGGAATTTGATAAATCTCCTATTGAAGATTGCGAAACAATTTGATATAATAAAACAAACGTTCTTTTTACGGGAGATGAAAGCATGGAAGAGCATCTGAATGCGGCGCAGCTGGAGGCAGTCACCAGTACGGAGGGCTTTGTGCGCGTGATTGCGGGTGCGGGTTCGGGGAAAACGCGCGCCCTGGCGAACCGCTTTGCCTACCTGGTCAACGACCTTGGCATCCTGCCGGGGAATATTCTCTGCGTGACCTTCACAAACAAATCGGCAAACGAGATGCGCCAGCGCATTCACGCTCTGACCGGCGACAACGACACAGGATATATCAACACCTTCCACGGCTTCTGCGTCTCCGTTTTGCAGGAGGACAGCTATGCCGTGCAGTACCCCAAAAGCTTTCTTGTGCTCGACAATTCCGACATCGATGCAATGCTTCAGATCATCTATGAGGAACGCGGACTGAGCCTGCGGGACATGACCTTCTCCGCTGCGCGGGATATGTTTGAAATCCGCAAGCTCATAAAAGAGCCGGAGTATTACCGGGACATGATTACCATGTCCCTCGATACTTTACGGGAAAAGTACGAAAATGCGACTGAAACACAGGATATTCTCTTCTACGGCTATCTGTATCAGGAAAAAAAGTGCTTCGGACTGGATTACAACGATCTGATTCAGTTCACGCTGTACATTTTTGAGCAGAATCCGGAGATTCGGCTGAAATGGCAGAAACGGCTGGAATACATCATGATCGACGAATTTCAGGACATCGATCCGCCGCAGTACCACCTGATGGAGGTGCTTTGCGGATACCATAAGAATCTGTTTATCGTCGGTGACCCCGACCAGACCATCTATACCTGGCGCGGGGCAAACGTCCGATTCCTGCTGGACTTTGATCAGGTTTTCCCCGGCACCAAAACCATTCTGATGACGGAGAACTACCGCTCCACGCCGGAAATTCTTGCCGTCGCCAATTCGCTGATCGACCGCAACACCCAGCGCATCAAAAAAGACCTGATTCCCGTCCTGCCGCATGGCCAGCCGGTCTACTGTCACTTCGCCGAGACACAGGAGGCCGAGGCAAAGTGGATGGCAGAAGAAATGCGCAGGCTCACGGAGCAGGGGACGCCGCTGCGCGATATCACGATCCTCTACCGTGCGCATTACGTCACCCGCGCGGTGGAGGAGGTCCTGCTGGCGGAAAAGATTCCCTATACGATCTACAGCGGCGTGCAGTTCTTCCAGAGAATGGAAATTAAGGACGCGCTGTCCTATCTGCGCATGATTGCCTACCGCGACGATCTTTCCTTCCGCCGGATTGCCAATGTTCCCAAACGGAACCTCGGAAAGCGCCGGTTGGCCTTTTTGGAGGAAAGGGCGGCGGCTGAGAACCGTTCATTGTATCAGGCGCTTTGCGACCATCTGGACGACCCGGTTTTCAAGGGGACGAAGGCGCAGCAGTTCGTCTCTCTGATCGAGCGCTTCTCTGCCGGGTATGACCGGCAGCCAATCTCTGAGGTGCTTTCGGCCATTCTCAACGAGAGCGGCTATGAGCAGATGCTGCGAACGGAGGGCAGCCAGGAGCGGCTGGACAACCTCGCGGAGCTGAAGCAGTCGGTCTATGAATATGAGACGACCTGCGGCGAGGAGAGCACACTGGAGCACTACCTTGCGCACGTCGCGCTGTTTAGCAATTCCGATGCCGCCGAGCCGGGGGACAAGATCCGGCTGATGACCGTCCACGCGGCAAAGGGGCTGGAATTCCCCTATGTGTTTTTGTGCGGCATGAACGAGGGCATCTTCCCCTCACGCAAGGTCCGCACAAGACCGTCCATGGAGGAGGAACGGCGTCTGGCCTTTGTTGCCCTGACACGGGCGGAAAAAGGACTGTATCTTTCCGAGGCGGACGGTCGAAACTTCGACGGCTCGCCGCGCTATCCCTCGCGCTTCCTGCTGGAGATCGCACCGGAGCTGCTGACGTATACCAAGCCGCCGCAGCCGGGCCTGCTGCGTGCGGCGCAGGACGCCATTGCGCACAGTGAGCGCTTCCTGCCGGAGCAGGAAAGCGCTGCGCTTCCGGTCGGTCAGAGAGTGCGCCATTCCGTTTTCGGCGCGGGAACGGTGGTTGATGTCGATTTGGAGAAAAATGCCCATGTCGTGCAGTTTGACGGCATGGACACGCCGCGCAGCATTTCCTTCCGCGCAAAGCTTGAATTATTATAAGAAACGTCCGGGATGCCTTGCATCCCGGACGTTATGCTTTTATACGTTGAACAGGAAGTTGACGATGTCGCCGTCCTTCATGACGTATTCCTTGCCCTCGCTGCGGACAAGCCCCTTCGCCTTGGCGGCCGCCATGGTGCCGCAGGCCTTCATATCCTCGAAGGCAATGACCTCGGCGCGGATGAAGCCGCGCTCGAAGTCGCTGTGAATTTTGCCTGCTGCCTGCGGAGCGCGCGTGCCCTTCTTAATGGTCCAGGCGCGGCATTCGTCGCTGCCTGCGGTCAGGAAGGAA
Organism: uncultured Oscillospiraceae bacterium; assembly: GCA_934622035.1. Taxonomy (GTDB): domain Bacteria; phylum Bacillota; class Clostridia; order Oscillospirales; family Oscillospiraceae; genus JAZOXB01. The sequence goes on from CAKTVG010000015.1 coordinate 26,799, forward strand.
ATCAGACCGAGAAGATCGTAGCTGCACTTGATGAGACGGTCGAGGCCGGACTGCTTCAGGCCAAGCTCCTCCATAAACATCGCCTTTTCCTCGGGGTCGTCCAGCTCGGCAATGTCCGCCTCCAGCTTTGCGCAGATCGGAAGCACCAGAGAACCCTCTGCGTCGGCGAGCTTCTTGACCTGCTGGAAATAGGGGACGCTCTCCGGATCATTGACGTCGTTTTCGGAAATGTTTGCGGCATAGATCGTCTTTTTGAGCGTCAGAAGATCGGAGGTTGCGATGAGCGCGCGGTCGTCGTCGGAGCATTCAAAGGTGCGTGCAAGCTTGCCCTCGTTCAGGTGTTCCAGAAGGGCGGAGAAGACCTCGGCCTCGCGCAGGAAGCGCTTGTCGCCGCCCTTGGCGGATTTCTGTGCCTTATCCACGCGGCGCTCGCACATTTCGGCATCGGCCAGGATCAATTCCAGGTTGATGATGTCGATGTCGCGAAGCGGATCGGTGCCGCCCTCAACATGAGTGACGTTGGGGTCGTCAAAGCAGCGCACGACATGGATGATGGCGTCCGTTGTGCGGATATTGGAGAGAAACTTGTTGCCCAGGCCTTCGCCCTTGGACGCGCCCTTGACAAGGCCCGCGATATCGACGAATTCGATCACCGCCGGGGTGAACTTCTTGGGGTGATGCAGGTCGCGCAGCCATTCCAGGCGCTCGTCCGGCACCTGCACGACGCCGACGTTCGGGTCGATGGTGCAGAAGGCGTAGTTGTCCGCCGGAATACCGGCGTTGGTGATGGCGTTAAACAGCGTGGATTTGCCGACGTTCGGCAGGCCGACGATACCAAGTTTCATTGCATTCGTTCTCCTTAAAATCAGCGAAAAGGCTGAAAAATCTCCCGTTCATTATAGCAGAGGGCATGCTATCTTGCAAGGTGTTTTTCAGACTTTTTCAGCTCACGGAAAGTGGCGAGAATCAGGCAAAGCGCAATGAAAAAAGTCAGAATATCGGAAACCGGCATGGAATACAGCACGCCGTCCAGACCGAAGAACCGCGGCAGAAGCAGCGCAAAGCCAACGCCGCAGATGACCTCGCGGAACATGGACAGCAGCGTCGAGGAAAGTGCTTTCCCCAGCGCCTGCAAAAAGATGAAGCAGGCTTTATTGACGCAGGCAAGCACCATCATGCAAAGATAAATGCGGAACGCCTTGACGGCGAACACCGTGTAATAGCTGCTCTCGTTTGCCGCGCCGAAAATCGCGATGAGCTGCCGCGGGAACAGCCCTGCCAGCAGCAGCGCGGCTGCGCCGGCCAGCGCCTCCGCGAGCAGAAGCCGTGTGAAGAGCGAGCGCACGCGCTTCGGCTGCTGCGCGCCCATATTAAAGCCGACAACAGGAATGCAGCCTGCCGCCATACCGACGACGATGGAGATGACGATCTGAAAGAATTTCATTACAATACCGACTACGGCCATTGGAATCTGCGCGTACTGCGCCTGCCCGAAAACGGGATCCAGCGCACCGTATTTGCGCAGCATGTTGTTGATTGCCGCCATTGCCGCGACAAGGCTGATCTGCGAGAGAAAGCTCGTAATGCCAAGTGACAGCGTCCTGCCGCAGATCTGGCCCTGGAGAACAAAATCCTTTTTGGCGGGACGGATGCTTTTCATGTGCAGCAGGTACCAGACGGCGAGAGCAGCAGTGACGATCTGACCGGCAACCGTGGCAACCGCCGCGCCCATCATGCCCCAGCGGAAGCAGAAAATGAAAATCGGGTCAAGAATGATGTTGAGCACGGCGCCCGCCAGCGTGGAAACCATGGCAAAGCGCGGACTGCCGTCGGCGCGGATGATCGGGTTCATCGCCTGGCCGAACATGTAGAAGGGAATTCCCAGGGAAATATAAAAGAAGTATTCCTGCGAATGGCGGAAGGTCTCCTCGTTGACAGTGCCGCCGAATACGGAGATGATCGGATCTGTCAGAAGCAGATATAAGGCCATAAGCATAATACCGCTGCCTGTGGCAAGAATGACTGCGTTGCCGACGCTGTGCTTGGCCGTATCCTGCTCATTTTTGCCGAGAGAGATGCTGACAAAGGTGCAGCAGCCGTCTCCAATCATGACGGCAATCGCCAGCGCGACGACCGTAAGGGGAAAGACGACGGTGTTTGCGGCGTTGCCGTAGGAGCCGAGATAACCGGCGTTGGCGATGAAAATCTGATCGACGATGTTATACAGCGCGCCGACCAGAAGGGAGATGATGCAGGGGACGGCATACCGCCGCATCAGGCGGCCGACCGGCTCTGTACCTAAAAAGTGATTTGTGTTGTCCAATGTGTTGTTTTCCTTTCCATAAAAAATGCGCAGGCCCGGTGCAATCCGGACTTACGCATTTCTGCCGCACGATTTCACTGATGGTTCACCTTGTTTTGGGCCGCAAAAAACGTGCGGCGTATCTGCAACCGGATTTACGCAGATACGCCACACGCTGTAATCATATTATAACCGATGAAAATGAAAATTTCAAATGGTTTTTAAGCTTTTCGGCGGTTATAGAGACGGGCAAGGCCGCCCTCCGAGGTTTCGCGGTACTGGTCGGAGATGTGAATGCCCGTTTCCTTCATTGTGCGCACGACCATGTCAAAGCTGATGTTTCGCGTGCCGCACAGCAGGCTGGAGAGGTTGAATGCGTCGATTGCGCGCTTGGCTGCGACGGCGTTGCGCTCGATGCAGGGAATCTGCACCAGACCGCAGATGGGGTCGCAGGTCAAGCCGAGCTGATGCTCCATCGCAATCTCGGCGGCATACTCCGTTTCGTTGATGCTCTTATCCATCAGGTAGCAGAGCGCCGCTGCGGCCATGGAGCAGGCGGTGCCGATCTCTGCCTGACAGCCGCATTCCGCACCGGAGATGGAGGCGTTGCGCTTGACGATGCTGCCGAAAAGGCCGGCGACGGCCAGCGCCTCGTGCACCTTGCGGTCAGGGATGTTATGCCGCTGCTGCATATAAAGGAGAACCGAGGGCAGAACGCCCGCCGAGCCGCAGGTCGGCGCAGTGACGATCGTGCCGTTGTCGGCGTTCTGCTCCGCTATGGCAAAGGCGTAGGAGCAGACGAGGCGCAGCTCGCGAATCTGCGGCAGCTCGTTCTCCTTTTCCTGCGAATACAGCCGCTTGGCCTTGCGCTCGACCTGTAGGCCGCCCGGCAGAACGCCGGAGGCGCTCAGGCCGTCCGCAATGGCCTTCTTCATTGTATCCCAGATTTCCGTCAGGAAGTCCCAGATCTCCGGGCCTTCGTTCAGCTCGACGTATTCGCTCAGAGTGATGTATCGCCAGCGGCAGAACTGTTCGATTTCCGCAAAGGAGTTTTCGGGATAGATCTCCTCCGCTGCGGCGGCATCCTGCCCGTCCACGACGATATCACCGCCGCCAATGGAGAGCACGCGCATCGTGCCAATTTCCTCCTCGCCGCGATAGGCAAAGAAATCCAGCGTATTCGGATGCGGCAGATCGGCAGGGGAGTCGTCGGAGAAGACGACCTCTGTGCGGCCCTTGCCGAGAACCTCATAGAGCACGCGGTCGGTGCCGTGACCCCGGCCGGTTTTGGCAAGAGATGCATAAAGCACGACGCGATAGCGCTCCGCATCGGGATAGCGCTGCAAAAAGAGCTTGGCGGCACGCTCCGGGCCCATGGTATGGGAGCTGGACGGGCCTTTTCCGATCTTATAAACGTCGCGGATCGATTTCATCGGTAATTCCTCCGTGTTTTTTCTATTCCGCTTCCATTATAGCAGGTGTTTGCAAAAAATCAATTCAACCGGAGGGTTTTTCTTTTTTTCTGAGCGCCTCCAGCGAAAGCTCGCCTGCGAGCTTGAACAGCGCGTCGGAAAGAACGGTCTCCAGCGGCAGACCCGCAAGACCGGCGACGTGCCGGTAGAATGCTGCGGTCGCATTGTCCAGGGTGACGGTGGTTTGCACCATATGGCAGCCTCCCTTGTGCCGAGAACTCGCCGGGATGCCCGGCATAATTCATCCTATGCAGGGTCTTGACATGCGTGATAAAATAGAATAAATATCGATTACTCTTGAAAGGTTGAGAGGAAATGGCAAAAGAGAAAAAAGTGGAACAAATTACCGATATGGAGGTCGATTTTGCCCAGTGGTACACGGACGTGTGCAAAAAGGCGGAGCTGATTGATTATTCCTCCATTAAGGGTATGTTTGTCTACCGTCCCTATGGCTACGCCATCTGGGAAAATATCCAGAAAATCATGGACGCCGAGTTCAAAAAGACCGGCGCCGAGAACGTCTACATGCCCATGCTGATTCCCGAATCCCTGCTGCAAAAGGAAAAGGATCACGTGGAGGGCTTCGCGCCGGAATGCGCGTGGGTCACGATGGGCGGCAGCGAAAAGCTCGAGGAGCGCTACTGCATCCGTCCGACCTCCGAGACGCTGTTCTGCGAGCATTTCCATGACATCATCCACTCCTGGCGTGATCTGCCCAAGATGTACAATCAGTGGTGCAGCGTTCTGCGCTGGGAGAAGACCAGCCGTCCCTTCCTGCGCCACCGCGAGTTCCTCTGGCAGGAGGGCCACACCATGCACGCTACGGCTGAGGAGGCACGCGAGGAGACGGAGCGCATGCTCAATGTCTATGCGGACTTCTGCGAAAACGTGCTTGCCATGCCTGTCACCCGCGGACAGAAGACCGACAAGGAAAAGTTCAACGGCGCGGAAGCAACCTACACCATTGAGTGCATGATGCACGACCGCAAGGCGCTTCAGGCAGGCACCTCTCACTACTTCGGCGACGGCTTCGCCAGAGCCTTTGACATTCACTTCACGGATAAGAATAACCAGCAGGTCTGCCCCTTCCAGACCTCCTGGGGCAGCTCCACGCGCCTCATCGGCGGTATGATTATGACCCACGGCGATAACAACGGCCTCGTTCTGCCGCCGAAGATCGCGCCTGTGCAGATCGTCGTCATTCCTATCGCCATGCATAAGGAGGGCGTTCTGGACAAGGCTCGCGAGGTTGCCGCGCAGCTCAGCGCCGCCGGACTGCGCGTGAAGATCGACGAGTCCGAGCAGAGCCCCGGCTGGAAGTTCGCCGAGTACGAGATGAAGGGCGTGCCTCTGCGCCTGGAGCTTGGTCCGAAGGACATCGAGCAGAACCAGTGCGTGCTGGTTCGCCGCGACAACGGCGAGAAGGCCTTTGTTTCCCTCGACGGTCTGGCGGATACGGTGCAGTCGCTTCTCGATGCCGTCCACCACGGCATGTACGAAAAGGCGAAGAAAAATCTCGAGGAGCATACCTATGATGCCGAAACGCTGGAGGAGGCAAAGCGCCTTCAGCAGGAAAACGGCGGCTTTATCCGCACGATGTGGTGCGGCGAGGAGGCCTGCGAGATCCGCATGAAGGAAGAAGCCGGCATGACCAGCCGCTGCATCCCCTTTGCACAGGAGCATCTCGGCGACCGCTGCGCCATCTGCGGCAAGCCTGCCAAGAAGATGATCTACTGGGGCGTCGCATATTAAAAGAACAAAGGCAACGCCGCGGAGAATTCTCCGCGGCGTGCTTTTTCGGAAAGAAAACGAAAATTGCAGGCAAGTGGCTGGCTTGCCTGCAATCTCCGTTTATGAATTAGAGGGGGAAAATGAAAAAGAATAACTCAACACTTACAAACATATTGTAGCCCGGAATTGTTAAAAAAATAACCCAAAAGAAATTAAGTTTTTATGAAGTTGAAAAACGGAATTTCCGGTTGACAAAATCTGCGATTCCTGCTAGAATACCATTGTAATATCGCAATTATGCGTTGAGGAAGCCAGTGCCTGTCAGCGGCGGCAGCGAGTGGGGGAGCGGTGAAAGCCCCGCAGCCGGCAGCAGTCACAGCCACTTCTGAGCAGCCCGCGAGGAGCGGGACGCTTCGTCCCCGTTAAAGGATGACTTAAGATGCCGCTTGTGCGGCAATTAGGGTGGTACCGCGAGAATGCCTCGCCCCTATGTCCGGGGTGGGGTATATTTTTTGCCATGCGTCCTTATTCGCTTTTGCGGCGCAATACCGGCGCATGAGGTTTTTGCACAATTATGATTGGAGGATTGATTCCTATGCCCCAGAAAAAGTACGGCGTAAACGAGCTGCGCGAGATGTTCCTCTCCTTCTTTGAAAGCAAGGGACATCTGCGTCTGCCCAGCTTTTCCCTGATTCCGCAGAACGACGCTTCTCTTCTGCTCATCAACTCCGGCATGGCGCCGATGAAGCCCTATTTCAAGGGCGAGGTCACGCCGCCGCGCCGCCGCGTGTGCACCTGCCAGAAGTGCATCCGTACCGGCGACATTGACAACATCGGCCACACCGCCCGCCACGGCACCTATTTTGAGATGCTGGGCAACTTCTCCTTCGGCGACTATTTCAAGCACGAGGCCATTGCCTGGTGCTGGGAATTCCTGACGAAGGTCTGCGGCCTGGACGAAAACCGCCTGTATCCGTCCATCTATCAGGACGACGATGAGGCCTTTGAAATCTGGAACAAGGAAATCGGCATTCCTGCCGAGCGGATCTTCCGCTTCGGCAAGGAGGACAACTTCTGGGAGCACGGCTCCGGCCCCTGCGGCCCCTGCTCCGAGGTCTATTATGACCGCGGCGAAAAATACGGCTGCGGTAAGCCCGGCTGCACGGTCGGCTGCGACTGCGACCGCTATATGGAAATCTGGAATAATGTGTTCTCCCAGTTCGACAACGACGGCCACGGCAACTACACCGAGCTCGTCCAGAAGAACATCGACACCGGCATGGGCCTGGAGCGTCTGGCAGTCGTCTGTCAGGACGTGGATTCCCTGTTCGACGTTGACACCGTCATGAATATCACGCACAAGGTTACGGAGCTGACCGGCGCAAGCTATGGGCAGAGCAAGGAACGAGATGTCTCTCTTCGCGTTATCACCGACCACATCCGCGCTTCCGTCTTTATGATCGCCGACGGCGTTCTGCCCTCCAATGAGGGTCGCGGCTATGTCCTGCGCCGCCTGCTGCGCCGCGCCGCACGTCACGGCAAGCTGCTGGGTGTGAATCATCCCTTCCTGTGCGATATTGTTGAGACGGTTATCCATGAAAACGAGGGGCATTATCCCTACCTGCGCGAGCGCGCGAGCTATATCACCCGTGTAGTGCGTGTGGAGGAGGAGAACTTTGCCAAGACCATCGACGGCGGCATGCGCATCTTCGCGGAAATGCTGGCAGCGCACAAGGAAAAGGGCGAAAGCGTCTTCTCCGGCGCCGATGCCTTCAAGCTTTATGACACCTACGGCTTCCCGATCGATCTGACGATCGAAATGGCGAAGGAAGAGGGCATGAGCGTAGACGAAGAGGAATTCAAGCGTCAGATGCTTGAGCAGAAGATCCGCGCAAGAGAAGCGCGCAAGGCGCTGGGCGACCTCGGCTGGGCCGGTATTGAATTCGGTCAGGACATCCCGTCCACGGAATTCGACGGCTATGAAAAGGACGAGACTCAGGGTAAAATCCTTGCGATGATCTCCGAAGACGAGCCGCGCACGGAAATCGCCGAGGGCGTGGAGGGCATTCTCGTGCTCGACCGCACGACCTTGTACGCCGAAATGGGCGGCCAGGTCGCCGACCACGGCACCATTACCGGCCCGGACGGCGTGTTCGAGGTCACGGACGTGCAGAAGAACAAGGGCGGCAAGTTCATGCACTACGGCAAGGTCGTCTCCGGCACCGTCAAGCTGGATGATGTCTGTACCGTTTCTATCGATGTGGAGCGCCGCAGCGCCATCCGCCGTGCGCATACCGCGACGCACCTTCTGGACGCTGCGCTGACGAAGGTTCTGGGCGACCACTGCCACCAGGCGGGTTCCCTGGTCGAGCCGGATCATCTTCGCTTTGACTTTACGCATTTTTCTGCCATGACCCCGGAGGAGCTGTCCCAGGTGTCCTCCCTCGTGATGGAGATGGTCCTCAAGGGTGAGGATGTTGAGACGCTGGTGCTTCCGATTGAGGAGGCGAAGAAGCTCGGCGCGACCGCGCTGTTTGGCGAGAAGTACGGCGATGTGGTTCGCGTGGTCAGAATGGGCGAGGATTCCATCGAGTTCTGCGGCGGCACGCATCTGAGCAACACCGCCAAGGTCGGCCCCTTCCGCATTATGTCCGAGGCGTCCGTCGCCTCCGGCGTGCGCCGCATTGAGGCATATACCGGCCGCAAGGTAATCGAGCAGATGGAGCAGGCCAACCGTGTCATTCTGAACGTCGCGGAGGAGCTGAAGACCACGCCGAAGGAGCTGATGCAGCGCGCCCGCAGCCTGATGAGCGAAATGAAGGAGCTGAAGCTGAGCCTCGAGCACATGAAGGACAAGCTGTTCAGCGGCGAGATCGAACGTACCCTCTTCGCGGCGAAGAGCATTGCCGGGCTGAAGGTTCTGACCATTTCCCGCGAGGGCATCTCTGCGGCGGACCTGCGCAAGCTGGGCGACCAGATTCGCGACCGCGAGCCGAACGCCGTTGCGGTTCTTGCCAGCGTTCAGGGCGATAAGATCACGCTGCTTGCGGTCTGCGGCAAGAACGCCGTTGCGCGCGGCATCAAGGCAGGCGCGCTGATCAAGGAAGTCTCCGCGATCTGCGGCGGCTCCGGCGGCGGCAAGCCGGATTCCGCAATGGGCGGCGGCAAGGACGTTATGAAGCTGGACAACGCGCTGGCAATCGTGGACGAATTCGTCGCAGCCAACGCGAAATGAGGAGAGAACAATGAACGACTGCATTTTCTGTAAGATTATCGCGGGCGAAATTCCGTCGAGAAAGCTCTATGAGGACGAGCTGTGCCTGGCGTTTTATGACATTCAGCCGCTGGCGCCGCAGCATTTTCTCGTCGTGCCGAAGGTGCACCTTGCCTCTGCGGCGGAGCTTGGCGAGGAGAATGCCGCGCTGATCGGCCACATTTTCGCCGTCATCGCAAGGCTGACGAAGGAGCTGGGCTTCAGCGACGGCTTCCGCGTGGTGACCAACTGCGGCGAGGACGCCGGACAGACGGTCAGGCATCTGCATTTCCACGTGCTTGGCGGTAAGACGCTTGGCAGCTTCAATTAATTCAAACCCAGGATAAATCAAAGGAATCGTTGATTCCGCAAATCGAAACAGGACGGGACCGTGTGCCCGTCCTGCCTGCTATCGGACGGAAGGAGGGAGCACCTTGCGCAAACTGGCCATCTTTTCCTTTGCCTTTGCCGCTGCTGCGGCGTTGTATGTGTATCTCCTTTCGCCGGTTTATGCGCTTGCGGCGGCAGCGCTGCTCGCGCTGGCACTCGCCGCGCTCTGCTTCTTCCGATATCCGTGGACAAAACGATTCCGCATTGCTGCGCTGGGCCTTTTGCTCGGCCTCGTCTGGAGTTTTGGTTACGAGCAGAGGAACATTGCGCCCTCGCGCAGCCTCTGCGGTGATAACGTCGAGCTGACCGTTACGGTCTGCGGCTACCCGGAGCCTTCCAGATACGGCGTACGCGTTGCGGCGGAAGCAGGGAAGTGCACAATGCTTGTCTACCTGGATGAGGAGGCAGCGCTGCGGCCCGGCGACACGCTGCATTTGCAGGCGCACGTTGTTGACGTTTCCGCCGGTGAGGACGAAAATCTCTATTACGCTGCGAAGGACATCCGTCTGCTGGCCTTTCAGCGCGGCGAGCCGGAAATCATCCGTGCGGCGCGCGTCCCTGTGCGGTATCTGCCGACGGTTTGGTCGCACCTGATTCGGGAGCGTATTTCGCAGCTTTTCGCGCCGGACACGGAGGCCTTTGTCCGGGCACTGCTGACGGGCGACCGCAGCGGCCTTTCCTACGAAACGAAAAACCAGATGGCCATTTCCGGCATTTCGCATGTTGTGGCAGTTTCCGGTCTGCATGTCTCGCTCATTGGCAGCTTTGTGCTGCTGGTCTGCCTGCGCAGGCGGCGGCTTGCCGCCTGGGTCAGCATCGCTGCGATGCTGCTCTTTGCGGCGATGCTCGGCTTTCCGCCCTCGGTGGTGCGTGCGGTTGTGATGCACACCGTTCTGCTGCTCGCGCCGGTTTTCGGACGGGAGAACGACTATCCGACCTCCATGGGCTTTGCGCTGCTGCTCATTCTTTTGGCGAATCCCTGGTCGATCGCAAGCGTGAGTCTGCAGCTCTCCTTTGCGGCGACGGCGGGAATCCTTCTTTTCGGAAATCCGCTGCTGCACTGGCAGGAGACGCGCTTCCTGCCAAAGAAATTTCGCCGCAGGCATCCGCATCTTGCGTCGCTTCTGCGGGGCATTTTTTCCATTCAGGCCACGAGCATTGGCGCGACGGCGCTGACCTTTCCGCTTGTTGCGCTCTATTTTGACTCTGTCAGTCTGATTGCACCGATTACCAATCTTCTGCTCCTGACGCTGACCGGCTACGTATTTACGGCCGGGTGCGCGGCCGTCGCATTGAGCTTTGCCGTTCCGGTGGCTGGGAAAGGGCTTGCCTGGCTGCTCAATTGGGCGGTGCGGCTGATTCTGCGCATCATTGCAGGGCTTTCGCGTATTCCCTATGCGGCGGTCTATCCCTGCAATGACTATCTGCGCCTGTGGGTGCTTGTGCTGGGCCTTCTGACGCTCGTCTTTATGCTTGGGAAATACCGTGCGAAGCGAACCTTTGCTGCGGCGATTGCGGCGACGCTTGCCTGTGCGCTGGCATTTTCCATGCTGCCGGGAAATGCAAAGCTGGACGCGACGGTTCTGGACGTCGGACAGGGACAGTGCATTCTGCTGCAATCCGGCGGACTGACCGCCGTTGTGGATTGCGGCGGAAGCTACCCGGAGGACTCCGGTGAGCAGCTGGCACGCCGGCTTCTGATGCAGGGAAAGACGCAGGTCGATTTTCTCATCCTGACGCATTATGACTCCGACCATTCCGGCGGCGTGGAGCAGCTGCTCTCACGCATGGAGGTCGGCATGCTCCTTGCACCGGACATCGAGGACAAATCCGGAAACCGTGAGGCGGTGCTTTCCGCGGCAGAGCGTGCCGGGACGGCGGTTCGTCTTGTCACGCAGGACACGGAGATTACATTCCCGGACGGCACGCTGCGCATCTTCGCGCCGGTTGGCAGCGGAACGAACAACGGCGGAATCAGCGCATTGATGTCTGTGGAAGAATATGATATACTCATTACGGGCGACATGGACGCGCAGACGGAGCAGCTGCTTGCCGTGCGGCAGGAGCTGCATGATATCGAGGTGCTTATCGCCGGTCATCACGGCTCACGCAATTCCACGGGAAAGGCGCTGCTGCAGACCATTTCGCCGGAGCTGGTGGTCGTCAGCGCCGGTGAGAATAGCTACGGGCACCCTGCGCCTGCAACGCTGGCGCGTATTCAAGCCGCCGGTGCGGAGATGCTCTGCACGGATGAATGCGGCGACATTGAAATTCAGAGGTAACATATGGCGAAAAAACCGGAAAACACTCCTGCGGGTCTGGAACAACTGAAAAAGGATCTGGCGCAGAAGCAGCCGGGGCGCTTTTATGTTTTCTACGGCGAGGAGGACTATCTTCAGCGGCATTATCTCGGCATGCTCAAAAAGCAGCTGCTCGAGGAGCTGACGGAGGACTTCAATTTCCACCGGCTGACGCAGGAGAATCTCTCCGCGCAGCTGCTTTATGACAGTATAGAAGCGATTCCCATGATGTCCGAACGGTCGCTCGTGCAGGTGGACGATGTGGATCTGTTCCAGCTGCCCGAAAGCGAGCGCAATACCGTTGCGGAGCTGCTGAACGATCTGCCGGACTACTGCTGCCTCGTTCTGACCTACAGCGCTTTGAGCTACAAGCCGGATAAGCGCATGAAAAAGCTTTGGGACGCGATCCAGAAGAACGCTGTGCAGGTGGAATTCCGATATCAGAGCGAATCGGACCTGCGGGCGTGGATTGCGCGGCACTTCCGCGCAAAGCAAAAGCTTATTTCCCCGCAGAACTGCGACTATCTGCTGCGCTACTGCGGCGTCTCCATGACGCGCCTGCATGGGGAGATCGAAAAAATCTGCGCCTATTCCGAGGCGCAGGAGATCGTTCAGGCGGACATTGACACGGTTGCCGAGCCGACGCCGGAGGCGGTCGTGTTTGAAATTACGGATGCGTTGGCGCAGAGAGAGTTTCCCAGGGCGCTGGAACGGCTGGATACAATGCTGAAATTGCAGGCCGAGCCGATCGTGATCCTTGCTGCCATCGGCAGCCAAATGCGCCGCCTGAACGCGGCAAAGATTTTGATGAATGCGGGAAAAAGCGCCGGAGAACTGGCACAGCTTTATTCTATTGCACCCTACGCCGCGAACAAGACCATGTCGCAGGCGCGGCGGCTTTCCGAGCGCTTCTGCCGAAGGGCGGTGCTGCTCTGCTGCGACATGGACTATAAAATGAAAACCTCCTATGACGACCCAGTACGTCTGCTGGAGCTGCTGATTCTGACCTTGGCAGAGGAGGCGCGCCGTGATTAAATTGAGGCAGGCAATCGTCGTCGAGGGAAAATATGATAAAAATGCGCTGCGGCAGCTGGTAGACGCGCCGGTATTTGAAACAAACGGCTTCGGCGTGATGAAGAATCGCGAGCTTGTGGACCTGCTGCGGCTGGCCGCCGCGCGGCGCGGACTGATTATCCTGACGGATTCCGACGGCGCGGGCTTTGTCATCCGCAATTATCTCAAGCACGTGCTGCCGAAGCAGGGCGTGCTGCACGCCTATATCCCGGATGTTTACGGCAAGGAGCGCCGGAAGGATCACGCGGGGAAGGAGGGCAAGCTCGGTGTGGAGGGTATGCCGCCGGACGTCCTTTTGCAGGCGCTGCGCAATGCCGGAGCCGAGGCGGAAGAAGCGCTTTGTCGCCGGGAACCGATCACGAAGGCGGATTTTTATGCCGCCGGGTATTCCGGCAAGCCGGACAGCGCGGCGCGGCGCGGCGCGCTTCTGAAGACCTTGGCGCTGCCGGAGCACATGAGCAGCAATGCGCTTCTGGACGCGCTGAACGTTTTGATGACGCGCGAGGAATTCTTGAGCAAATACGGAGAAAACAATGGTTGATATCGCAGTAAAAGATCTGGTCAAATCCTTTGAGGTCGGCAGCATCCTGCTGGACGGACTGAGCTTTGACATCCATGAGGGCGAGTGCGTCGGCATTATGGGCCGCAACGGCTGCGGCAAGACGACGCTTTTCCGTCTTCTGACCGGGGAACTGACGCCCGACAGCGGCGAGATCATGATCGCGTCGAACAAGAAGCTGGGCCTGATTTCCCAGATTCCGCATTATCCGGCCGGATATACGGTAAACGACGTGCTGGCGACGGCCTTTGCGCCTCTGCACGCGATGAAGCGCCGCATGGAGGCGCTAGAGGCGCAGATGACCGAAAGCACGCCGAAGGCGATTCTGAACGAATATGACAGCCTTTCCGCCGCGTTCCATGCCGGCGGCGGCTATGAGCAGGAGATGCAGACGGATAAGATCTGCAACGGTCTCGGCATCGGCCAGACGATGCGCACGCAGGAATTCGACCGCCTCTCCGGCGGTGAAAAGACACGTGTCAATCTTGGCCGCCTGCTGCTGGAAAAGACGGACATTCTGCTCCTGGACGAGCCGACAAACCACCTCGACCTGCGCAGCGTGGAATGGCTGGAGGCATATATCAAAAAGTTCAAGGGGACGGTTCTGACCATCTCCCACGACCGCTATTTCCTCGACCAGGTTGTTGAGCGCATCATTGAGATCAGCGCAGGAAAGGCGGAATTCTACAGCGGAAACTACACATTCTATTTGCAGGAAAAGCAGGAGCGCTTCAACACGCAGCTCAAGCAGTACGAGCAGGAGCAGGCCAAGCTCAGGCAGCTCGGCTTTACCCTCGAGCGTATGAAGGGCTGGGGCATCAATAACCGCGTGCTCTACCGGCGCGCCATGTCCATCCAGCACCGCATGGAGCGCATTGAGAAAACCGAACGTCCGACGAAGGAGAAGACGCTGCGCGCCCGCTTCGGCGAAAAGGATTTCCACGGCGATGAGGTGCTGTCCGTCAAGGGCCTTGGCAAGCGCTTCGGCGGCAGGACGCTCTTTTCCGGTGTTGACCTTCAGGTTGTCGGCGGTGAGCGCATTGCGCTGCTGGGCGACAACGGCACAGGGAAGACGACATTCCTGCGCGTCCTGCTGGGCGAGGAGCCAGGTGAGGGAAAAATCCGTTTCGGCCCCTCTGTGAAATATGGGTACCTGCCGCAGGTGATTCATTTCGAGCATCCGGAGCGCACGCTCTACGACACCATGCTCTATGAGAAAAACTGCACGCCGCAGGTCGCGCGGGATCGCCTTGGCGCCTTCCTGTTCTCCGGCGAGGATGTTTTCAAAACCGTAGGCACGCTTTCCGGCGGGGAGCAGTCGCGCCTGCGCCTGTGCATGCTGATGGACGACAAAATTAACCTTCTGATTCTGGATGAGCCGACAAACCATCTGGACGTCGCATCCAGAGAATGGATCGAGTGCGCTATCGAGGACTATGAGGGCACGCTGATTTTCGTTTCTCACGACCGCTACTTTGTGGAGAAATTCGCCACACGCGTCTGGGAGCTGGAAAATGGTACCATCCGAGATTATCCCTGCGGCTATGCAAAATACCGCTCCATTCAGGAGCATGAGGCGATGCAGCGCACGCCGGAAAAGCGCGAAAAGGAGCCGAAGCCCATGCGGCAGCTGCCGGACAAGGAGCTGCAAAAGCTGGTGCGGCGGCTGGAGCGCGAGATTGCCGCGCAGGAGGAACGCGTGGCGCAGCTGGATCATGCGCTTGAGGCCGCTTCCTCGGACTATCAGGAGCTGGTGCGCCTGACGGCGGAGAAGGAAGCGGAGGAGAATAAGCTGGACGAGCTTATGACGCAGTGGGAGACTGCCGCGTCTCAGATCGAAGAATAAAGGAGAAATCACCATGAGTGAAAATTGCAGTGGAAATTGCTCAAGCTGCGGCGAAAGCTGCGGCGACCGCAAGCAGGAGAGCCTGCTTGCCGAGCTGAACGAAAGATCGAAGGTCAGGAAGGTCATTGCCGTCGTTTCCGGCAAGGGCGGCGTCGGCAAGAGCACCGTGACCGCCATGCTGGCGGCGGAGGTGCAGCGCCGCGGCCTGCGCGCGGCCATTCTGGACGCGGACATCACCGGTCCGTCTATCCCGAAGGCCTTCGGCGTGGATGAGTGCGCGGGCGCAGAGGAGGCAGGACTGCACCCCGCTGTGACCAGAACCGGCATTCAGATCATGTCCATCAACCTTCTGCTGGACAACGCGAGCGACCCCGTGCTCTGGCGCGGGCCGATCATTGCGGGCGCGGTCAAGCAGTTCTGGACGGATGTCATCTGGGAGGACGTGGACTACATGTTTGTTGATATGCCTCCCGGAACGGGCGACGTGCCGCTGACGGTCTTCCAGTCCCTGCCCATCGACGGCGTGATCATCGTCACCTCGCCGCAGGAGCTGGTTTCCATGATCGTCGGCAAGGCCGTGCGCATGGCAAATATGATGAACGTTCCCGTGCTGGGTCTGGTGGAGAACTACAGCTATTTCTGCTGCCCGGACTGCGGAACGAAGCACGAAATCTTCGGTGAAAGCCACATTGCCGACACGGCGAAGGAATATCATCTGCCGGTGCTGGCGCGGCTGCCCATCGATCCTGGCCTTGCCAAGGCCTGCGACGCAGGAGAGGCTGAGAGCCTGCGCTGCGAGGAGCTGGGGCCCGCCGTGGCGGCGGTTTTGGGCTGAGCCGTGGCAGCGCAGATGCCGCGCACGGCAATCCTGTTCATCCACGGAATTCTCGGCACGCCGGAGCACTTTCGCCCCTTTCTGTCCCTGGTTCCGGAGAATTGGACGGTGCGAAACCTGCTCCTCGCCGGCCATGGCGGCGGGGTGCGGGAGTTTTCCCGTGCCTCCATGAAAGAATGGAAGACACAGGTTTCCGATGCACTCTGTGAGCTGCGGCAGACGCATGAGCGGATTGTCATTGCCGCGCATTCCATGGGAACGCTCTTTGCCATACAGCAGGAGATAAACGCGGATGCGCTCTTTTTGCTGAATGTGCCGCTGCGTCTCCGGCTGAGGAGAAGAATGCTTACCAATCTGTGGCGCGTTTATCGCGGAAGAATTCCGGAAAACGACGTCTGGGCACAGGCCGCGCGGGACGCCTGCGGCGTTGCGCACGACGCAAATCTCCTTTGCTATCTCGGCTGGGTCCCGCGGTATCTCGAGCTTTTCCGCGAGATCCGGCGTACCCGAAGACTGCCGGTTTCCGTTCCGGCGCATGTCTGGCTTTCCCGCCTGGACGAGATGGTCAGCGTGAGGAGCGCTGCGCTGCTGGAGAAAAATCCGGCGGTGCAGGTACATATTCTAGAGCACTCCGGGCACTATTACTATGCGCCGGAGGATCTTGCGCTGCTGCGTGAGGATTTTTCGTCTTTTCTTGAGGATTAGCTATTTCAGGCCGCACAGCTGTGCGGCCTGTTTTTTTGAAATTTTTGCTTTTGTGGGAACATGTCCGCTGTTTTGCCGTCAAAGGAGCGTTAGCATGAAGCTGAAACGGAGGAATTGTTATGAAAAGCAAAGCGATTACACTGCTTTTGACGCTGCTCCTGCTGGTGGGTGTACTGGCAGGCTGTACGGCGGCAAAGGCTTCCGTCAACGTTCAGTCGGTTGCGGTGATCACCGGCTACGGCACGGCGGGTGAGTTTAACACCAGCGCCGGCGTCGTTGTGGCACAGGACGAGATCAAGATCGATCGTAAGGAGGACCGCAAGGTCGCCGAGCTGAAGGTCACCGTCGGCCAGGAGGTCAAGCAGGGCGACGTCCTGTTTGTCTATGACATGGACGAGATGAAGCTCACCATTGAAAAGGCGGAGCTGGAGCTGGAAAGCCTGAAGAATTCCATTTCCGACTATGACTCCCGCATTGCCGAGCTGGAAAAGGAAAAGGCGAGCGCACCCGCGTCCGAGCAGCTTTCCTACACGGTACAGATTCAGTCCCTGCAAGCCGATAAGAAGGAAGCGCAGTACAATGTGACCGTCAAGGAGAAGGATCTGGAAAACCTCAAGGCGACCTCCGAGAGCGGAGAGGTGCTGTCTCCCATCGACGGCCGCGTGCAGGCAATCAACGAGAATGGCGGCTATGACAACACGACCGGCGAGGCGCTGCCCTATATCTCCCTGATTCAGAGCGGCGACTACCGCGTCAAGGGAAAGATCAACGAGCTCAACCGCAACGAATTCTATGAGGGCATGCAGGTCATTCTCCGCTCCCGCGTGGATGCTGCGCAGACCTGGACCGGCACGATCACGCAGATCGATCAGAACAATCCCGAGAGCAAAACAAGCGGGTACTATTACGGCGGTAACGACGACACGACGAACTCCAGTACTTATCCCTTCTATGTTGCGCTGGACTCCACGGACGGTCTGATGCTCGGGCAGCATCTTTTCATCGAGCCGAATGCAGGTCAGGGCGAGACGAAGGATGGCCTCTGGCTGGATGCATCCTATCTGGTTGGCTCTGCGGAAGAGGGTTTCTCCGTTTGGGCGGCCGACAAGCACGACAAGCTGGAAAAGCGCAGCATTCAGGTCGGTGAATACGACGAAATGCTCAATGCCTATGAAATTACCGGCGGCCTGGCGCCCGAGGATTACATCGCCTTCCCGGCGGAGGATCTGGAAGAGGGTGCACCTGTTGTGAAGAACGATACCGCCTCCGACGACAACAACGGCAATATTGACAACGGTATGATTGATAATGGCGGCATGGTTGATGACGGCATGATCGATAACGGCGGTATGATCGACGACGGCATGATTGAAGGCGGCGAGGACGGCGGCGTGGTGATTGATCCCGCCTTTGGAGGCTGAGTCATGCTGGTAGAGATGAAGGATATCTGCAAGGATTATCCACAGGGCAGGGAAACGGTCCGCGTTCTGAAGAATATCAACTTGCAGGTCAAGGAAGGCGATTACCTGGCCATTATGGGCCCCTCCGGCTCCGGAAAAACGACGCTGATGAATCTCATCGGCTGCCTGGATGTTCCGACGAGCGGGGAGTACCTGCTGGCAGGAAAGAACCTGCACGGCGCAGGCTCCAACGAGCTGGCGCAGGTGCGAAATGAATTTTTGGGCTTTGTGTTCCAGAGCTTCTATTTGCTGCCGAAAATGTCAGCGGTGGATAATGTGGCGTTGCCGCTGCTGTACGCTGGGGTGCCGAAGAAGGAGCGCCGCGAGCGCGCGATCGAGGCGCTGAAGCTGATGGGCCTGGGCGAACGTCTGGATTTCCAGCCGAATCAGCTCTCCGGCGGTCAGTGCCAGCGCGTGGCCATTGCCCGCGCGATTGTTGGCAAGCCCAAGCTGCTGCTGGCCGACGAGCCGACCGGCGCGCTGGACAGCGCCGCAGGCGAACAGATCATGGATATCTTTGATTCCCTGAATCAGGGCGGCGCGACGATCATCATGATCACGCACGAGCGTTCCATTGCGGAGCGTGCGAAGGAAATCCGTTTCATCCGTGACGGAATTCTCTCCGAGGCGGAGAAGGGCAGGTGTGCGGAATGAGCAAGAAAGTAAAAACCGTTCTGATTTCCGTCGTCAGCGTCATTTTGGTCGTTGCGATCGTGATCGGTGTTCTGTGGTATCTCGGCCGGAATACCGACCCGGTGAAGGTGGTGCCGGTTTCCATGCACAGCTCGTCCTATATGGGAAACGAGAAGGAAAGCGGCGGCTATGTCACGGCAGAAAAGCTGCAGAAGATTTTTGCCTCATCGACGCAGACCATTACGAAAATCTTTGTCGAGCAGGGGCAGGAGGTCAAAAAGGGCGACCCGCTGCTCAGCTATGACACGACGCTTTCCGATATTCAGCTGGAGCGCAAGGAGATTGCCGTCCGGCAGGCGGAGCTGAGCCTTCAGGAGGCGCAGAAGGAGCTGGCGCGCATCAACGCAATGAAGCCCTATGTTCCGCCCGCGCCCACCGAGCCTCCGACGGAACCGCCTACGGAGCCGCTGGAGCCGATTGAGGAGCTTCCTTACCGCATCGGCGGCGAGGGAACCGAGGAAAAGCCGGTTCGCTATCTCATTGCCGAGGATTTTGTCTTTGACACCGCTTTTCTGGAAGAGGTGCTTCAGGACAAAAACGAAGTTTGGGTTGCCTTTGAAGTGCGTGAAGAGAACGCCCTGAAGGGCGAGCTGCTCCAGAGCTGGGGACTGCGCGTCGTGCGCGACGAGGAAACAAAGGCACTGCAATTTGCCTGGTTCACCCCGCCCGAGGTCACGGACGACGAGCCCGTCGACCCGACGCCGGTCGAACCCGATATTCCGGACGACAGCTCCGGCTATACCGCTGCGGAAATCGCGCAGCTGCGCGCCGAGCAACAGGTGAAAATCCGTGATCTCGATCTGGAATACCGCCAGGCAAAGGTGGATTATGAAAAGATGAAGGTCGAGGCGGAGAACGGTATTGTCTATGCCACCGTCGATGGTCAGGTCATTTCCGTGAACGATCCTGAAATCGCTGCGCAGGACGGCTCCGCGCTGGTTACCGTTTCCGGCGGCGGCTGCTACTACGTCAAGGCGACGCTCAGCGAGTTCGATATCCAAAAGTACGGTCCCGGCGCCGAGGTGCGCATCCAGAGCTGGGGGATGTATGGCCCGGTTGAGGCAACCGGCACGGTGGAATCCATTTCCGATGCGCCGACCGACAGCAGCGACTACTATGGTTCGACCAATCCCAACGCCTCGTTCTATCAGGCACTCATCGCCGTGGACGCAAGCGCGGAGCTCTCTGAGGGCGACTATATCAGCGTCTACTTCGGCAGCTCTGACAGCAGCGACGGCTCTGCACTGTATCTCGAGAGCATGTATATCCGCACGGAGGGCACGCGCGCCTATGTCTATAAGCGCGGTGCAGACAACAAGCTGGAGAAATGCTATCTCCGCACCGGCGAGACGGTTCGGAGCTATGTGAAGATCCTCAACGGTCTGTCCGTTGACGACTACATCGCCTTCCCCTATGGCAAGAATGTCAAGGAGGGGGCACAGACTGTAGAGGATACTGACGAGTCCGGCTACTACAACCCCGGAAATCCCGGAATCATGTATTAAGGAGGAAACAGAATGTTTGAGAATGTACATCTTGCATTGCAGGGCGTCCTTGGGCATAAGCTGCGTTCCTTCCTGACGATGCTCGGCATTATCATCGGCATTGCATCGATTATCACGATCATCTCCACAATCAAGGGCACAAACGAGCAGATCAAGCAGAATCTGATCGGCGCGGGCAACAACGTCGTCACTGTCCAGCTCTATCAGAATGACATGAGCTACGACATGATGTATAATGAGAACCCGCTCGGAATCAAGGTTATCGATGTGGCCCAGCGCGAAGAAATGCGCAAACTTGACGGTGTGGATGACGTAACCGCCTTCCGCAAGCGCGGCTACTGTGACGGCGTCGTGTTCTATGAAAACAACTCCTTCAGCGGCGCACTCTACGGCATTGACGACAGCTATTTTAATGTCAACGGCTATCAGGTCAAGCTCGGCCGCGGCTTTAGCACTAAGGAATATGAGTCCGCGCAGAAGACTGCCATTCTGGACGAAAAGGCCGTGACGTCACTCTTTGGCCACAATGACCCCGTCGGTAAGCTGATCGAGATCAACGGCGAGCCGTTTACGGTGGTCGGCGTTGTGGCGCTGAGGTCTGCTTTTGAGCCGAAGATCAACTCCGAAGAAGACTACTATATGTATGCCAATGAGTCCAACGGCAGGATTTTCATCACCGGCGCGGCATGGCCCATCGCTTATCGCTTCGACGAGCCGCAGAGCGTTGCCGTCCACGCAAAGTCCACCGATGACATGACCAAGGCCGGCAAGGCGGTAGCGGACTACCTGACGGAGCATCAGGTTGCGCAGCTGGCGGCCAAGAACGGCTTCTCCTACCGCAGCGACGATCTTTTGAAGCAGGCGGAGCAGCTGCAGGAAATGAGCAGCTCGACGAATAAGCAGCTCATCTGGATTGCCAGTATTTCGCTGCTCGTGGGCGGCGTCGGCGTGATGAACATCATGCTCGTCACGGTCACGGAACGCACCACGGAGATCGGTTTGAAAAAGGCCATCGGTGCAAAGCGCCGCCGCATTCTGGCGCAGTTCCTGACGGAGGCCTGCGTGCTGACCGGCATCGGCGGCATTCTCGGCGTCCTCGGCGGCGTTGGCATGTCCCAGCTGATTTCCAAATTTATGGATACCCCGACGGCGCTGAGCGTCCCGGCCATTCTCGTGGCAGTGATCTTCTCCATTCTGATCGGTGTGGCCTTCGGCCTGCTGCCCGCAGTCAAGGCCTCGAAGCTCAATCCGATTGAAGCGCTGCGCAGAGATTGATTTTTAAAAAAGCGATCCGGCGAAAAAAAGACTATCCAACATGGATAGTCTTTTTTCTTGACGATTTGCGCGGTTCGTGGTATCCTATTAATGAGGCATCGCCGGGCGGCGCTGCCTTGCGGAAGAAGGGAGGCGTGCCTATGAAGCTGCACCGGAATGAAAAATACGTCAAATGGGGCTTGACGGCTTTCCTCGTGATTGTTGCGGGCGGCCTGTTCTGGATGGTATTTTCCAACCTGCGCGGATTCTATAACCTCATTCTCGAATTCATCGATATTATCTCCGCTCTGCTCTACGGCTGCTTCTTCGCCTACCTTATGAATCCGGTCATGGTGCGTTCGCAGAGGGTACTGGATAAGCTTCTGGCGAAAAACAAAAAGCTCACGGAGAAAAGAGCAAAGAGCATCAGTAAAATTGCCAGTATTGTCATTGCGGTTCTGGTGCTGCTGCTGGCGCTGTATGCCATTGTTGCTTTGATCGTGCCGAATCTCATTTCCAGCCTGGAGGAGCTGCTGCAAAAGGACCGGCTGGAAACCTATTATAGGACCGTCAGCGACTGGCTCGACGGCATCATCACCAACACGCCCTTTGAGCAGTGGATCAACAAGAATGTGGACAGCCTGCTGGATTGGGTGCTGAAAACGCTCAACAGCATCGACATTGCGGCCTTTGTTGCCAGCCTGACCAGCTCTGTGTACAGCGTTGTGGCCGGCGTGTTCAACATTCTCCTCGGCATTGTCGCAGCGGTGTATATTCTGGTCTTCAAGGTGCAGCTGAAATCTCAGGCGAAGAAGCTGACGGTTGCGATTTTCTCTCCGCGCCATGCCAACCGTCTGTTTGAGATCGCCCGGCGAACCGACCGCATCTTCGGCGGCTACGTTATCGGTAAGATCATCGATGCCATTTTCGTCGGCGTTGTGACCTATATCGCCATGCTGATCATGCATCTGCCTTACGCGCCGCTGATTTCCACCATTGTCGGTGTGACGAACGTCATTCCTTTCTTTGGCCCGATCATCGGCCTGGTGCCCTCGGCACTGCTGCTTTTGATTGACGACCCGCTCAATGCGCTGTACTTCACGATTTTCACCCTGATTCTTCAGCAGATCGACGGCAATATCGTCGAAAACCGTATTCTCGGCGAACGCCTCGGTATTTCGGACTGGTGGGTTCTGGTGGCAATTCTGGTGTTCGGCGGCGTGTTCGGCTTCGGCGGAATGATGCTGGGCGTGCCCATTTTTGCGGTGCTGTACACGTTGATTGCTGACGGCGTGAACAAACGTCTGCAAAAAAAGCACTATCCCACCAGCACGGACGCGTATTACAGCATCCGCACAACGGACGACCTTCCGGTCGCGCCGCCCTCAACCTATGCCTATGTGTCCGTCGAGCCTGCCTACGATGTGCAGATCGACCCGGAGGATGAGGAGAGCGCCGACTGGGACGATGAGGATTATGACTAACAAAAATGGCGTTCCCGCAAGGGAACGCCATTTTCTTATTCCTGCATCGACGCCACGCAGGCGTCCAATACGTCGCTGATGACAGGCAGGCAGGAGGCCGCGCCGCCGCCGCCCTTTTCCACTACGACGACGAAGGCGAGGGGATAGTCCTCATCCTGCACGAATCCGGCAAACAGGCCGTTGGCCGGTTCACCGTTGCCGACCTCGGCGGTGCCGGACTTACCGCCGGCATAGAGTCCTGTGAAGTACCAGTCGCCATAGACATTTTCCACGGCGTAGTGCATCATTTCCGTAAGACGGTCCGCGGCCGCGCCGGACATCGCGCGGTCGAGCATGGTGCGCGATACGCCGTATTTTTTGGAATCGCCGAAGGTCACGCTTTCGACGAGATAGGGCTTTGCCGCCTGTCCGCCGTTTGCGATTGCGCCCATGAGTGTCATATACTGGCAGGGGTTGATCTGGTCGGTGTACTGACCGACGCCGGCCCATGCAGCCTCGTAGGTCGTTGCCTTTGAGAGGTCGAAGCTCCCGGCGGCGGTCGTCGTGCCGTCGAAGGAGATGCGGCCGGTGATGCCGAACTGGCGGACGTATTTCGTCAGCCGGTCGGGGCCGAGCTGCGCGGCGATTTCCGCAAAGGCGACATTGCAGGAGTTTGCAAGCGCCTGTTCAAAGTCCTGCTCGCCGTGCACGCCGTTGCAGACAACGGTCTCTGCGCCGACCTGCTTGCTGCCCTCACAGGTGAAGGTCTGCGACTCGATGTCGCCGATTTCCTCAAGAGCCGCGGCGGCGGTGACGAGCTTGAAGGTCGAGCCGGGGGTGTAATCACCGTAGAGAAAGCGGTTTACATAAACTCCGTCGTATGCTTCCGGATTCCCGGCAACGTCCGGAACGTCGTCCGGGTCGAAGGTGGGAGAGGAAACGGCGCAGAGAATTTCGCCGGTCTTATAATTGTACACGCCGACGGCGCCCTTGCGCCCGTCCAGCGCGTTCAGAGCGGCGCTCTGCGCCTCGGCACTGAGGGTGAGCTGCATGCGCCCGACATTGTTGCCGGTGGAATAGGTGCCGTTGAAGCGGTCGAAGCCAATCAGGGCGTCGCCGTATTGTGCAAGCAAAAATGCGGGAATATTGCCCTCCCGGTCGCCCAGCAGGTGCAGCATGGCGCAGCGAACGGACCAGCGCTCCGCGTATTCCTTGCCGTTTGTTGCGTCGAGCAGCACGGTTCCGGAGCGGTCAACGATGCGCCCGCTGTTCATCACGCCGTCGGTGTAGACGTGCGGACTGTTCTGGAACGTAACCCACTCCGGGGAGTAGATCATATACCGAACGATGATGGTCAGAAGTCCGCCCAGCAGTACGGCTGCAAGCGCCAGCGCGAACCAGGCGCGTTTTGCAATCTTATTCATAGGGCACCTCCTCCGGTTTGACCATCCGCACGGCAAAGCTTGCATTCTGGCGCGTATCGGCAGCCTTGATAAAGGCAATCAGCCCCCAGGACGAGAGCATGCTCGAGCCGCCGTTGGAGACGAAGGGGAAGGTGACGCCCGTCAGCGGCAGCAGATCCATCGTGCCGAAGACGTTGAGGATCGTCTGGATCATCAGAACGGCGACGGCAGCGCAGGCGCCGATGGTGTAAAAGCTGCTGCGGCCTACCTTCGCGGAGCGGAAGACGAACACGGCAAGAATGAGAATGGCTGCGACCATGACGATGCCGAGAATCAGACCCCATTCCTCACAGACGAAGCCGAAAACAAGATCGGTATCCGCTGCTGCGACGTATTTCAGCCAGCCGTTTCCGGCGCCGAGTCCGAGAAGTCCACCGGAGGCGATGCACATCATCGCGCGTGTCTGCTGATAGCCGGAGTCCAGCGCGTGTTCCCAGGCGTGTCCCCATGAGGCAAAGCGGCGCAGAATATGCGGACGGAAGCGCACGGCGAGCACACCGGCAAAGCCGGTCGCGGCACAGGCGAGGGCAATGGTTGCAAAGCTGCCGGAGCGGAGAAAAGCAATGACAAGGAAGGCGACGAAAAAGATCAGCGCCGTGCCAAAGTCGTTCATCAGCGCTAGGCAGCCGCAGACCGCGGCGGAGTAGACGATGAACAGAATCAGATTTCGCTTTGTCACGATCCGATCCATTGTGGACGCGCCGACGTAGATGAAGCAGAGCTTGACCAGCTCCGAGGGCTGGAAGGAGAGCGGCCCAATCATGATCCAGTTTTTCGCGCCGTACATCTCCGTGCCGAAGACCAGATTGCACAAAAGCAGCAGCATGCCGCCCACCGCCGCCAGATAGCGGAAGCGCTTGGCGCGCGTCAGATCGCGCAGCGACCAGCCGATGATGAGATAAATGACGATGCCGCCGACGAGACAGATCAGCTGCTTTCCCATTTTTGACGCATCGTCAGAGGCAATCACGGAAAAGCCGATGGTCGAAAGAAAGAAGGCCAGCGTTTCCACCTCATATCCGCTTCGATGGGCAAGTCGCAGCGCCAGAAACAGCAGCCACTCGATGCCGATGAGAGCGGAGAAGCCAAGAACCGCAGAGCCCATGGCCTCGGCACTTAGGTGCGTGAGGAACTGGATGCCCGTAAACAGCTGAAACAGCGTCAAAAACAGCAGCGTCAGCGCGGGAGAACCCATGCGCTGCGGCTTTGTGCGTGTGGCAAGCTGATCCTCCATTTCCTCCTGTGTCACGGAGGTGAGGATCATCTCCACGCCGCCGAGATTGATTCGGTCGCCGTATTCCACGGGAGAAAGCGTGACCTGTTCGCCGTTGACCAGGACGGCTCCGCGGGAGCCGATGTCCGTGACGGACCAGCTGCCGTCATCGTAGCGCGTCAGAACGGCGTGATTGCGGGAAACGGTTGGAAAATCGACAACGATGTCGCAGCCGCGGCTGCGGCCGATGATGTTTTCCCAATGGGTGATCGGAAGCTGATTGCCGTCCGGCATGACAAGCCATGCCCAGGTTTCCGGCTCCTGACGGAATTTCAATAGGGGCTTCGCACAGCGCCAGAGAATCAGAGTGGCCAGCAGGGGAGCCGCATAGCGCCAGACGGTGCAGAATACCTCTGCCAGCTTTGCGCCGTTTCCCTGAAAATAGTCAAAGACTGCCGAAAAGTCCATTGCGTCACCTCCGTATGATTCAGAAGATGGATTCATTATATATAGGAATATCATTTTTGTCAATCCGGCGGGGCAAAGGCCCCGCCGGGAACGGGGTTGGCAATCAGCGTTCGGCGCAGAGCAGCATGGCTGCCCGGAGCGTGGTTCGCTTTTCTTCGGAAATCGGCGTCAGCGGCAGACGCAGCTCGCCGGTGCAGAATCCGGCATCCTCCATTGCCGCCTTGATCGGGATGGGATTGACATCGGAAAACAGCGTATCGATCAGCGGCATGCACGCGCATTGCAGCCGAGCGGATGCGGAATAATCCTGCCGCAGGCAGGCCTCCGCGATTTCTACGGTCAGGCGTGGACGCAGGTTGGAAAGGACGGAGATGACGCCTTTTCCGCCGAGCGCCATGACCGCCGTGATCTGATCGTCGTTCCCGGACCAGATGTGCAGCGCGTCGCCGCAGAGGTTGCGGATGCGGGCGACCTGCGAAAGATTGCCGCCGGCTTCCTTCACGCCGTTGATGCGTGGATGAAGAGAAAGCGCACGGCAGGTTTCCGGCTGAAGATTCACGCCCGTGCGGGAGGGAACGTTGTATGCAATCAGCGGCAGGGCAGTCGCGTCGGCGATCGCGGTATAGTGGGCGACCAAGCCGCTCTGCGAGGCCTTGTTATAGTATGGAGTCACGGCCAGCAGCGCATCCGCGCCGCTATTCTCTGCCTGCTGCGCAAGCCGGACGGACGATACGGTGCTGTTTGTGCCAATTCCCGCGATTACCTTGCAGCGTCCGGCACAGAGTGCTGCCGCGCGGGCAATCAGCGTTCTGCGCTCCTCCTCGGTCAGTGTCGAAGCCTCACCGGTCGTGCCGCAAACGACGACGGCGGAGACGCCTGCATGCAGTTGGACGGAAAGCAAATGGTCAAATGCGTCAAGGTCGAGCTGACCTGCGCGAAACGGCGTAACGAGTGCGGTCGCAACGCCGGTAAATACCGGTTCCTTCATAGAAACACCTCCGGTGCATCCTATGAATTTCCGGGCGGTTCTGTGCGAAAGGTTGCATTCCCGGCGTGTATGCGCTATACTATGTGCAGAGTTTGTTGGAAAGAGAGCGAAAACGCATTGAAAACAAGTGACTTTTATTACGAGCTTCCGCCGGAGCTGATTGCACAGACGCCGCTGGAGCGGCGCGATGCATCCCGGCTGATGGTTCTTGACCCGGTGACCGAGACGATAGAGCACCGGCATTTTTATGACCTCGGGGACTATTTGCAGCCCGGTGACTGCCTGGTCATGAACGATTCCCGCGTCCTTCCGGCGCGTCTGCTCGGCAAGCGTGTGCCCACCGGCGGTGCGGTAGAGGTTCTGCTTTTGCAGGATAAGGGCGAGAAGACCTGGGAATGCCTCGTCAAGCCCGGCCGTAAGCTGCACGAGGGCGCACAGATCTCCTTCGGCGACGGCATGCTGACCGCGGAAGTGACACAGGTCCTGGAGAGCGGAAACCGGCTGGTAAAATTCCACTATGAGGGCATCTTCCTTGAGATCCTGGAGCAGCTCGGGAAAATGCCGCTGCCGCCCTATATCAAGGAGGAGCTGGCCGATGGCGAACGCTACCAGACGGTTTATTCCCGCGTGACCGGCTCTGCCGCCGCGCCAACCGCCGGCCTGCATTTTACCAAGGAGCTCTTGGCGCAGCTGGAGACGAAGGGGGTACGGCTGGCGTATATCACGCTGCATGTGGGCCTCGGTACCTTCCGGCCGGTCAAGGTGGATGATGTGACCCAACATCACATGCACTCGGAGTTCTGCATGATTTCTGCCGAGACGGCGCAGCTGCTCAATGAAACCCGCGCAGGCGGCGGACGCATCGTCTGTGTCGGAACCACCTCCTGCCGGACGCTGGAATCCCTTGCGGATGAAAACGGAAACTTTACCGAGCGCTCTGCGTGGACGGATATTTTCATCTATCCCGGCTATCGCTTCCGTGCGATGGATGCGCTGATCACGAACTTCCACCTACCGGAGAGCACGCTTATCATGCTGGTATCCGCGTTTGCGGGCTACGGTTTTACCATGCGGGCCTATCGCGAGGCGGTGCAGGAGCGCTACCGTTTCTTCAGCTTTGGAGACGCCTGCTTCTTCTGCCGCGGGCAAAAGAAATGAAAATGTGCACGAGCTGCGGATACTCCGCGACTCGTGCACATTTCTCTTAAAAATCCATCGTAAACGGACAGAATCACAAAAATTTTTTATTCATCAAACGAATTTTTATTATCTTTTCCCGCAGAATATACAGAATTATATTAATGTGACAATAAGACGTGTAACGAGAGACAATAGCGGCAAGCCGGTGTCGCTGTGGCAAATTCGCCAAAGAGCTTAAAAGACATATACTCGGCCGAGATGATTTGCTAGATTACATTAATTGGCTATATGCTGTAAATTATGGAAAAGTTGAACAATAATTCACTGATTTAAATCAATTTTTTCTACGGGACGAAAAAGCAAAAAGTTTGTATTTTTAATTGCATTTCTGTGAATAAAAATGTATCATATTGATAACCAAAGAGGGGAACCGGCATCGGGCATCTCGCCGGTGTCCTTCCAGGAATCAAAAGTAATTTTACCGGCTAATCACCGGAGAAAGAGAGAGTGCGCTTATGAAACACGCCCATCCCTGGAAACAGGTTGTTGCGCTGCTTCTTGCGCTCGTTCTTGCGGTTGGCCTGATCACCCCGACGTGGGCGGTCGACGAAACTGCTGCGAGCAAGGGCAACGTCACCTGGGAAAAGGTGGACAACGACGCGTACGACATTGAGCTGCCTGTCAAGGGCAACACAGTGGCGGACGACGAAACTCAGCAGTACGCAGATACGGATGTTGTCCGTGTCTCCATCGTTCTGTCTGATCCCTCTACCCTGGAAAAGGGTTTCACGACGCAGCAGATTGCCAGCGCAAATTCCAAGGCAATCAAGTATCGTGATAACCTGGAAACCAAGCAGGAGAAGATGGCCAAGACCATCTCCAAGAAAGCTCTGGACGGCGAGACTCTCGACGTTGTTTGGAACCTGACGCTTTCTGCGAACATCATCTCCGCAAATGTGGAGTATGGTCAGATTGAAGCGATCGAAAAGGTCTCCGGCGTTGAAGAAGTTCTCATCGAGACCCGCTATGAGCCGTGCGTCGTCAATCAGTCTGAGACGACGGACCCGAACATGGCGACCTCAGATAAGATGATCGGCTCGACCGCAGCCTGGGCTTCCGGTTACACCGGCGCCGGCTCCAAGGTTGCCATCATCGATACTGGCGCTGACACGGATCATCCGTCCCTCGACCCCTATGCTTACAGCTACGCGGTCAGAGGCACCGACGCCGTTCCGATGACTGCTGCCGACACCGCAAAGGTCCTCTCCCAGCTGAACATCGCCAAGAACGGCGTGACTGCGGAAGACCTTTACGTCAATGCCAAGATCCCCTTCGCGTATAACTACATTGACGGCGACACCGATGTCACCCATGACAATGATACCCAGGGCGACCACGGCTCCCATGTTACCGGCATTGCCGCCGGCAACCGTTACATCGCCAATGAAGACGGTACTTACTCCAATGCTCTGGATACCGTTCTGACCCAAGGTGTTGCCCCTGATGCCCAGGTTTTCACCATGAAGGTCTTCGGTAAGGGCGGCGGTGCTTACGACTCCGACTACATGGCTGCAATTGAAGACGCCATCGTCCTCGGCGCCGATTCCGCAAACCTGTCTCTCGGCAGCGGCAACCCCGGCTTCTCACACAACGCGAAGGCTGCCTATCAGGCAATCCTCGAGCGTGTCACCGAAAGTGGCCTGGTCGTTGCGATGTCCGCCGGTAACTCCGGCAGCTGGTTCGAGAACACTCCGTATGGCTACCCCTACGCTGACGGCGTGAGCTGGGCAACCAACGGCAGCCCCGGATCCTTCACCAACTCCCTTGCGGTTGCCTCCGTTGACAACGTTGGCTCCACCGGCAACTATGTTGAGGTCGCCGGCACCAAGATGTTCTACAACGACACCACCGACGCTCCCATCCAGCCCATGACCGCGCTGGCAGGCGAGCACAAGTTCGTGTATGTTGACGCTCCCGGCAATCCCAGCGACTTCGCCGCCGCAGGCGACGAAATCAAGGACGCGATTGCACTCTGCAACCGCGGCGCCATCAACTTCACTGCGAAGGGCAACAACGCCATCGCGGCCGGTGCAATTGCAACGATCGTTGTGAACAATGTTGAGGGCACCATCAACATGTCCACTGACGGCTACACCGAAACCGCTCCTTATGTCTCCATGACCTTTGCTGATGGTCTGACCATCAAGGCGAATGCCGAGAAGAAGGAAGCGAACGGCGTGACCTACTATGTCGGCACGATGAAGGTTGCTGCAACTCCTGCTGTCAACGACACCACCGCCGACTACTACACCATCAGCGACTTCTCCTCCTGGGGCGTTCCCGGCTCCCTGGAGCTCAAGCCCGAGATCACCGCTCCCGGCGGCAACATCTACTCCCTGAAGGACGGCGGTACCTATCAGAATATGTCCGGTACCTCCATGGCCTCTCCGCAGGTTGCCGGTATGGCGGCTGTCGTCGGCCAGTACATCAGAGAAAAAGATCTGACCACGAAGACCGGCCTGTCCTCCCGTACCCTCACGCAGTCGCTGCTGATGTCCACCGCGACTCCGATGTATGAAGAATTCGTTGGCAGCGAGGGCAATGGTTACTATCCCGTGCTCCGTCAGGGCGCTGGTCTTGCCAATGTCGGCGCAGCCGTTTCCAGCGGCAGCTACATCCTGATGGATGCCAACGCAACCGATTCCTACAAGGACGGCAAGGTCAAGGCCGAGCTCGGCGAAGACGCTGACCGCACCGGCCTGTACACCTTCGGTTTCACCATCTACAACATGGAAGATACCGCTACCGCGTTCAATCTCGATGCGGACTTCTTCACGCAGGACGTGTTTACAAACTACATCAGCGACAGCACGACCGCGAACTTCGAGGATGCCTGGACCACCCCGATTGCTGCCAACGTCTCCTGGGATGTCGACGGCAAGACCATCGAGGTTGCTGACGCTTCCGGTATGGAGCACTGCGACTTCAACGGCGACGGCAAGATTAACGCTGACGACGGCCAGGCTCTGCTTGACTATGTCACCGGCGTTCGTGCCGAAATCAATGACAAGGCATACGCTGACTTCAGCGAAGACGGCGACATCGACACCTACGATGCATACCTCTTCTTCAAGCGTCTCGGCAAGAGCGCCGTTGAGGTTCCCGCAAACGGCTCTGTCCATGTTACCGTGACCGCACAGCTCAGCAAGGCTATGCTCGACATGTATGACGAGGCCAGCGACGGCACCGGCACCTATGTTGAAGGCTATGTCTACGCTTCTGAGCTTGCCAGCGCAGAAGGCGAAGAGGGCACCGAGCACTCCATCCCCGTTCTCGGCTACTACGGCAGCTGGACCGATGCTTCCATGTACGACATCGGCAGCTATCTCGAGTATGCCAACGGCATGGAGAACCGTGTTCCTTATATGTACGCGGCTGCCGGCAACAATGCCCTGAAGTATCAGAGCCTCACCGTGCAGTACGCCGGCGATTCCGGCCTGTACTACTTCGGCGGCAACCCCTATGTGGAAGAAGATTTCTATCATGAAGATCGTAACGCCTACAACCCCGACACCACGACCTTCGCGAAGATGTACTTCTCCCTCATCCGTAACGCCGCGAACGTCCGTATGGACATCACCGGCGACGACGGCAAGGAATACCTGAGCAAGGAGCTCAACCAGCAGGCAACCTCCGCTTATTACTACACCAACGGCGGTACCTGGCAGGGCACTCGCTCCAGCCTGAACTTCTCTGCCGCACCCAACGCTCCGGAAGGCACCAAGCTGAACATCAGCATGACCATGGCTCCGGAATACTATGTCGATTACAGCGGCGAAACTGCTGTGACCGATTGGGACGCGCTCTCCGACGGTGCAACCATGTCCTATGTTGCCTATGTCGATAAGACCGCTCCTGAGGTCTCCGAGGTTTACTTCAAGGAAGACCTGATGAACGACACTAAGCAGCTCATTGTCAACGCAAGCGACAACCGCTACATCGCGGCCGCGATCCTGATCGACTATGATGAGAGCAAGATTCTTGACAGAGTTGGCGGCTCCCCCAAGGATGCCAAGATGGGCGACTCCATCGAGCTCGCACTCGATGCCAGCAAGACCGCAGGCGTCAACCATCTGCTGCTCCGCGTCTATGACTATGCTGACAACTACAACACCTTCAAGATCAACCTGAACAAGGAAGAGCTCGAGGGCGATGTCACCGTCACGCTGGACAAGACCGCAATGTCCCTCTACAAGGGCGGCACCGGCATGATCACTGCAGAAGTTTCCCCGTTCGGCATCCATCCGGATGGCGTGACCTGGACTTCTGACAACGCTGAGGTTGCTACCGTCAATGCCAACGGCATCGTTACCGCTGTCGGCAAGGGCACTGCGACCATCACCGCGGCCTCCATTAAGGATCCCACCGCGACCGCTACCTGCGTCGTTTCCGTCCTCACGGCTGACACCACTCTCGTCGGCGGCATGCAGGATGCTGAAGGCACGGCTCTGTTCTACACCTGGGATCTCGCCAACGATGAGACCTGGACGCCTCTGGTCAACACCGAGGTCAAGAGCATTTCCTCCGCAACGTTCGACGCCCGCAACGGCAACGTGTTTGTCGAGGACGGCCAGGGCTTCGACATCTACAAGGTCGATCTGGATACCGGCAAGACGCTGGCTACCTACAAGGGCTTTGAGGGCGACATCCCCATGTGGGATATGGAGTACAGCCTGACCTTCTCCACCGCGGAGAATCCTCTGCTGACCAGCGTGTACTACATCTACTTCATGCCCTGCAAGTCTCCCACGAACATGGATCTGTCTGCGTTCAACTTCCAGTCATATCTGCTGTTCTACGCCGGCGCATCCTACTTCACCGCTGTTTCCTCTCTCGGCACTGTCAAGATTGACACCGATGAGGACGGCGTGAAGGACACCACCGCCGAGATGTTCCTGCTCCTGGACGATGCGGGCAATATCTGGACGATGAACACCTATCCCGAGCTTGACGATGAGGGCAATCCTTCCTGGAGCGCTTCCTTCGGCATCTTCGAGTCCAACCTGAAGGATGTCGGCTACTCCGACAACCCCACCGATGAAGGCGATATGTACGACTCCCTGTACGCCACCGTCGAGGGCGACGACATTGTTCTGTATCTCTCCAACTTCACGGGCGATACCAACAACGTCTATCGTATCCTCTTCACGGACGAGGGCACTTGGGATGCAGCGCTTGTCGGCTCCTTCGGCGACGGCGTGTGGCCCGCAAACATCTTCGGCACGATCTACCACGAGGACGAGACTGTTACCAACAGAGTCCTTGAGGCCATGAACAAGACCGAAACCTTCAGCGCTGAATCCGTCCAGCTGACCGCTGACCAGATCAGCCGCTACGGCGAGAGCAAGCAGGCTGCCACCGGCTCCCTGAATGCTGTCACCTCCGCAAAGTCCTCTCCGGTTCTGCCGCTTGAGGCTCCTGTTGCAAGTGAATCCGCTTCCAACGTCACCGTTTCCGACGATGAGAAGACCGTCACCGTGAATGTTATCGCCAAGAGTGAAGACGCCACCACCAACGGCCTGGCCACTGTCGAATACGATCCCAGCATTCTCACTCTGACCGATGTGTCCATGTTCGCCGACTACACCTCTCACAAGGATGAGTCCGGCAAGGTCACCCTCGGCTATGTCGATCTCGACGGCGTCGCTGCCGGCACGGTCGTTGCGACCCTGACCTTCAGCGTCGATCCCACCAAGGTTGACACCGATCCTGAAATCACCATCCATCAGACCGAGATCAACGACAAGCACGTTGACGTCACCGAGACTCTGACTGCGGAGTTCCACAAGAACACCGAGGTTAAGGACGCACACGACGCCACCTGCACGCTCGAAGGCTACACCGGCGACACCTACTGCACCGTCTGCGGTAAGAAGGTTGCCTCCGGCACCACCACTCCTGCGAAGGGTCACTCCTTCGGCGAATGGGAAACCGTCGTCGCTGCGACCTGCGAAGGCAAGGGCCTTGAGAAGCGCGTCTGCTCCGTCTGCCAGCACACCGAGACCAGAGACATTCAGCCGACCGGCCATGACTGGGAAGCTGACTACACGGTCGATGTGGAGCCCACCTGCACCGTTGCAGGCAGCAAGTCCATCCATTGCAAGAAGTGCGATGCGAAGAAGGATGTCACCGAGATCCCCGCAAATGGCCACTCCTACGGCGAATGGGTCACCATCGTCGCTCCGAAGTGCCAGGAGAAGGGCATGCGGATGCATACCTGCTCCGTCTGCCAGCACACCGAGGTTGAAGATCTTGACCCGACCGGACACGATTGGGAAGCTGACTTCACCATCGACAAGGCTGCGACCTGCACCGAGGACGGCAGCAAGTCCATCCACTGCAAGAACTGCGACGCCGTCAAGGACAGCACCGTGATTCCCGCAACCGGCCACGCCTATGGCGAGCCCACTTGGACTTGGACCGGCCTGGAGAGCGCTACCGCGACCTTCACCTGCGCGAACGACGAGACCCATGTTGAAGTCGTTGACGCGAAGATCACCAATGAAGTGACCACCGAGCCGACCTGCACCGAGAAGGGCGTCCGCACCTACACCGCTACCGTGGAGTTCGAGAGCAAGACCTACACCGATGCGAAGACCGAGGAAATCGAGGCCACCGGCCACGATACCGAGATCGTTGGCGCGAAGGAAGCTACCTGCACGGAAGACGGCTACACCGGCGATGAGGTCTGCAAGACCTGCAAGGAAGTCATCAAGCAGGGTGAGGTTATTCCGGCCACCGGCCACGATACCGAGATCGTTGGCGCGAAGGAAGCTACCTGCACGGAAGACGGCTACACCGGCGACGAGGTCTGCAAGACCTGCAAGGAAGTTGTCAAGAAGGGCGAGGTCATCAAGGCGACCGGCCACAACTTCAAGAACGGCAAGTGCACTGTCTGCGGCAAGACCCAGCCCAACAACGTCAAGACCGGCGACGAGAGCCACCTCGGCCTCTGGATGACCGTCCTGACCTTCTCGGCTGTCGCTGCTGCTGCGGTCGTGACCTTCCTGCTCCGCAAGAAGCACAACAATTAAAGTCTTTTCCGGAAAGCTCTGACACCCCATGAGCTGAACGAAACAGCGCCCCCGGCGATCGAAAGGTCGCCGGGGGTTTGCTTTTTTCTTGACGGAAGCGGTGGAGTATGGTATAAATAATACTGGCATCGCTCTGACGGCTCAGATGCCGCGAAAGAAATCCAGCCGCAAACTGAGAGGAAAGAAATGTTTGAACTACTGAAAACGGAAGGCCACGCGCGACGGGGCATTTTTACCTGTGCACATGGAACGGTCCAGACGCCGGTTTTTATGAACGTCGGAACGCAGGGTGCAATCAAGGGTGCGCTGAGCGCTGCTGATTTGGAAAACATCGGCTGCCAGGTGGAGCTGTCCAATACCTACCATCTGCATTTAAGGCCGGGCGACAGGCTTGTACACGATATGGGCGGCCTGCACAAATTCATGACCTGGAGCAAGCCTATCCTCACGGATTCCGGCGGCTTTCAGGTGTTTTCTCTGGCCAGCCTGCGAAAAATCAAGGAGGAGGGCGTCTACTTTGCCTCCCACATTGACGGGCACAAGATTTTCATGGGCCCGGAGGAGAGCATGCAGATTCAATCCAATCTGGGCTCCGATATCTGCATGGCTTTTGACGAGTGCATCGAGAACCCTGCGCCTTACAAATATGTGGAGGATTCCATTGGCCGAACCTACCGTTGGCTGGTGCGATGCAAGGCGGAAAATGCCCGTCTGAACCAGCTAGAGGACACCGTGAATCCCCGGCAGATGCTCTGGGGCATCAACCAGGGCGGCACCTATACCGACCTGCGCATCCGCCATATGCAGCAGATCGCCGAGCTGGATTTGCCGGGCTATGCCATCGGCGGTCTGGCCGTAGGGGAGAGCACAGAGGTCATGTACGATATTATTGAGGCGATTGACCCCT
Source organism: uncultured Oscillospiraceae bacterium (assembly GCA_934622035.1). Classification (GTDB taxonomy): domain Bacteria; phylum Bacillota; class Clostridia; order Oscillospirales; family Oscillospiraceae; genus JAZOXB01. The sequence continues at coordinate 62,914 of CAKTVG010000015.1, forward strand.
ATATGCCGAGGGACAAGACCCGTTATCTCATGGGTGTCGGCACGCCGTCGAACATCATTGAGGCTGTCGCGCGCGGCGTTGATTTCTTTGACTGCGTCATGCCGGCACGAAACGCGCGGCATGCCAAGCTCTTCACCTGGTCCGGTACAATCAACCTGAAGAACGCAAAATATGAGCGCGACGAGCGCCCAATCGACCCGGAGTGCGACTGCCCGGTCTGCCGCCGCTATTCCCGCGCCTACCTGCGGCATCTGTTTAAGGCGGAGGAAATGCTGGCCATGCGCCTTTCCGTCATGCATAACCTGTATTTTTACAACAAGCTGACCGAGCGCATCCGCAATGCGCTGGATGAGGGCTGCTTTGAGTCCTTCCGCAGAACGTATTCGGAACGTCTCGCGCGCCGCGCGGAGGACTGAAGCCGAAAATGCAATTGTAAGAAAATTTACAAATTTTCTCCTTGCATTGCAGCCTGTTTGCCTGTATAATATTTTTGATATAAATCACTGGAGGAAACAACAATGGACTATAGCATGATTATCATTCTCGTGGTCATGGTCGCCGTCTTCTATTTCATGATCATCCGCCCGGAGAAGAAGAAAAAGAAGGAAGAGGAGAAGCTTCGCAGCTCTCTGAAGGTTGGAGATAAGATCACCACCATCGGCGGCATCGTCGGCAAGGTCGTTGACGTCAAGGAAGAGAATATCGTCATTGAGACCAGCATGGACCGCGTTCGCATGGAGCTTGCCAAATGGTCCGTTATGACCAACAACACCGCGCAGGAAGCTGCTGCGAAGGCTCGCGCCGACGCACAGGCTGCTGCAAAGGAACGCGCAAAGAAAAAGAAGGAAGAGAAGGAAAAGGCAAAGGCTGATAAAAAGGCCGGCCGCTGAACTCTCTCTCGCAAAAGAACTGCCGCTTTTTACGGCAGTTCTTTTGCTTTTTTCGGTGGAAAGTACTTGACAAACCAAACCTTGTCTGTTAGGATAGTCAACGGTGAAACGCAAAGATGGGAAAAGTAGCGGCATTTCAGCCTTTCAGAGAGTCGCCGGATGGTGCGAGGCGGCAGGAAGATGCAGTGAAATACCTCCCGGAGCGGTCTGCCGGAACCCCGCGTTATGGCGGCAGTAGGGCAGGACGGTTTGCACCCGTTATGTGCTGGAGTCCTGGACTCCCTGAGGCCGCAAATCGCGAGATGGCGGCGAACCAGAGGTGGTACCGCGTATTTTACGCCCTCTGTCCGAAAGGACAGAGGGTTTTTTATATCAAAAGGAGACAATTCAATGAAAATCTATGACGAACTCGTCGCGCGCGGCCTGATCGCGCAGGTGACCAACGAGGCGGAGATCCGCGAAATGATCGACAACGGCAAGGCCACCTTCTATATCGGCTTTGACTGCACGGCGGATTCCCTGACGGCAGGCCATTTCATGGCCCTGACCCTGATGAAGCGTCTGCAAGTGGCGGGCAACAAGCCGGTTGCCCTGATCGGCGGCGGCACGACCATGATCGGCGACCCTTCCGGCCGCACCGACATGCGCAAAATGCTCACCCGAGAGGACATCGAGCACAACGCCGAATGCTTCAAGCGCCAGATGGAGCGCTTTATCGAATTTGGGCCGGATAAGGCCATCATGGTCAACAACGCCGACTGGCTGCTGAACCTGAACTATGTCGAGCTGCTGCGCGAGGTGGGCGCATGCTTCTCCGTGAACAACATGCTGCGCGCTGAATGCTACAAGCAGCGCATGGAAAAGGGCCTGAGCTTCCTGGAATTCAACTACATGATCATGCAGAGCTATGACTTCTACTACCTCTTCCAGCACTACAACTGCAATATGCAGTTCGGCGGCGACGATCAGTGGAGCAACATGCTCGGCGGCACGGAGCTGATTCGCCGTAAGCTCGGCAAGGATGCACATGCGATGACCATCACGCTCCTGACCGACTCCCAGGGCCACAAGATGGGCAAGACCGCGGGCAACGCTGTCTGGCTCGACCCGAATAAGACCAGCCCCTACGATTTCTATCAGTACTGGCGCAACGTCGGCGATGGCGACGTGATGAAGTGCATCCGCATGCTGACCTTCCTGCCGCTGGAGCAGATCGACGAGATGGCGACATGGGAGGGCAGCCAGCTCAACCGCGCGAAGGAAATTCTGGCTTATGAGCTGACGAAGCTCGTCCACGGCGAGGAAGAGGCAGAGAAGGCCCAGACCGCAGCAAAGGTCCTCTTCGCAGGCGGCGCAGATGACGCCAACATGCCCACGACAGAGTTGTCTGAGGCGCAGCTCACCGACGGCAAGATTGCGATTCTCGACCTGCTTCTTGCCTGCAAGCTTGCGCCCAGCAAGTCCGAGGCGCGGCGTCTTGTCCAGCAGGGCGGCGTCTTTGCCGATGACGAGAAGGTCGCCTCTATCGACGTATCCTTCACTGCCGACCAGCTCCGCAAGGGCATCCGCCTGCGCAAGGGCAAGAAGGTCTATCATAAGGCCATTTTGGCATAAAAAATGGACGCAAAAGCCCGCCGGGAAGAAACCTTCCCGGCGGGCTGACATTATTATTTGTTCTTTGAGCGGAACAGCGCATTGAGCAGCAGCACACAAAGCATGATGATCAGAATCACGATGAAGATCGAGCCCCAGCCCTGACCCATCAGCTTGAGCGCCTCCTGCAAGGTGGCCGGGCGCGCGGGAATTGTCAGAAACAGCATAGCGGTACCTCCTTAATGGAACAGAGTCACGAGGCTCAGAATCAGGCCGCCTGCAATGACGGAGGCGATCTGGCCGGAGACGTTGACGCCGATGGAGTGCATCAGAAGGAAGTTCTGTGGATCCTCCTTCAGGCCCATCTTGTGAATGACACGCGCGGACATGGGGAAGGCGGAAATGCCTGCTGCACCGATCATAGGATTGATTTTCTTGGATTTCGGCAGGAAAATGTTGATGATCTTCGCGACCATCACGCCGCCGACGGTGTCAAAGATAAAGGCGATGAGTCCAAGACCGAGAATCATCAGCGTGCGGAGCTGTAGGAATTCCTCGGCGTTCATCTTCACGGCAATGGTGATGCCGAGGAAGATGGTGATTAGGTTTGCCAGCACCTTCTGCGCGGTTTCGGAGAGGGAATTCAGCACGCCGCACTCGCGAATCAGGTTGCCGAACATCAGAAAGGCAATCAGCTCCACGGCCTTCGGGGCAAAGATACCCGTGATGATCGTGATAATGATGGGAAAGAGAATCTTTGTCGTTTTGGAGACACTCTTCGGCTCGTAGGGCATGCGGATCAAGCGTTCCTTTTTTGTCGTCAGCAGCTTGATGATCGGCGGCTGGACGATGGGAACAAGCGCCATGTAGGAATAGGCCGCGACGGTGATTGCGCCGATGTAGCTGCTGTTGAGCGCATTCGCCACGACGATGGAGGTCGGGCCGTCGGCCGCGCCGATGATGGCGATGGAGGCGGCGTCGTTGATATTGAAGCCGCAGAGACTTGCCATCAGGAAGGTGAAGAAGATGCCGAATTGTGCCGCAGCGCCAAAAATCATCAGCTTTGGATTCGCCAGCAGCGGACCGAAATCGATCATCGCACCGATACCGATGAAAAGAATCAGCGGGAACAGCTCGTTGGCGATGCCGTTGTTGAAGAGAACCTCGAGCGCCTTCATATTCACGATCTCACCGTTTACCACAATGCCTGGCAGGTTCATGACGATCGCGCCAAAGCCGATGGGCAGCAGCAGGGAAGGCTCCATGTCCTTCGCAATCGCGAGATAGATCAGAACGCCGCCGATGATCCACATCACAATCAGCTTCCAGCCGCCGCTGACAAACAGGTTTTGCAGATTTTCAAATAAGACTTCCAATAATGCTTCCTCCTCATAAAGACGGGGTTGAATGGGTGGGAAAATCTCCCGAGTTGTTTACTATTGTAAAAGATACCGGACAAAAAGTCAAGCGGCCGCCTGCGGATGAGAATGCAAAAGTAGACAAATCGCAATTTTTGTGGTAAAATAAACCGACTATAGATTTAGGAAGTGCTGTCCGCTTGAAAACGGAAGTCCTTGGAATTGATTATGACAATGTAACCATGCAGGAAGCGCTGGAAACGGCGCTGACCATTCTGCACGGCAATACGCCGGCCTACTGTGTTACGCCGAACGCGGAGATTGCCTATGAGGCGCTGCACGATGCTGCGCTTTGCGCCCTTATCAATCACGCCGGTCTGGTCCTTCCGGACGGCGCGGGCGTGGTTCTGGCCTCAAAGCTCATTCGCAGCCCCCTGAAGCAGAAGGTTGCGGGCTTTGACTTTGCCATGGCTCTGCTGCCGCTGCTGGAGCAGGAGGGCAAGCGGCTCTATCTGCTTGGCAGCAAGCCCGGCATTGCCGATGCCGCTGCGAAGAAGCTGCGTGAGCGGTATCCGCGCCTCTGCATTTGTGGGACGGCTGACGGCTATTTTACCGATGCACAGGCCAAGGTGTCGGACATCCGCGAGGCGGAGGCGGACGTTGTGTTTGTCTGTCTTGGTGCGCCGAAGCAGGAATTCTTCATGCAGCAGTATTTGCAGGCATCCGGCGCACGCCTTATGATTGGCCTTGGCGGTACGCTCGACGGCATTGCCGGAACGGTCAAGCGCGCGCCGGTCTGGATGCAGAAGCTGCAATTGGAGTGGCTTTACCGGCTGATCAAGGAGCCGCGGCGCTTTGGACGTATGCTGCGCCTTCCGAAATATGTGTTCGCCGCCTTGAAAAAACGTTGGAGAGGGTAATGATATGGGAAAGCTGATAGTCTTTGAGGGAACAGACGGTTCCGGCAAGTCCACGCAGTTTCAGCTGCTGACAAAGCACTTGCAGGCCGACCGGGTGCAATTCCGCACGATCGTCTTTCCGCAGTATTCCGAGCCTTCTTCTGCGCTGATCCGCATGTATCTCGGCGGTGAATTCGGCAGCAAGCCCTCGGATGTGAATGCTTATGCCGCCTCAACCTTTTATGCCGTCGACCGCTACGCATCCTACCAGAAGCTCTGGAAGGACTATTATCAGGCGGGCGGGCTTGTGCTGTCTGACCGCTATACCACCTCTAACGCCGTGCATCAGGCGTCGAAGGAGCCTCCGGAGCGGCGTGATGCCTTCTTCCGCTGGCTTCAGGACTTTGAATATGACCGTCTGGAACTTCCGAGACCTGACATCGTCATATATTTGGATGTCCCAACCGAATTGACGGGGCAGATGCTGCGCAAGCGCGAAAGCAGCACCCACACGCAGGCGGACATCCATGAGCAGAATATGGATTATCTGCGCCAGTGCCGCGAGGTTGGCATGGACGCCGCAAAGCACTATGGCTGGACGATCATCCGGTGCGCAAGGGATGGAAAGATGCGCTCGATTGACGATATTCATTCGGAGATCTATGCGCTGGTGAAAAAATGTTTGGAGGATGCCTGAATGGTATATATCATACTCGGAACCGGCTTTGAAGAAGCGGAGGCCCTGATTCCCTGCGATCTGCTGCGCCGTGCCGGGATCGAAGTAAAGCTTGCCGGAATCGGCAGCGGCTGCATCACGGGCGGCCACGGAATTCGCGTCTCCGCCGATTGTACGGTGGAAGAAATGGACACAGCGCAGGCGGAGATGATTGTGCTTCCCGGGGGCCTTGGCGGCGTCGCGTCCATTCGCGGCAGCGCTGCGGCGCTTGCGGCCGTGCGCACGCTCTATCGGGACGGAAAGTATGTAGCGGCAATCTGCGCCGCACCGACGATTCTTGCAGAGCTTGGGATCACAGAGGGCAGAAGCGCAACATGCTATCCCGGCATGGAGCAGGAAATGGGCGGGGCTAAAATGCTGCCGCAGAATGTGGTGACAGACGGCCGCATCATCACCGGCCGCGCCGCAGGGGCTGCTTTCGATTTCGCGCTGGCGCTGATCTGCGCGCTGCGTGGACAGGCTGCGGCGGAGAAGACAGCCGCCGGTATCGTCTACCGACAGGAGGGTTAAAATGACTGACAGAAACGATCGTTATAACGAATACGGAGATTCCTCCGAGTATTTCAATCTCCCCGAGGATTTTGAAGCTGACCCGGCAGGCGCGGAAGACACTGCCGATTTTACCCCGGATTTCGGGGACGCCTTCAATGACTACGGCGACTACAACGACTATGACGCAGAGCCGGAAGAGGAGGAAGAAGCGCCAAAGAAACGCCGCCGCAGAAGGAGAATCATTCCGCTCTATCTGAAAATTCTGATTTACGTTGTTGTGGTTTCCCTCGTTGCCGTTGCGGCGGGCTTTATTGCTTGGGAATGCGCGCAGGACGTGCTTGCCTTCGGCCGCTCCTCGGACGAGGTCGAGGTCACAATCGAAGACGGTGCAACGCTGGACGACATCGCGCAGATGCTTCAGGACAAGGGGCTGATTCAGCACCCTTGGCTCTTCAAGCTCTACTGCAAGTTCACGAAATCCGCCGACGCCATGGTTCCGGGCACCTATAAGCTGCACTACAACTATGACTATCACGCCATCAACAGCGGCATGCGCAAGAACAGCAAAAACCGCACGGAAGTGACCGTTACCATTCCCGAGGGCAAAACCTGCGCGCAGATCTTCGAGCTGATGGAAGAAAAAGGCGTTTGCAAGGTCGATGAGCTGGAAAAATGCGCTGCCGAGACGCAGTTTGACTACTGGTTTCTGGAAAGCATCCCTTATGGCGAGAGCAATCGTCTCGAGGGCTTCCTCTTCCCGGACACCTATTATTTCTATACGAACGACGACCCCGAGCGCGTGCTTGGCAAGCTTCTGAGTACCTTTAACCGCAAATTTGGCGATGAGGCCAAGGCGCAGCTCGACGTCCTGAACGAGGACCTCGCAGCAAGCTGGGCCCGCCGCGGCTATGACGACGATTATATCAATGCACACAAGTTCACGGTCTATGAGCTGATCACCGTCGCTTCTATGGTTGAGAAGGAAACCGCCAGCGTCAGTGAGAGCGCGGACATTGCCTCCGTCATTTATAACCGTCTGTGCCGCCCGGCGGACTATCCCTATCTGAACATCGACGCGACCGTCATTTACGGCCTCGGCGGCATCACCGGGAATCTGACCTACGAGCAGACGCAGATCGATACGCCGTATAACACCTATACGCGTGCGGGCCTCCCGGCCGGACCGATCTCCAACCCCGGCCTGAGCAGCATCTCTGCGGCGCTGAATCCCAATGAAACGAATTATTTCTACTATGCGCTGAAGTCGGACGGAACGGGGCATCATTTCTCCGAAACGTACGACGAGCACAACGCTTTCCTTGCCAGCCAGAATGAGGACTGAGCGGAAAAAGCCGGAGTTGCTGGCTCCGGCAGGAGATATGGAACGCCTGAAAATGGCGGTTCTGTACGGTGCTGACGCCGTCTATTTGGCAGGTACCAGCTTCGGCATGCGCTCCTTCGCGGGGAATTTCTCTCCGGAGGCGCTGCCGGAGGCTGTCCGCTTTGCACACGAGCATGGCGTAAAGGTACATGTTACCGTGAACACCATGCCGCGCAGCGGCGAGCTGGCCGCGCTTCCGGCGCATCTGGCGCTGCTGAATGAGAGCGGCGTGGATGCACTGATCATTGCCGATCTCGGCGTGTTCCGCATGGCGGAGAAGTATGCGCCGCGCTGCGAGCGCCACGTTTCCACGCAGGTGAGCATCGCGAATTATGCCTGTGCCTCGGCGTGGTACGACCTTGGTGCGAAGCGCGTCGTTCTGGCGCGAGAGCTGTCGCTGGAGGAAATCCGGACAATTCGTGAAAACACACCGCGCGAGCTGGAAATTGAAACGTTTGCGCACGGCGCAATGTGCGTATCCTATTCCGGACGCTGCCTCTTGTCTAACTATATGACCGGACGAGACAGCAACCGCGGTGCCTGCGCGCAGCCCTGCCGCTATCAGTATGCGCTGATGGAGGAGAAGCGCCCGGGGGAATACTTCCCGGTATTTGAGGACGAAAAGGGAACATATATTATGAACTCCCGCGATATGTGCATGATCGACCATTTGGACGACCTGATGGACGCCGGGGTTGATTGCATCAAGATCGAAGGGCGTGCAAAGTCTGCCTACTATGCCGCTATCGTTACGGGCGCATATCGGCACGCATTGGACGACGTTGCCGCAGGAAGACAGCCGGATCCCGTTTGGCGCGACGAAGTGGAGCACGTCTCCCACCGCCGCTACTCTACCGGTTTTTTCTATGGCCAGCCTGGGCAGTATTACCAAAGCTCGCGCTATATCCGGCAGTGGCAGGTCTGCGCGATCGTGACGGAATGCGACGAGCAGGGGAACGCCGTCCTCTCCCTGCGCAACAAGTTTGCGGCAGGGGACAGCGTCGAGCTTGTCGGGCCGGATTTCCGCCCAATGGCCTTTGAGGTGCCGATGATGCAGGACATGGACGGCGTTCCGCTGGAGCAGCCACGGACGCCGCAGATGCTATTTCACATGAAGCTGCCATGCCGCGTCCCGGCGTACAGCATCCTGCGCCACGCCGTCGAGCTTTCACCGGAATAATTACAATTCTCTGTACAGTCGGCAGGGAGGTGGGAAGACGCCTGCTCTGCCGACTGCAATCTCCGCTGCAAAATGAGCATTTTATGGTTGACAAATGCCTTGCTGCGTGCTAAAATATTGCAGTAACATTCGGAGAGATGTCCGAGCGGTTTAAGGAGCTGGTCTTGAAAACCAGTGACCCAGCGATGGGCCGTGGGTTCGAATCCCACTCTCTCCGCCATTTCTCTTTATATTGTCTTTTATTCGGAGTGATACCCAAGAGGCCGAAGGGGCTCCCCTGCTAAGGGAGTAGGCGTGTAAAAAGCGCGCGAGAGTTCAAATCTCTCTCACTCCGCCATAAGTTCACCGTAATTTTGATAGAATTACGGTGGATTTTTATGCTATAATGAGTTGGACAAATCGGAATTTGATGGAGGTAAAGCATGCTGAACAGCAAGGGGTTTGACCTTTGGGCGGATGGATATGACAAAACTGTCGGTATTTCCGATGA